>CAYVUY010000011.1:0-13732 GCA_964455195.1 uncultured Candidatus Saccharibacteria bacterium
AGTATACCTCATACACTATGGCAACCAGAAAGGCCGCGGGTTCGGCTAAAAACCTCACAGATAGTAACGCACAGTACCTCGGTACTAAGCTTTATGCTGGTGAAATCGCTCACGCAGGAAATATAATCATTCGTCAACGTGGAACCAAAATCATGGCTGGCAAGAACGTTGGTATGGGTAAGGATCATACTTTATTTGCTCTTAAGAGTGGTGTTGTATCGTTCACTGACAAGCGTCACACTAACTTCGACGGAACTTGGAAGAAGAAGAAAGTTGTACACGTAAAAGAAGCAGACAGTAAGTAAACAAATTTAAATCCCGCTATATGGCGGGATTTAAATTTGCTTTTTGTTTAGTATCTTTTCAAACTAAATCTCTAGTTTACTATTACTTGTACTTTTTCTTTTTTATCACCTTCTGTGAGTTCTACTTCGTAAGTTCCATGATGCTTAATTGGAGAAGCGATATGAATTTGTTTTTCGTTAATTGAAATTCCGGTTATTGTATGAATAGCATTTACTATTTCGTTTGCTCCTACTGTAGCGAAGAGTGAACCGTTATTATGGCGATGACCACTAATTTTAATTGGTGTTAAACGTAACTTCTCTACCATTTGAAGGAAGAGACTTACTGCGACTTCTTTTTTGTGAATTTTCGCTGCTTCTTTTTGTTTAATTTCGTTAAGGATGGTATTGGTTGCAAGTTTTGCAAGACCTTTGGCGATAAGTACATTCGTACCGTAGCCATTAGCAACTTCTATGACAGAACCTCGTAATCCTAGTTTCGCAACATCTTTTAGTAGTACTACTTTCATATATTTTCCTATTCTAGCAAAAATTACGAGTAGAATAAAGGTGTTTTAGAAATTAAAAACCCGGGCATTGTGCCGAGTTTTTAATTTGTTCCAGTATTATTTCTTTGTACTAGTAGCTTTTGTGCTTGTCGCTACTGGTTCTGGAGTTTTGGTTACTTTACCCTTCACCACATCGATTGCCATTTTAGTTTGATTGTCAATCTTCTTATCAGTAAATAGTTTTACATCAAGTGGGGCCAAGATATCCGGAACGATTCCGTGTTCAGAAATCGAGATACCATTCGGGGTATACCACTTAGCAACAGTTACTTTAATAGATGAACCATCGCTTAGGTTGATAAGTTCCTGAACAGACCCTTTACCGAAACTCTTTTCTCCAACCACCTTTGCTATTCCGTGATCCTTAAGAGCTCCAGCTAGAATTTCTGACGCAGATGCAGAACCTCCGTCTACGAGAATAACCATCTTAAGATTGCTATTGAAAAGATTGTAACCTTTACTTCTGTGTGTAGGTTCATCTTTACCATCACCATGCTTTTCAGATACAATCACTTTTCCTTCTGGAAGGAAGAAGCTTGCCATAGTTACCGCGGCTTCTAGATATCCTCCTGGGTTACCACGAAGATCAAGTACGAGGTATTGAAGATTAGATGTTGCGAATTCTCTGATAGCCTTTTCAAAAAGTGCTGGAGATTCTGCAGAGAAATTATAAAGGTGAATGATGAATACACCTTCTTTCTTTTCTGTATCTATTGTAGGGATTTTAATTTCTTGACGTGTAATCTTTACTTCTACAACAGCTTTACCACCTTTGTGAAGTACTCCGATTTTTACATCGGTACCGATATCTCCACGAATAAGTGAAACAGCTTCTTCAGATGACATAGATGAAGTATCTTTACCATCAATCGTTGCAATAATATCACCAGCTAAGATGCCAGCTTTCATCGCAGGACTATCTTTTAATGGCGCGATAACAACAACGCGACCATCCTTTTCAGAAACTTGCATACCTACACCACCGAAAGAACCTTTTACATTCTGTGCGAAGCTTTTTGCAGCTGCTGGAGGGAAGAATACTGTGTATGGATCCTTATATGAATCAACGTAACCCTTAATCATTCCATATTCCTTTTCCTTTTCTGTTGGAGGAGTACTTGAAGCTTTCCAATTAATAAATTTTGTGTCTAGAATCTGCTGTACCTCTCCTAGAAGAGTACTGTTTGCTTTTACAGCTTCAAGGGTAACTGATTGAGCTTGAACTTGGGTGAATCCACGAGTTCCTGCGAAATATCCAAGCAGAAGTAAGAAGAGACCCATGATAGTAATTACGAGATACCGTTTTTTCTCAGTTGTTTGTGTTTGCATCATATTATCTCAGTATAGCGTATGAGTGTGGTAAAATAAATGGAACAACTCAATTATATTTCATGAAGCCAACAATTACTCTCTACAACACTCTCACACGTTCACTTGAAATCTTCACACCTATTCATGAAGGTGCTGTTAGTATCTATTCATGTGGACCCACTGTGTATCATTATGCTCATATTGGTAATTTGCGTGCATATGTATTCGCGGATGTTCTTAGACGTAGCTTCGTTTATGCTGGATATAATGTGAAACATGTTATTAATATCACTGATGTTGGGCACTTAGTTGGTGATAGTGATGAAGGAATGGATAAATTGCAAAAAGGTGCAGAACGCGAAGGTAAAACCGCATGGCAAGTCGCTAAGTTCTACGAGGAAGCATTCTTAGAAGATTTGAAACTGCTTAATATACCTACAAATGCATATCTTTTCCCACGTGCTACTGATAATATTCAAGAGCAAATTAATTTAATAACCACACTTGAAATTCAAGGGTATACCTATAGAACAAGTGACGGTATCTATTATGATACTTCTAAGTTTAGTCATTATGCTGACCTTGCGAAATTAGATATAGAAGGTTTGAAAAGTGGTGCTCGCGTAGAAGAAAACCCTGAGAAGAAAAATATTACTGATTTCGCACTTTGGAAGTTCTCACCTACTGGTCAACTTCGTCATATGGAATGGGATTCACCATGGGGTCGTGGTTTTCCTGGATGGCATATAGAGTGTTCTGCTATGTCTATGAAATACTTAGGGAATCATTTTGATATTCATACTGGTGGTATAGATCATATTCCTGTGCATCACACTAACGAAATAGCTCAAAGTGAAGCAACTACTGGAGAAAAATATGTAAATTATTGGATGCATGTGAATTTCCTCAATGATGCAACCGGTAAGATGTCTAAATCAAAAGATGATTTTCTTCGTTTGAAGAGTATTACAGATGAACATATTTCCCCACTTGCTTATCGATACTATTTACTTACTACACACTATAGAGCAGAAGTAGCATTTTCATTCGAATCACTTATGGGTTCTAAACAGGCATATGACAAGCTATGCGCTTGGATGGCAGAGCATAAGGGTGATATTGGGACTATACATATAGAGTATAAAAAAGAATTCGAAGAAACTATTTTGAATGATGTTGCTACTCCGCAAGCTATAGCACTTATATGGAAGTTAGTTAAAGACGGTCTTGTCTCTGATGCAGATAAATATGCTACCATTCTTTCATTTGATGAAGTATTAGGTCTTGGTCTTAAGGATGTAAAGAAAGAAGTTGTGGAAATTCCTGCCGGAATACAAATACTTCTGGATGCTCGTAAGGTAGCGAAGGATAGCAGAGACTTCCTTGAATCAGACAGATTACGTGATGAAATATATAAATTAGGCTTTGTGGTAAAAGATGGTCCAAATGGGCAGGAAGTAAGTAAGAAAATATAAGCAAATGAAAAGGCCCGACTGAAGTCGGACCTTTCCCCCATGGCATGTGGCCTTTTTGGCGAGACTGGGGATTCGCATCATACGGCGCGGAATGAATGCGATGCCTCGATTATTATCGTCAACTTCGGAACATGGCTCTCTCCTCCTGTTTGTGGTGTGCAAATAATTAAGAATATTATATATCATATTTATAAATTTGTCAATAGTAGATTTAGAGCATATTTAGACCTTTTATGACTGGATAACCCTATTAAATGCTGAGAGTCTTCTTGTCCCCACAATCCCCTGAATATTTGCTTTTGTGTAGGTAGCGAACTTTTTCTAAGCGAGCTACACTGGTACTCATGTTGATGCCAGAAAGTACACAAAACAGAGATAAAGGCGGTAAGAAGAAATACGCATCTTCTTATTCAAATCAATCACAGGATGTTGACCCATTACGTGGTCCACGTCTTCCTCCACAAGATTTAGATGCAGAAAAAGCACTTCTTGGTTCTATACTTCTCTCCCCTGATTCGATGTTTGATGTCGTAGATGTTGTAACAAGAAATAGTTTCTACGCAGAAAAGCATGCGATGATATTTGATGCCATTGAAGATCTTATGCATAAGAAAGAACCGGTAGACCTTCTTACTGTCACTGGACGTCTTCGAGATAAAAAAGAATTAGAACAAGTAGGTGGTGCTGCGTACCTCTCAGATTTACTTTCTCTTGTTGGTTCAGCGGCTAATATCAAGTATTATGCTCAACTCACTCGTAAAAAAGAATTACTTCGTAAACTTATCGAAGCATCTAATCATATTGGTGAACTCGCCTATGATGAAGCACAAGAATTAGAGTCAGTACTTGAACAAGCCGAAAAGAAAGTATACGAACTTACTTCTCATGGGGCTGGGAATCAACGCCTCGTTGGTTTAAACGAGATGATGGAAGAAACTTGGGAGCGTATCGAAAAGTTATCCGAAATGAAAGACGGAGTTCGTGGTGTTGCGTCTGGATTCAAAGATTTGGACAAGAAGCTTGCTGGATTCCAAAAGTCAGACCTCATCATTCTCGCTGCTCGTCCATCTGTTGGTAAAACATCTCTTGCTCTTGATATTGCACGTAATGCAGCAACGAAATATCAAACTCCTGTTGCTATATTCTCACTCGAAATGTCACGACAACAACTTGTTGATCGTATGCTTGCGGCACAGTCTCAAGTTGATAGTTGGAAACTACGTACGGCACCACACCTACTCTCTATAGATGACGAACTCGGTCGTCTTCAACAAGGAATGCATGAATTGATGCAGGCTCCTATTTATATTGATGATAAACCAGCAAACACGGTGATGAATATGCGAAGTGTTTTGCGACGTCTTGGAAGTGAACGCCCTATCGGACTCATTATCGTGGACTACCTTCAGCTTATGGGAACTACAAAAAGTTATGACAATATGGTGAATCAAGTAACAGAAATTTCTCGTTCCCTTAAGGGTCTCGCTAAGGAATTCGATGTACCGGTAATTGCACTATCACAGCTTTCTCGTGCGGTTGAATCTCGTGGTGGACGACCTCGCCTCTCTGACCTTCGTGATTCAGGTTCTATCGAACAAGATGCGGACGTTGTAATGCTTATTCACCGTGAAGATAAATACGGTGAGAATAATGAAAAGAAAAACGTAGTAGAAATACTTATTGAAAAACATCGTAATGGTCCTACAGGTATTGTAGAGCTAGCATTCGACGATAAGAAGGCAACATTCCTTTCTGTTGAGAAAAGTGAATTTGGAGATTTCGTAATGCCAGGAATGAATATCCCGGAATTTTGATGAACGAAGGTGAGGAAATGTCGAATTTAGCAAAATTCGACACAAATAAATTAGCGACTCAGGATTTGAATTAGAAAATGTTAAAGGCGCGTTTGTAAGACGCGCCTTTTACTGGCGTCCCTTTCTACTGAAAGAGAGTAATTGGGACTACCCTGCATTTGCCATTGATGGCGCGAAGGTAGCCTCGATTGGTATTTGCCTGGAGGTGCCAACCTTCTACCTGGTCGAAGGTCTTTCCATCGATTACAACTTGAGGCATTACTTTCGAAACATGTTGCTTCGCAGAACGTTCGTTGAGAAAGTAGAGTGCCTCGCCAGCTTGGCGATTGATGTGAATGCGAGTGAAAGTACACGCCCGCAGTGGCCCGAGCGCAGTGAGTTCACCCCATTCGATGACTTCACTTTTTGCTTCATTTTTCTTCTTGCTTTTGTTGATTCGAGCCGTGATGTAGCAAGCTACACCAAAAAGGAGAACGTATGAGAGGAAGACCAGAATCTTCCCCATCGCTTCATTTTCCATGGAATTCCTCCAAAAGAATTGTTTTTCGAAAAGAGCGATTTCGCCCAGTTATGTACTTTATATAGAAAGTAAGGATAATAGTCAACTCTTGAATTAAATTTGCTATACTCTAAAGACTATTATGAATCCAGCAGATCATCTCGCAGAACTCTTCATGAAATTTCCTGGCATTGGTCCGAAACAAGCCAAGAGATTCGTTTATTATCTCTTACGTGCAGACACTCGCTATAAAGATGACATTATACGCACCATAGAAGCGATTAAAAGCTCTGGTAAGCAGTGTGTTGAGTGCTATAGGTACTTCGGAGAGGTACGAGCAACAGTTGAGGCTAAGTGCACCATATGTCGTGACTCCACACGTGACCACGGTACCGTGATAGTGGTAGAAAAAGAGCTTGATGTGGACGCAATAGAAAAGACAGGATTATATTCTGGAATATATTTCGTATTAGGCGGATTAGTTCCGATACTTTCTGACAAACCATCGGACTTCGTTCGTATTCGTGAATTCGTAGCTACCCTTCATGAAAAAGTTGCACATGGAATTTTGAAAGAAGTTATTTTCGCACTTCCAGTTACAGATTCTGGAGACGAAACGAGAGATTATGTAGAAAAAACAGTACGACAAATAGTGGGTATTAATGGTACTAAGATTTCCACACTAGCTCGAGGACTTTCTTCTGGATTGGAACTTGAATACGTAGATAAAGACACTTTTAATAGCGCATTTGATAGAAGACAATAAATAAAGTAGTATTATCACAAAGCAAACCAACAAGGAGGATTGCATGCCAATGTTCCTGATTGTTCTATTTGGACTGCTACTAGCTTCGATACTCTTGGGTATCGGTTTCTGGTTGTGGTATGACGGATGAAAATCGCCGGAACACTTTGTGTCCGGCGATTTCTTCTTGCTATAGAGGTATATTTTATGTAGGATTACCAGTAACTTTATATTGTCCTTTGAAAGGAGTGTCTGTGAAAAAGGTACCCAATGGGACTAATGCTCTACCAGCTGAAGTTCCGAGGCTCAAGCACTACCATCAGTATTGCCAAGTCTTGTTGTGTTTCAGTGCGGTACTGCTCTTCGGCTATCCCGCATTTTGTTTTTTTACACAGCAAGCTTTCTCATGGCTTCCGGTTCTCCATGGTTCGTATCTTGGTACCATCGGTTCCTTGGGTAAGGAAGTTGCTCAAGAACCAGGCCATTTCCCTCGTAGTAATGGAGGAAAGGGCATCCTCAACATCTTGGATAGTAAAGAGGACATGCTCAATGGTTTGTTTTTCTTCTGGTGTGCAGGCCTACCGTGGTTTGTTTTATTTGTTGGTGACAATAGGTCAAGCGCAGTCATCACGCTTGTTACTGTTGTTGCAGTTCTTGAGCTTATCCAGATAGCATTGCTCCGGTACTACTACAGATGGATTCGCCAACACCTCCTTGACTAACCTAACCTCGTTCCATGAAAAATCGCCGGACACTTTGTGTCCGGCGATTCCTCTTTTTGATTTAAAAGTAATTAGTTAATTGCTTCAATCTTGATTCCCATGTACGGTTGCTTGTGACCGTTTTTCTTGTGATAGCGAGACTTCTGACGGTAACGTACTACAGTTACTTTGTCTAACTTTCCAATTTCTGTGATAGAAGCTTCGATTGTTGACTTAGCGATTGTAGGAGTTCCGATTGTAGTCTTCTTCCCGTCGTCTTTAAGAAGCACTTCTTCGAAAGTAAGCTTATCACCTACTTTGTATTCACCTTTAATAGTCTCAATAGCGAGTGTGTCGCCAACTGATACTTTGTATTGTTTCCCACCTGTTTTTAGTACTGCAAATTCCATAATCATGCAATTATACATTATTTATCATATTTACGCAAGACTTTATCTTCTTGATACTATTGACGGATTTCAATACGTGTAGTAGTTTTATTATTGATATGTTCTCGCTTTATAACCCATAGGGAGGTGCGTAGCATGAGTGCAATATCTGACGACGAAGATGATGGAGATAAAACAACACTCGCTGAAATACTCATTATCCCTGCGATGTGGTGCATAACTGCACTCATGTTCGCGTGGGGTTTTGTTTCAGAACCCTTTCGCAAAAAATAACACAAGAAGGAGGTGACTCATGTGGTACCTGTTCGGTTTGCTGCTTTACGAAGTAATTGGTTGGGTTGTTCTCAACAAAATCGTCATCTATCGACCGAGCAACTCACGTGGACGTTTCGAAAAGGACAACAGCCTCTGGCCTGATGTTCTGTGCATACAGTTCTGGCCGTTGTTTTTGCTGGAGCGTACTTTCCCGCTTCAAGCGGAGTACATCCGTTCTTCTCGACCGCTTCAGGCGAAAATCTTCGTGTGGGTCGCCTCAATTCTCACGACACTCATCCTGTTGAATTTCCGTGAGTGGCAGTGGTTAGTCATCATTCCCACCGGAATCTTCGCCTATGTTTTCATCGGAGCGGCCGCCTACAACATGGTCTTTTCTGATGAGGATTTCGAGGAAGATTTTTTCGATGATGGAGCGTTCGGCCTTCTCGAAAAAATTGCTTGGGTTCTCATGTGGCCAAATGAAATTCGAAAAGTCTCGAAGACCCTCGCCGAAATACCTCGGATGTAGAAGTAAGACCCGAAGTGGAATACCCCGCGCTTGCGCGGGGTATTTTTTATTCCTCCTCGTATGTTGGTTTATCTAATACGATAGTTTCCATCTCCCCTCCTTCACCGGTAATACGGAGAACATCCTTATCAACCTTTTTTAATTCTTTATATGCAGTGTTGTAATGATTCACTGTAGTTCCAAGCGTATTACCTAACTTTTTCATATAATCTTCATACGCTAGAATATGACGACCGAGTTCTTCTACACGCTTCTGTATATGTTTAGCAGATTCTTCAATTTTGAATGCCTTGAATCCATACAGCACTGACTGAAGATAAGCATAGAACGTCGTCGGTGAGACTATAATCACTTTCTTCTCTTTGTATGCATAATCAATCAAGTTACGAGAATTAACTTTCATCGAGCCGACTTCGTTCACGAGTAAATCATAGTAAATTCCTTCAGCGGGAATGAACATGAAAGCAAAAGGTAGAGTATTTTCTTCTTCCTTTATGTATTTAGATGTTTCGTCGATTCGAAGTTTCAAATCATTTTTGAAAATCTTCTCAAGTTCTGCCTTGCGCACTGGGTCATCTTCATTAGTGACACGATTGTAATTATCCAAAGAGAATTTTGCATCAACTGGGATAATACCTTCTTTGGTTTCGATGATTGCGTCCACCACATCACCATTCTTGAACTGATACTGAGTTTTGTATGCTCCTGGTGGCAAGATATTAGACAAGATAAGCTCTAGAGATGCTTCACCCAAGTTACCACGTTGTTTCTGGTGAGTAAGTACTTTCTCTAAGTTACTTAATTGCTCTGTCATGGAGAATACTTGCTTGTTACCTTCTTTTACCTCAGTGAGCTCACGAGTTATCTCAGTGATAAGACGAGTAGATTCTGTGCCTTGTCTATGAAGTACTTGATGAAGTTCTGACTGTGAGCGTTCTAGTTTGTTATCTATAGTATTACGTAAACGTTCGAGTTGATCTTGAAGAATGAGAAATGTTTGTTCAGTGTCATCATCTTTTGTATTATTGTTTCTCAAAATAAGAACCAAAAGTAACACAGTAATAAGTGTTCCGAATATCGCTATCAAAATAGTTGGTGTCATATTAAATGAGTATAACAAACAAAAAGACTAGTTGCTTTTTATGTGGATACATATTACTATCATTATTGAATTTGCAGTTCTTCGCACCAACAGGTCCGGTGCGGACACTACCCTCCCAAGTGTCGGTTTCTCCAAGGTCTGTAAGTTCAGAGAGTGCGTCTTCGCTGTCCGGCCTAAACCCCGGGCAGCTTTTTTATAGTATGAAGGCAAGTAAATGCATTGTTGCATATATTTTATAGATGTGTAGAATTTTGAATAATTGAACAAATGAGGAGTTTTTGAAATGACAACCGAATTCAATCAGCGGAACATTGCGATGACAGTGCGTAGAGTAGGATATCGCAAGAACAAAGTCGTAGCATCTGCCGTGAACAAAGCAAAGAAAGGCGCGTGCCAGTTCATTCAAACAGAGAAGAACATTCTCGACTTGGCTTTAACGGTAGAGGTGACAAGTGTGAAACTTGTTAAGACGAGAAATCGAAGCAAGTGCCCGGTCGGACGCGCGAAACAATATCTCCCCTTTTTTGTCTTGGAGGGTGAACCTCATGAAAGACGCGATGTGTGGACTGACTTTCATGAATGGAAAAAGGGTCGTTGCATTCACTGTAAAGTTCTGGCCAAGGATGCATACGTCATGAGACCAGACAAAAGGTCAAGCAGTAGAAAGGTAAGCACTGAAGGTAAGCGTCGTACAAAGTGTCCCGTGACCGTGGGTTCTCATAAGTGGGAAGATGGGCACTGTAAGCACTGCCACATAGCACTCGAAGATGTATATCAAAAGAAGTTACCCAAACTTTCGAAACACTTGCGAAGGAAAATGTAGAGTTGTAGACTATGAAGTGAAGTGGGTGCAAGGCGGTCGTTGTGTGAAGCAGTTTCAGGCAAGTCTCCATCGATGATGGTTGAGTTTACCATCTTAGGGTCCGTCGCAAGACGGACCCATTTTTCTTTTAAATACTAGTCCATGTTAGAATATATCCATTATGCAAGAACAAATAAAAGAAGGAATCAAAGCAGCAATGCGTGCAAAAGAAATGGATAGATTAAACACTCTCCGTCTCGTATCAGCTGCATTTACTAATGAACTTGTTTCTCAAGGACGCCCTCCACAAGAACCTCTTTCTGACGAGGATTGTCTTAAGGTTATTAAGAAGATGACCAAGCAACGTAAAGACAGTATCGAACAATACACTTCCGCAGGGCGTCCTGAACTTGCAGAAGAAGAACAGAAAGAACTCACTATACTTGAATCTTTCCTTCCAGCACAAATGTCAGAAGCTGATATTGAAGCTAAAGTAAAAGCTAAGATTGCTGCTTCACCAGTTGATCCAACCAAGAAAGGACAATTCGTCGGTATGATGATGAAGGAACTTGGTTCTACAGCAGATGGAGCTCTCGTGAAGGCTGTTATCGATAGATTGATTGCTTAAGATATAAGAATTTTCAAAAATTTTATTGAAAAATATAAAGAGCGCACCCCGTGGGGCGCGCTCTTTAGTTTCAATAAAGATTGACAAAGAATCAAAATCGAATGAAACTGTATACATCTACTTAATTGTAGGAGATTTTCATGTTAGAGAAAGCACCAACCCCAACACCAGAAGACCGTAAAGCGCAACTTGAGGAACATATTCTTAATGCGAAAAAAGTCGCTCAGCAAAGAGAATATGATTTTTTGGATGGGAAGTTCCCTGCGGCTAAAGTGGAAGACATGTACCCCGCTTCGTCAGCTCTTGGTATCTTAAGAAGACACTACGGTTCTTTTGAGGATGCGGAAGCAGAAGCTACGAAGTTAGGACTCTCGAAAGAGTACATCGCAAAAGGTTTAGCTCACTTACGCAAGGAAGAATCAAATAGTTTTTTTGAGCCAGCATACGGTAGTCAAAGAGTTCTTCGCCCCGGGAGAAGCAAAAGAGCAAAGTCAGAAGAAGCAGAACTTGAGGCAATAAGAAGAAGTCGTTATGACTTACAACCAGATGCCTTGGACAAGATTCTCGAATCTGAGGCAGAAAAGCAAGCCAAGGTGGAAGCTGTACCAAACGCTGATACATCTACCTTCAAGCTCGAGTGAATATTCTGTGAGGTAATTCTCACGAAAAGCCGGTTACGTGGAAACACGGCCGGTTTTTATTTTCAAAACAACTAAAAATTATTCACAATTTGCTGGGATGCGGATAATTTTAGAAAGTGCTGTATTTCCAGTAGAATTCTGATTTTGGAATACAAGAGTACAGACCCCTGATGATTGTGGCGGTATAAAGCCAAATTTCGCTTGCCACGGTATCCAAATGTCATAAGTGGTCTCTGACTCTCCTGTAGAAACAGCCACTGTGGTAGCGATAATTTGCCCTTGTTGATTAAGAAGTACTACTGAGAATTTACCATTATTTAAAAACCCTTCTCTTGCACTGCCTGATACCATAGCTCCCGAATAGAGTGTGTTATTTCTCCCCAACACTATATTTCTTACTTGGCTATTAGCCTGAGTGTATTCTGTGGTTATGTTGTTATATGTGTAGGTTGGATATTTCAGTGATGTTGTATTGATTGGAGATGGACCAGTTGGAGTATCTGTCGGGGTTGGAGCTTTACCTGTGATTACTGTGAATGTTCCTGGAGTTGGTAAGAAATCATTCGATGCGAATGATTTACCATTACCTATAAGACCAGTATTCTTCAATGTGTAATGCCCCACAATGAAAAGTATCGATGCAATAATAATAATTGGAATGAGATATAATACTTTTTTAATTAATTCTAAAAGAAAAGACATAGTAGATTGAAAAATTATTTAGTTCCATTACATGTTTCCGGTGCCCATAGCCCACGCTTACTTGTACGAGCAAGCGCTACCAAATCACGAAACTCTTTTTGATATTTATACGGTGTACCGTAGGTGTATTCATAAGCGTTACCTTCAGCTATCATTTTCCTGTTAAGCATTTGACCATCTTGTAAGTACACATATGCAAGTAATCTATCGTAGGTATCACGGAATGATTGGGAATCATCTGATTCTAGGCGCACTTTCTCACCTTTGGCTAGTTCATTCATACGAGCGCTCGCTTCTTTACCGAAGCATTGCACTGGACGACGTGGGTCTACTGTCTCTGGAGTATTGATACCGATGAGACGCACCTTTTCTTTGGTGCCGTGAATATCTACTTCAAGCGTATCTCCATCTACTACACGAGTAACATTGAAGTATTCATATACTGCAGGTTTAGGACCGATATTTGTATTTTCTACATACGATTGGAGTGGGTTTTTAACACCTTGCTGATTAGAAAGTTCAATACTAAAAGCAATAATGATAATCAATACTCCCAGAAAGATGAAGAATGTGACGGCTTTAGATGGAGGTGCTACTGCTGACATAAATTAACACGTGAGTGGTTTAGATAGTTTACCAAGAAGTAGCCATAATACTACTAGTTGGATGAAAATACCGACAAGTCCGAACCACGATGAAAAGGTTACATAGAATTCCGGAGCAAGCAAATTACCAAAAACAGAAATGAAAATACTTACAATAACAAGACTACACGCCGCGCACTGTACTCCAATGATGACGAGGAGATATGAGAAAGTGGTAAAAGCAAGACTACTCTTATCTATTCCCTGTTTACGTATATAGAAATATTCATATGCTACAGCAAGTGAGATACCGCTTAGAATAGAGCTTATTACAGTGATAATAAGAGCGATAGTAGTAAAAGAAGTTTTTAAACTAAAAAGCGTAGAAACAAAGAGTGATAACCTTTCAAAAGGAGGAAGAGATGTAAATGAAAGTGCTTGAAGTGAGGCGTTACCATTTTGTATAAGGCAAATGAGAACAAACAAAAGTATAGAAAATATGAGAGAGAGCTTAAAAGAGTTCTTGGTTTGTATGAATGCGTTCCATCCGAGCTTCACTTCTTTTACCTTATGCATGAAATAAAGTGTAGCATATGGGGATTGGTGAAGAACTGCTTAGTCAAAATCAAACGAAGTAACTCAGTTTGATTTTGCCTGGAGAAGTGGGGTAGAAAAAAAAAA
>CAYVUY010000011.1:13742-22280 GCA_964455195.1 uncultured Candidatus Saccharibacteria bacterium
CCCTTGAGGATTCTTTTTTTATGCAACTTCTCCACCTACCCTCTTCCTAGCTAAGTAATCTTCTAAATCTTTTACTTCAGCATCAACTGCATCTTGCCACTCTTGGTCTGTTCCACGAATAGCGCGAGCTTTCGCTTTGTAGTGAATATAAATAGGATAGATAAGTTGTGGGTCCTTAGATAAGTGAGTATAGAATTCTATTTGTTCACGTTCGGTAAGTGTCTCGAGACCAACTTCAAAAGCTCTCACTTCTTCGAATGAGAGCTGAGATTCTTTCAATAAGTTTCTTAGTTCAGCGCTTAAGGCCATAAAGCTATTATTTTCAAAGGTTTTTAGACCCCTGTTATCTTTACACACTACAA
The DNA here is from genome assembly GCA_964455195.1 of uncultured Candidatus Saccharibacteria bacterium. Taxonomy (GTDB): domain Bacteria; phylum Patescibacteriota; class Minisyncoccia; order Phycocordibacterales; family UBA5272; genus UBA11704. Next base: position 14,105 of record CAYVUY010000011.1, read on the forward strand.
AATACATGGTCAATTGTCAATATGAGTTATCAACTGACCAAGCGCGAGCGCCGGGAACTCAGTTTTTAGTAAAAAACTGAGCACAACCACCAATGGTAAAGCGTAAGCTTGGGTTTGTGATTTATTCTTACAATATTGTCTTCTGTGCAAGTAAATTAGTATCTGATGTTGGTCCTTCAAGGGCGATACCTACAACAGCGAGTGTGGAGAGCATGCAAAGCGTTGCTGCTGATTTATTAGTGCAACGGAGATTGTATATTTCAGAAGCTTGATCAGCACGATAGTTAAGTTCTGGGGTAAGAATTCTTTCTTTGTTTGATGATGAATGTGACATATACAATTTCTTAATCTCTAGAGTATAGACCCAAATGTTGAAGTGGTGCAAATCTGTGGAATGTGTTGATATCTTTTTATTTCATTTCTCTTATGGCTACAGTGTTTTTAAAAAATAAATTTGACATAAATGAAACTTGGATGACTGGTGTGTAATTTTTTGTATGGTTTAGATTTTATTTTATTTGATATAAAAATATTTTTTGTAATACAATTACTACCCACTTGATAAAATAAGAAAAATTCAGTATTATGTAGCGACATTGGGAGATCGTCTAATGGTAGGACATCAGGTTTTGGTCCTGAGTATTGGGGTTCGAGTCCCTATCTCCCAGCAATGAAAAGTAAGAGCACCTGCGATGAGCGGGTGCTTTTACTTTTCATATTGCATGGATAGGACTCGAGAGGTTCTCGATGAGAGAACCGGAACTCCGAGCTAAGCAAAGCGAGGAGCGAGTCCCTATCTCCCAGCAACAAAATTAAATCACCGATTTGACGTCGGTGATTTAATTTTGTCTACTGTGGAGATAGCAAGACATCTGCATGTCTTGCGTAGGGACTCGAAGGGCGGAGCAATGTTTTTATAGCAATAAAAACAAGCGAGCCGCGGCCGGCGAGATTTATGAGTGGCGACGAATAAAAACTTGTCGGAGAGATTCCCTATCTCCCAGCAAAATTGAGCGAGTTCGAGTGACCGAGAAGCTTAATAAATTAATGGAAAACCAAAAATTAAAGAAAGAGGATTTAGAGCTATTAATTGAGGAATTACGTAAATATTTCTTAGCACAATTGACTTTACTTAAAGGTGTTTGCCAGAGCGAACTTCAAGGAAAGGTATTTGAATCAAAAATTGTCATAGCTTCATCTTGTTCTACAGGTACAGCAATTTATAAAATTGGGGGCAGTCCTGAATATTTCTATTCAGAAATGATGATGTTAGCAAGGTCTTTTATAGAAAAACTTACTAATTTTTGTTATTTACAAGTTTGTGGTGATGAAGAATATGAAAAATTTTTCCTACATCCATATTACAAAGCTTTCCACAATTCTGATAGATCTAAATTTACAGAAAGTAACTCTATAAATTTAAAATATACAGGTAAAGAAAAACTAAAGGAAAATAAAAAAATTAAAAGAGCTTTAGAGGTTTTTTCTGAAACGGACTATACCAAAAATTGGAGCAACTTAAACATAGATAAGAAAGTAGCATTCATTGCTAAAAACACAAAAATAAAAACAGAATTTTTCTTACTAAACACATTAAGTATTTACTCCAATGCTTCAGAGGCATTACATGGATCTTTATATGGATGTGCACTTGCAACTGGAGCCTATACTCCAGGAGTAGATGCTAAAAAAAAAGATGAGGTTGAAGTAAATTTACAAAAAAATACAGCACTAATTTATGTGCAGTTAGGTTCTATAATAAATGAAGTTTTGAACCTAATATCTTTAAATGGCAATAAAACTTTTTCAGAAGGTTCTAGGAAGAATCAAGAAGTTGCACTTTCTATAATGAAAGTAATTTTTAAAAGCAAAGATTCCGAAGAGGGTTAGAGAAGTAATAATTTTTCTTCCTGAGAAGCTTTGTGAGGTAATGAACTAAAAAGTACGAGCCCGAGGGGGCCAGCAACAAAATTAAATCACCGATTTGACGTCGGTGATTTAATTTTGTCTACTGTGGAGATAGCAAGACATCTGCATGTCTTGCGTAGGGACTCGAAGGGCGGAGCTATGTTTTTATAGCAATAAAAAAAAGCGAGCCGTGGCCGGCGAGATTTATGAGTGACGACGAATAAATACTTGTCGGAGAGATTCCCTATCTCCAGTTAAGTTGAATCAACTTCAGATGATTGAAAAGCTTATAAATTATGAAATTTACAAAAACTCAATGGATAGCAATAGGTGGTAGTATCATAGTGCCTATTTTTTTTGGCACACTTCTTTATTTTAAAAATGATAATCCAACACAACAGATGATTAGCTCACCGGGTGGAGTACAAATTAACGGGAACAATAATGTGGTAAATACCCCCAAAGCTCAATTACATCTTGATTATTATCTTATCGAAAGTTCTAAACAACAATCTGAATTATATTCTAATAATTTTAAACTTATTTATTCTTCTCAAGAAGTAATCAAGCAAGAAACCTTATCCCTAAAACAGAGTGGTGGTTTGAACTGTCAAAAACCTATTAAAGGTAAGGAGTCCAACAATGTCGGGGGTAAATATGATGGAATGTATACTGTTGAATTTTTTATTACTTGTACTTCAACACAATTAATACCTTCTAATGTTATTTTATTTAAAATCTAATAAATCTTCATGAACGAAACATGTCCAATTTGTGGAGATAAATATTGTGAAGAAGATTTGAAAGTTGAATATCACGTAACCTACAAACCAGAAGTCACCACGTTTGCATGTAGTGGATGCAATTACGCTGAATTTTTAATTCGTAATCCTGAAATTAAAACTGATTATTTTATGGATAACAGAAAAGAACTTGTGAGACAGTGGACATTAAAAAATAGATCGCTAATTAGCTAAGTTTACCAAACTGGAAGGCTAGTGAGGTAAATTGTCAAAAAGACTTTGTTGGTCAGGAGGCGGGCTGTTATCTACTTTCTTTAGTTTGGTGTTGTGTGGAATTACGTCTTCGTTATAGTTAACGACTGACCTTATATAGATAGCTTTGTTAAGTGCGATGCCAGCTTTAATATCTGCCTTAATATCAAAAATAATTCTCATCGTATCTTCACTTGCAAAAACGCGCTCCTTACTTATAATCTGTTCTTTGAAGTCGGTATCCTGCATATAAAAATCAATATCATCACCATTCTGTAAAATCTTTACATCGTGGTAATTGATATCTTGACCGTAATAAGTTCCTCTCCAGGTTATCCCTTTACCTTCTTTTTTCTGCCTGACCACCGCAGAAGTTAACTCTATAATTCCCTCTAAATTTTCTCTAGAATATTTTTGGTCAATTACAGGTTCAATAAAATCGGAGAATTGTGCTCTGTTGATGGTTTTCGAAGAAACAATTTCAGTAGAGGATGCTTTTAAAATAATTTCATTACTCCCCACCATATCGTCATTATTCAAAGTGGTATACAAATCATTCTTTTTCTTTTTGAGTGTCAAACTTCCACAAACGGTGGCAATAGAAGCGGTAGGTAAATTTTCTATTTCATACTTCTCGCCAATATCTTGAATATCTTTTTGAAGCGATAAACATTTTTGGGTATCGTCAACTATGTTCATTTTTTGATTATGTAGATGTTCTTGATGAGTATCATGATAAGTCAGGTAACCTAATAATGCACCCCCCACAACTATTACTTGACCGGCCTTTTTACCTTTTGTAATTACGAGTTTAATTACATCTTTATAAGATCCGGGCTCGGCTGGGAGAACAAAAATCTCGAAGCTGTCTTCAGGATATAAAATACGAGCTATTTCCTGAAGAGCTTCTACATAATCTGTCGAACATTTATTACGTGTCAATACTCTAATAACATGATTAGGAACGCCAAAATGGTTTTCAATGAGAACAAAATCTTGGTTTTGTGCCAGTGAGTTCATTGTATTACTTTAAGCATATACTATCACTTCCTCGAGGAATTGATAGGGAGCATCATTTATAAGATAAAAATGATATAACAATCTTGTCCTCACTTCATTCCGAAGTCTCACCCACCCAAACCCTCCACCCCAATCCATGCTAAACTTAATCTATGAAAAATTTCACAGTAATATACATGGCACCAGTGTCAGTTTTAGAAGAGTGGATGAAGAAACCGGAAGCAGAACGTAAAGAAGCTGAAGGAGAAATGAAAACCAAATGGAATATGTGGGTAGATGCTCATAAGGATATGCTCCTAAATACCATTGCACTCGGGAAAACAAAACGTGTAAGCGCTTCTGGAGTAGAAGATGTAAAAAATGACATGATGATGTCATCATACGTACAAGGAGAATCAGCCCAAGCAGTTGCAGAGATGTTCAAGGATCACCCGCACTTCACTATTCCTGGAGCTACCATTGAAATAATGGAAACACGTCAGATGTAACGTTGGATTCGCGTAATTACATGATATCTAAAAACACAATTTGTCTCTGGTTCGATAAGGATGCTGAAGCTGCAGCGAAATTCTATGAAGCAACATTCCCTGATAGCAAAGTGAATGCTATCTTTTATGCACCAAGTGACTTCCCAGGCGGTAAATCAGGTGACGTTCTCACAGTAGATTTCACCGTGTGCGGTATCCCATGTCTTGGCTTAAACGGAGGACCGATATTCAAACAATCAGAAGCATTTTCATTTCAGATAGCAACAGATGATCAAGAAGAAACAGACAGTTACTGGAATGCAATTGTCGGAAATGGTGGAAAGGAAAGTGACTGCGGATGGTGCAAGGATAAATGGGGTCTGTCATGGCAGATAACTCCACGAACTCTCACCGAGGCACTAGCCAAAGGTGGAGATGAGGCTAAGCGAGCATTCGATGCGATGATGACTATGCAAAAAATCGATGTAGCTATAATCGATAAAGCACGACAAGGTTAACATGCAAGTTGAACCATTACATAAACTCACTATCCCTGATGTAGATTCTTTTGCTTATGCAAAAGCTCGTTATCATTATCTACTCCAAATTATTTTCGGGGAAACTATTGCTATAGATTACTGTAGACGTATGTCACTCTTTGCTCCTACGGAAGAAGCATCGAAGTATCTTATTCAGCAACAAAACGAAGAAGATGCACATCTTGATATGCTTACAACATATGTAGGGGTGCATCCCCGACCAGAAGTACTCATTTCCCCTTCACTTAAGAAGTTAGATGCTATAGCAACAGATACAGTTAATCGTAAGAATTATGTAGAAGCAATTTTCGTACAGAATTTCATAGTTGAAGGATTAAATGTCACGCTTCTGAAAGAACTTATTCATCACACTGATAGTAATTTAAGTGAGATGTGTGTAAAAATCTTGAAAGATGAGGTTGGTCATGCTGAGTTCGGTGTTACTGAGATGAAAAGAATACTTGATGAAGATAAGAGTCGGAAATTACGAAAACGACTTATTCAATTACAAAGAAAAACACTATTTTATTCTACAGGTCTCGCACTCTCACTTGCACGTGAAGCTAAGGACTTAGGTATACCGATGAAAGAATTCGCCAAACGTGTTCTCGATGAGCATTTGGAAAGAGTTGCTCTAATTGATTTACCTCTCCCCTTCTTGGATAGATTACTTTTCAAGTTCGCGATCATCTTTTTAAGTATTGTAGGGTAGAAAGAAGAGAGTATATAAAAATACATTACTGTCTACTAGTAATTGCATTCCTTCTTCCCTCGTAATAAACTTTATATATGCAATTTGTACCACTATTCATTATTATTGTGGTTGTAGTTTTTATAATTAAAGTTATAGGTCGCTTCAAATATGAGGATTTTGATGAAGTAGAGCATATAGAGCATTACCCATACCATAGGCGACAGTACTTAATGTCTGCAGCTGAGTATGATTTCTTTAAAGTTCTACAGGAAGCAGTGCATGATAGTTACTATATAGTTCCTCAAGTAGTTCTATCTAATTTGGTCGATGTAAACGATAATTATAAATGGAACAAGTCATTTAGAAGTAAGATAGATAAAAAAACTATTGATTTTGTATTATTTAATAAGGCTGGTTATACACCCTATCTTGCCATAGAATTAAATGATAGGTCTCATCTTCACTCGGACAGGATGGAAAGAGATGAATTCGTGAGTGAAGTATTAAGTACGGCCGGAATAAAATTAATAACAATACCTAATTCTTCTAGTTACAATGTTTCAGAAATTATAAGTACCATACACCCTTCTTCGTAATTTATTTCTTACCTTTTTATATTATTCGAAAAACCCACCTCCGATGGGTTTTCGTAAGGTGGGTTATATTGTTTAATGCACGGGAATCTAGTTCCCTTCACGAAGTTTTCTTTCAATGACTTCACGGAAATCAGACGGCACCGGAATAACTTCAGCGCAGTAAGTGGTGTTGAAAAGAGAACAAACTTCTTCAGGCTTTGGAAAGCTGTGATGTCCGTTGGCAAGTTCGATATTCCAAAGCATCTCATCAGTGGCGTCCTTCACGCTCGGAAGTGTTGAGGATTGAATAATCTGCACCATTTCCCCCGCTTCTTCATCTGAAACTTGAGCGTAGACTGTGGCACTCAGCACTAACCGACGCGCTAGGTCTTTACACCCCACATTGAGGAAGTTAATACTATCCCCAAGGCTTATGCGACCATGCTTACCGCACTTGGAACATACTTCAAAGGTCATTTTCATGCGAACCTCCTGTGTTGAATTTATCTTTAGACTACAAGATTCGCACCACTTTGTAAAATATAAAAAGAGTGTCTCTATACGATATACTTCAGACTATGAACCACATAACGCACGTATTCCTCATCGGAGGTGGAATGACTTTCAAAAATAAAAAAGAGTACTTAGATTTTTTAAAGAATCGACCAGTTTCCATAGAAAAGAAAAAAATCTGGTCAGGAGATTATCTAGATAAAGAACTAGGCAGGAAGTTCAGTGTTATCCGTCCACGGATGCCATTACAAGATAATGCACAGTATGAGGAGTGGAAGATTGCATTCGAACGCTACATCCCTCTTCTTAAACGTGGAGTCGTTTTAATCGGGGTATCTCTCGGTGGAATATTCTTGGCTAAATATTTATCTGAAAATAAATTCCCTAAGAAAATAAGTGCTACATTCCTCATCTGTCCACCATATGATAATAGTCTTCCAGACGAAGATCTTGTGGGAGGATTCGAACTCGGAAAAGATTTATCACTACTCGAAAAGAATACTAAGAATTTATTTCTACTCTTTTCAAAGGATGATACGACTGTGCCACCATCGGTAGCACTTAAGTATGAAAGTAAATTAAAGAAAGCACGTATTATCATGTATAAAAGTAAGAAAGGACATTTCCGAGTAGAAAAGTTCCCTGAACTAGTGAAAATGATAAAAGAAAGCGTTATCTAAAAAGCAAAACCCGTAAAGCGAGGTAGGGTTTGCTTTACGGGATGAATAGGAACTACTTCACGTGAGTGATATCTCCTGTCGCCATGTCTACGTGGTAGCCGGCGGCATGAGGTGGTGTCGATGGATTGAGCGTTTTCCAGACATTTTCCCCAGTGATGTGGGTTGAAGTGAATTCTGCGAGCGCTGTTGGGAAAGAGCCATGACTGATAACAATCACGAAATTCTTGCCACGGCACTCTGCCCCTTCCCAAATCTTCTTCATGAAAGTATCCATCACTTCCCACATCTCTAGAGATGGGTGTTCTGCCATGCGTAGGTCATCCAGAAGAATAATGGACGACGTGCTTAACCCTTCAGCTGTATCTTGGGCGCGACGCATGGTAGAGACGTAGACAAGCCGCTCATGTGGCAGACCGAAACGCCGTGTATCAGCGTTCAAAGTCTTCCTCAGTTTTGCAACTTGCTCTATTCCAAGCGCTGAAAGTGGTCTTTGATTGCTTGGGGTGTCAAGGTGTAAGTGGTCGTCATAATGTGCATGTGTGTCAAATATCATAATCGATCCTATCCTTTCTGGACTAATATTCATTACTCCGCGCGGCTCCGCGAGCGCTGCCTCGCCTCACGCGGCGTACACCCGTAGATCTGCCGGAACGTGCGGCTGAAGAGCTTGTAGCTCGTGAAGCCGTGCCGCTCGATGAGCTCCATGACCGGCTCGTCCGTCGCGATGAGGTCGTGGTAAATGTGCTCGATCCGGACCCGGTTCAGGTGCTGGATGAAGGTGATGC
>CAYVUY010000012.1:0-21475 GCA_964455195.1 uncultured Candidatus Saccharibacteria bacterium
CCCTAAGGAGTGGTTTTTGAATTTGTATTTACTTACGCAGCGACCCCTAAGAGTTCTGCCATTTTTTCTTGATTGAAACCAACCATCACATCATTCCCAATTTTTATAACTGGTACACCGAGTTGACCGGTCATTTCTACCATTTCCTTTCTTTTCTCTGCATCTACACCAACATTATAATCAACATAACTAATATTTTTTGAACCAAGCCAATCTTTTGCCATGTGGCAGAAGTGGCAGGTTGCAGTACTATAAATTTCTACTTTTTTGTCCATATAAATTTCAGTATATAGGGAGAATATTAATTTTACAAATAGACACTAAAAAGTGAGCACTCTACTTCCCAGTAAATAATGTTCCGAAAAACATCCTTATTTGTTCAGCTATTCCAATATCTTTTCTGACAGGAACAACTGGGGATGATGATGCTTCGTACACCACAATAACCCCTTCTCCATCTTTTACTACAGGGTACGTTCTTCTTACATAATCTTCTATACCGCGTTCTGTATGTAATGCATCATTCTTCTCTTGAGCGCGTACGAGCTTTTCTTCTAGTGCTTTTCGTTCCTTGTACGATTCTGACTTTAATTCGGCCACTTTAGTATATTTACCATACAGTTCCACAACGGAACGTAACATGAGTAAACAAATGATTCCCAAAATCAAAATAGAGAGCCTAGAATAGAGTAACTTTTTCAGTGTGTGGCGTTGTTGATATTCTTTCATTATCTTGATAGTATTGTACCTATGATATTCACCGCCCGCAATAGAAAACTAATAGAAAGAATATTTGCAATATTCGCAATCTTATCAATAATCGGCATGCTTGGATTCTCGCTTGTAGCATTATTCCAGTAATCCAAACCTTAGGATCAAAAAGCTCCGCCACAGGCGGAGCTTTTTGATTACTCTAGATATTTCTTAAATGCTGCTAAATGAGTTCTACAAGAAAAATGTGGCATATAAACCTCTGAGGAAAGAGAGCTAATTTGAGTTTGTAATAAATCTAAAGTTTCTTTTTTAGAAAGCCAATCGATTCTTATATGCTGTTCATCAGCTTGAGTTGTTGTTGGTAAGCCCTTTTTACCAATCACTTTTGCAATGAAAAAGTGAATCTCATATTTTTTACCGACTTTTGCTCTGTATTCAATAGCATCACCCAATGAAAAAATGATCTCTACATCACAGCCTATTTCTTCTTTGCACTCGCGCAAGAATGCTTGTTCTCTTGTCTCTCCAATTTCTACCCCGCCACCTGGAAATAAATTCCTTCCATGAATAAAGTATGTTGCTATTTTACCTTCATTATCTAAGATAATTCCCTTTACTGTATCGCGAGTTTCATAAGTTTTAGGCTCAGGAACTGGATTATCAAAAATATCCGCGTCTTTAATAATTGAAAAAGGTTCCATAATTCCTACATCTTACCATAATCAAAATTATGAGATAGTTACAAGGTGTAGGAATTTGACCCCTAATAATTATTTTTAGAAAAATACAAGGCGTGGAGAAACGAGTGAGGAGACGTACTTAATTGTACGTTGACGAGCGAGAGAGGCTCCAGAACGCAGTAGTTTTCAAAAATAATTATTAGGGTCTCATCATCTTGAGGAATGTGTCGTGTTCGATGTGCACCTTCCCTTCTGCAAGCATTCTTGCTTTTCCTCTTTTCTGCTTTTCACGTAGCTTCATCTTTCGTGTAATGTCTCCACCGTACATATACCCGGTAACATCTTTCTTCATCGGCGCTATTGAGCGAGATGCAATTATACGCCCTTTAACATAAGCTTGTATTTTAATGCGAAACATTTCTGTAGGTAAAATCTTCTCAAGTTTCACCACCGCATCTTCTGCTTCTTCATTTGCTCTATACTCTGGTATTACACGAGAAAACGCTGCAACTCTATCTTCTGCCACGTACACATCAAGTCGTGTTACTTCTGCCTTACGCATCTCGCCCTTCTCGTATGAAATAGAAGCGTACCCCGATGAAGCAGATTTAACTTCGTCAAAAAAGTTACGCATAAGTTCACGAAGTGGCATATTTATTTTAAGTTGTAATCTATCGTGCCCCCAATCAATCATATCCGCAACATCTGCTTCGTGACTATGAAGTAATTGCATTAAAGGACTTAAGTAATCATTCGGAGTAATGATAGTAAGTACAATCCATGGTTCACGCACAGAAATATACTGCCCATGATCTGGGAAATGAATTGGGGTATAGACCATTTCAATGCTTCCATTCTTAAGTGTTACTTCATATGTAATCGATGGAGACGTGACTACAAGTTCTTGATCAAACTCTCGACGTAGTCTCTCCGTCACTATTTCTAAGTGAAGCATACCGAGGAACCCACAACGAAATCCTCTACCGAGAGCACCAGATGATTCTTCTTCGAAGGTAAGTGAAGAGTCAGAAAGTTTGAGCTTTGAAAGCGAACTTCTTAAATCATCGAATTCGTCCTGAGATTCAGGGTAAATAGATGCAAACACCAGTGGAACAGGCTCTGAATAGCCAGGAAATGCCTTAAGAGGGTGCGCAAAGGTGGTAACTGTATCTCCAACACGTGCGATACCTGGCTCCTTGATTCCTGTGACAATATAGCCAATCTCCCCTGCTCCGATAGATTTCTTCTCTTCTTTTGCTGGTGAAAATGTTCCCACTTCACGAATAATAAATCTGTGATTTGCCTGTAAGAAAAGTAAGTCATCTCCGGCCTTAAGCATCCCATCAAGTGCACGAACATACAATATAACCCCTTGATGATTACTATATTCGAAATCAAAAATAAGCGCGCGAGCTGACTTAGAAGCAACATTTTCTGCTACTGGTTCTGGTACGCGAGTAAGTATCGCTTCTAATAATTCAGGTACTCCTTCACCTGTTTTTCCTGAGACAGACAAGATATCTTCTTTCTTACAATTAAGCAGTTTCACTATTTCATCTTTCACACCTTCAGTCATCGCAAGTGGACTGTCTATTTTATTAACCACTGGAATTATTTTAATCCCCGCCTCACGCGCCATTTCGAGTGTGGTCATCGTCTGAGCTTGTACACCTTGAGTAGCATCAATTAAAAGTAATGCTCCTTCTACTGCTCGTAGTGATCGAGATACTTCGTAAGAAAAATCAATATGTCCAGGAGTGTCGATAAGATTAAGAATATACTTCTCACCACTCTTACTTGTATAGTCCATACGCACAGGAGTCATCTTGATGGTGATACCACGCTCACGCTCCAAATCCATACTGTCTAAAACTTGCTCACGCATTTTACGAGTCTCAACTGTGTGAGTATGCTCCAAAAGACGGTCTGCGAGAGTCGACTTACCGTGATCAATATGGGCGATGATAGAAAAGTTACGAATATTCATACGTATACTACATACTACACGAAAAGTGGCTTTTTAGAAAACAGTAAGACTACGCCACCTTAGCACCTTGTAGGTGTAATTTTTTCATTTTATATACCGTAAGCATGAGAATTGATGAGAGAATATTAACTGACACAACACCAATAGCAATACTTACAATACCCATACCTCTGTCCTTGGCAATAAAACAAATAAACATTGAAATTATAGTAGAAATAATATTTGCATACAGCGTACTTCTTGTGTCTTTCATTGCGCTAAAGGCATACGTCAGATACCACGCAAGAGCAAAGAATGGTATTCCTAAAGATAAATATTGAAACATTTTGGCAATTTCAATATTACTGTTCGTAGTGCCATAAAGAAGATATACCACCTCATTAGAAAAGAAGAACCCCCCTACACTAAATAGAATGCCGATTCCGAATAAACTAACGCCGTGACGTCTAATAGACTTCGTATAGTTAGGTATGTCATTTGAAGTATAGAAACTAGCAAGCGCCGGAAGACTTGCCGTGGACAAACTCTGCGCAATAATTTGCACTATCGCGTCAGTAATTTTCTGAGCAAAAAGATAAATAGAAAGCGCTCCCGCACCGAAAGAAGTGGCGAATGCTGTAAAAAACACAACACGCAACTGACTGACGATGATAGAACCCGATCGCGGAACAGCAAGGTGTAAATGCTCTTTAATAATAGCCAAAGAAAACTTCGTGTGATGAAGGGAGAGATTTTCTTTATATAACGTATATGACTGTAATGTCACATGAAGTATTGCTCCTGATATCACACCACAAATAATTCCAAGGAGACCATGCGCTGGGTAACCAACAACAATACCCACAATAATAGATAGCGTATATATAAGCGGAACAGTACTATACAAAATAAAATGGTGACGCGCCTGAGCAATGCAAGAAATAAGAGCCGAAATACCTAGTAGTAATGGTTGAATCATTAATATACGAGTATAGAAAATATATTCTGTAATTTGTGCTTCATTAAACCCTGGTACAAAAAGATGTGCTATGTACGGAAGTACTATATCAATAACTAGAATGATTACAATCATGAACAATGAAAAAGCGAAGAATAAAGAGTTAATCTTTTGCTCTAATTCTTTTTTATTACCGCTATGAATTGCAGAAGAAATGAATGGTACTACAGTACTTGATGTCACGAATGCAATAAAAATACCAAACACTAAATCAGGAATACGAAAAGATGCATTATAAATATCAAGTGTAGCCCCTACTCCTACATAGTGAGCTAAGAATCTATCGCGCACTATACCCAATAACACAGAAAGCCCAGAGAAGAATGCAAGTAATAATGAATTCTTAATAATCATCTTACTTTTTATACTACCACAAAAGCCTTTAAATTATTAATGATAAAATATTTTTATTTGCTCACAAACTACGAAGAGAAAATACCACCCTTGCGGATGGTATTTTCATATATTCTCTTTCTATAAGCCGAATTCTGTACTTCACTTGCGTAAAGCGATATTCATTTATCTGGGATAATTGTTACCAATTACCTCAAGCGACACAAAGGATTGCTCCAGTACGGTCTTGCACACAGGTAAGGATTTAGCCGTTTCAATCATATGTTGCCATATGCATCACCCCACACCACGAATGGTGTGGGGGCTTTTGGCTTTCGCCTCAAGCGTCACTGCTCGCACCTCTTATGTCACCATAGACGGGCGTTACCCGCTACCCTTCTTGCATGCGCGCATATGCGAGTGCATACAAGTATGTGTTCGGACTTTCCTCCCTAAGACATTTTATTGTTCTAGAGCGAATACCCGAAAGAGAACTATTTAATAGTACAACAAAAAATGTATCTTGGCAAGATTACTTCACTTTAGGGAAGAGCACTTTCGAACCGAGATACAGTCCGTACTTTTTCGCCATGCCAGCATTTAATTCCAACACATACTGCGCTTTTGGTTTATTAGCAAATATTTTAGGGTAAGTATTCGGAGACACATCTTCTTCTGTGTGTACAACTTGCCCTGTTTCTGATAGCCAAATAATATCTATAGGGAACTTCATATCCTTCATCCAAAATGCATACACATCTGGCTTATCAAAAATAAAAAGCATGCCTTCTTCGTCTCCAATGCTTTCTCGATAAGAAAGTCCTAACTCACGACTTGTTTCTGAATCAGCTAACTGTACTTCAATCTCCCCTCGTGGAAGAGTAAGCTTGATATCATCTCGCAAAGTTGAAGTATGTGTAGCTACATTTTTATTAACCTCATTTCTAAATACCGGAGCGATAAGAAATGTAAAAATAATAACTACGAGAATACCACCCCAAATAAATTTTTGTTCTTTATTTAGGTTGAAGTGTTTTTTATTCATAAGAAAAGTATAACACTAGTTCTCTTCTAGAAGTTGCACACGAAAGGTTAATTATGCCTTTCTACTTGCTTTAGCACGATCAGTTTCGGTAAGTAATTGCTTGCGCAATCTCACTGACTTAGGAGTAACTTCGAGGTACTCATCAGCATTCATAATTTCAAGTCCACGTTCAATAGAAATTTCCCATGCAGGAACAAGAACGATAGCTTCATCAGCACCTGAACTTCGCATGTTAGAGAGTTGCTTACCTTTAGTTGGGTTCACCATCATTTCTTCACCCTTTGATGTATTACCAATTACCATACCTTCATATACTTCTGTTGTCGGAAGAATATAAATAACACCACGATCTTGAAGATTCCATAGTGAGAATGCAAGCGCTTTACCTGTGGCCATAGAAGTCATAGACCCTACTGGGCGACGCTGAATAGGACCAGCATGTGGACCAAAGTGAGAGAATCGTGCTGAGAGAATTCCGAGACCCTTAGTATCAATCACGAATTCCCCACGATATCCGAGAAGCCCACGAGTTGGAATAGAAGCTTTAATACGATTAACACCATGCTTCTCAGTCATATCTTCAATCATCGCTTTACGACGACCAAGCTTTTCCATAACAGCACCTGCTGATTCTACTGGTACATCAATAACGAGTTCTTCATATGGCTCCTCTTTCACACCATCTACTTCATGGAAAATAACTTGAGGTTGTGATACTTGAAGTTCATATCCTTCACGACGCATAGTTTCAAGAAGTACACCGATGTGTAACTCTCCGCGACCATACACAAGATACTTATCAGTATCGAAATCTACTTTTAGCCCTACGTTGATTTCCAATTCCTTTTCGAGACGATCACGAATTTGGCGTCCTGTTACGAACTTTCCTTCCTTACCTGCAAATGGCGAATCATTAACGAGGAAATTAAGTGCGATAGTTGGCTCATCGATATGTATTGCTTCCATTGCATCTTGGTCAGCATTCTTCACGAATGTTTCTCCAATGAAAATATCTGAAAATCCAGCAATCATGACGATGTCCCCTGCTTCAGCAGTTTGTGCTTCGATACGAGCGATACCGTTGAAAGTAAACATCTTAGTAATCTTACCTTTACGAATATCTCCATTTGGTTTCTTAACGATTATTTCTTCACCTACTTTTGCAACTCCATCATATACACGAGCTACTGCCATACGCCCGAGGAAATTATCATACGCAAGATTGAAAGCTTGTGCCTTGAATGGATTATTGATATCTCCTGTTGCCTTAGGAACTTTAGCGAGAATCACTTCAAGAAGTGGTGTAAGGTCTTTTCTTTCATCGTCTTTATTAAGCATTGCAACTCCTTCACGCCCAATAGCGTACACAGTGGTAAAATCAAGTTGTTCATCATTAGCACCGAGCTCTAAGAAAAGTTCGAACACTTCGTCGTGAACACGAACTGGATCAGCTGCTGGTTTATCAATTTTATTAATAACGACAATTGGCTTAAGACCTAATTCAAGAGA
Organism: uncultured Candidatus Saccharibacteria bacterium; assembly: GCA_964455195.1. GTDB lineage: Bacteria > Patescibacteriota > Minisyncoccia > Phycocordibacterales > UBA5272 > UBA11704. Next base: position 7,266 of record CAYVUY010000012.1, read on the forward strand.
TTTCTTAAGTACGAAACGAGTTTGAGGCATAGGACCTTCTTGTGCATCAACAACGAGGAGCACACAGTCGATAGAACGAAGTACTCGTTCTACTTCAGAACCGAAATCAGCGTGCCCTGGAGTATCGAGAATATTTATTTTTACACCTTTGTAAGGAACAGAAGTATTCTTCGCAGTAATAGTAATACCGCGCTCCTTTTCCATCGGATTAGAGTCCAGTGTTTGACCTTCTACACCTACACCACATTGTTGCATTAAAGCATCAGTAAGTGTCGTCTTACCGTGGTCCACGTGAGCGATGATAGCGATATTTCTGATTTCTTGTTGCATGGTGTGTAAATAAATATAAAAGACTTGCCCGCTTTGTCGAAAAGCCCGACAAGTCACTGTTTAAGAGGCTTATAGTATATCACAAGAGCACACTTTTGGGAAGTACGTCAAATATCTTTCTAGAGACTTTACAGGGTGCCTCGTACATTCTATGCTTATAGAGTTCCTTGGCGTCGGTTAGATATAGATACGCCACTACGCACCGACCGAACACCCGCGTAGATCTACCTAACCTTAAGTACAGCTGATAGCACGATACTGCAATGGTATCGGAAAACTAATCGGATGATGCGGAGGACATTACCGTCTGGCTTTTGCCAGCGGTTTTATTTTCCGTCACTCCTTGCTAGAAGATGACACCAACTCGCTCTACGCTCTAGTCGGTGCCTGTTGGCAAGCCGACATAACTTCGCTCTACGCTCTAGTCGGTGCCTGTTGGCAAGCCGACATAACTTCGCTCTACGCTCGTTAACCCACAACCTCTTTCAGGAATGCTTTTTGGCTTGGTGCACGCTTCAAGAAATTCTTAATAAGTTTCATTTCATCATCACTACTTCCCTTTTCTAATACTTCTTTTCTCCAGCGCATACCTACCTCTTTATTTCTTAACCCCTTCTTTTCGAATTCTCCAAACGCATCACACGCATATACTAGTGCCCAAAGGTATGAATAATATCCTGCGTCATATCCTACAAGGTGACCGAATCCCGCTGGGAAAAGTGTCTCTTTAATTGGTAAATCAAGAGAGAAATATTTTTTATTTAAATCACGGTATGCCTTCGACGCATCTTTTACTTTGCCAGTGTGTAAATCCATATCAAGCTTCCCCATGATAAGTTGGCGAGTATACATTGCAGCACTTTGGAAATTCTTACCTTTAATGATTCTATCAATCATGTCCTTTGGCACACTCTTACCGGTTACATAGTGTTTAGAAAGCTTCGCAAGCATATCTTTATTCCAAACCCAATTTTCCATTATTTGGGATGGTGTTTCTACGAAGTCCCATGCAACATTAGCGCCGGACTGTGATTCATGACGACTCTCTGAAAGAGTCATGTGAAGACAGTGGCCGAATTCATGAAATAGCGTCTCTATTTCACCCACAGAAAGTAGAGATGGTATTTTCTTACTTGGACTTGGGAAATTACATACCATGCCAGATAGCGGTGCAACATATTCACTTCCTCCGAAATGTACTTCATGTCCTACGGTGATATCAAACATCGCCGCATGACCGAACTTACCTGTACGCGGGAAAAGGTCTGTAGTGAAATATCCTATTAAACTATTCTTTGAAGTTTTATCAAGTACTTGGAATAATCTGACATCTTTGTGCCATAACTTCATCTCTATTTCACGTATAGTAAGTCCGAAAATTTCTTCGTACAGTTTAAACATTTCACTCATCACATGATTAAGCGGGAAATACGCTCGCATTGTTTCTGGATCAAGGTCAAAGGAGGACTTCTTAAGATTGGTGGCTACGTATGAAGTGTCATAATGTTCCATCTTCTTAATTCCAAGCGTTTTGGCATGTGCTCTTAGTGTCTCTATATCTCGCTTAGCAAGTGGAGCAAGTTTTTTAAGGAGGCTTTCTTGGAAAGCTTCTGCTATAGCGCCAGTCTTCGCCATTCTGTTTTCAGTTTTGTAATCTGCATGATGCTTGTATCCAAGAATTTCAGAAATTCTTTTACGAAGCACTACTAAGTCTTGTATTATTTTTAAATTTTTCTTACCACCCTTTTGAAGTGACTTAAGTGCTAATTCCTGACGTTTAACTCTATTCTTCGCTTCTGCTAAGAATGGATAGATGTGAGGGTATGCAAGAGTCACCATGTACTTACCTGTTTTCTCATCTCGCATTAGAGAAGAAATAAAACGCTCTGACATTCCTTCTAATTCTTTCTCATCGCAAAGGATAAAATCATTATATTCATCTATGTTACTTCTAAACGCATTTGATAGCTTGGCGGTAGTTTTAAGTAACTTCTTAAGTTCTGCTTGCTTCTTTTCTGGTAAATCAAATCCCATACGACGATACTCACGGATAATTTCTTCTAGGAGTTTGATGTCTTCTTTTTTTAATTTCTTTTTCTCGTCGGCGAAATTCCCTTCATGGTATTCAAGAAGTGATGTGTAAAGATCTCTATCGTACTCAATATCTATAAGCTGTTGTGAAGTCGATACAAGAACTTCATTTGCTTTATCTCTTAATTCCTTTTTTACAGAAACATTAGCGAGGAAACTTATTTTATTAAAAAGGTCACCGTACTTCCCTTCAGATGTGGCTAGTGCATACACAGTATTCTCGTATGTACGATTCTCAGGAAGAATCGCTTTTAATTTTGCATAATTTTCTTTCTTTACTGAAATGGCATCTTTTGCATATTGCTCCATTTGCTTACCTGTCATCTTCACCCAATCAAAATCCTTCTGTGTGTATGCTTTACGTATCATAATCCTTTTATTCTATCATAAAGTTCTCTAAGAAAAGACTAGGGTCTGGCGCGCGTAGCTCCAGACCCCTTTGTGTGTTAACCGTTACCCATAGGCATTCTCCTTGGGAAAGCACATATGTGCTTTCATCATTCTATCACACTCGATATTTATAAAAATATTCTAAGAAATATGTACCTCTTGCTTCTCTATAACATCACCTTCTCCAAAAGTGAAAGCTCCTTTTACAAACTTACCAAGGAGAGCTTGTGGTAACCAGAACTTATCATCCGGCCACATACTGTCATATGGAATATCTGTAACCGTAAACCATTTCGGATTCATCTCCTCTGATTCAACTGGAACACCCTCCCAATGTTCTGCGAAGTAGACGTGCACCATTTGATTCCAATCTGCCTTTTGAGAAAAAGTAAATTCAAGCTCTGCGCACTTTTTTATTTCTGATACCGTCACCCCTATTTCTTCTTGTGTCTCTCGTATAGCAGCTTGTTAGATGGTTTCCCCTGCTTCAAGCTTCCCTCCAGCGCCATTATATCTACCTGCTCCGAACCCCCTCTTCTTCATCGCTAAACATACATCAGTAATAGCATCTCCTTCTTTTTTTATTAAAAATAATAGTGTTGCGTTTCTCATCTAATAAGTATACACCTAACTTCCTAGTACAATATCGCCTATTTTTTTACGAAAACCATTCATAGCTTTTGAGTCTGATGCACGCTTAGGATACGTCCTGTTCGACAAAATAACATACGCAACTCCCTTTTCTACATCACAAACACATACCGTACCAGTAAAGCCAGTTTTGCCGAAAGTATGCTCTCCGGCGAAATCCCCCATATATCTTGGTTGATTAAGTTCCCAACCAAGTCCTGTAACATCGTCTAATCCTTCTAGCTGATTCTCTCCCACTTCTCTTACTCTTTCTTCAGAAAAATATCTCTTTCCATTATATTCACCTTTGTGTAATAGCATCTCCAAAAAATTCAAAATATCTGGCGCTGTAGAAAATACTCCAGCATGCCCCATAATCTTCCCATCTCTTTTTGCAATATATGCACTCTCATCATGGACAACACCTTGCACCTCTTTACGCCACGAATCTATTTCGGTCGGAGGGATTTCATCTTTAGAAAATCTTTCTGGGAAAAATGTTGTTCTATTCATCTTAAGTGGAGTAAAGAATTGTCTCTCTGCAAGAACATCTAATGTTTCCCCTGTTATTTTCTCAATCACCAGTCCAAGAAGAGCTGCAGGAATATTACTATATGTAAAAACAGTACCTGGACGCTTTTCAAAATCGTGCGTAAGGAGTACCTCTATTAAATCTTCTGCTGATTTGCTAGAAATATTCATTTCTCCTTTATCTAGAGCAGACGCAAGTCCATATCCATCGATAGTATAGGTAAGTAAATGTTTAATTAATACATTCTCTCTATCAGAATTCCTAAACTCTGGTATGTAATCAATTAGCTTGTCAGTAAGTTTCAATTTTCCTTCATCTAATAATTGAAGTGCGAGAGCGCCTAATGGAATAGACTTAGTAATAGAAGCCACATCATACATGGTATCTTCTTTAACAACATTTGATTGTGTGTCGTATGTAAAATTTCCAAAAGCAAGAACTTGTCGATTCCCATTTCGATTAACTATACCCACAACACATCCAGGGAAAACTTTATCTTCTATTGCCTTGTGCGCTTCTTTCGTAACTGCATCAGTAAAATTCATAGTGTAAAGTATACACCCAAGAAAACTCGATGCTATACTTTTCTTATGAACAAAATATTTCCGATTTTCTTACAGTCTTTGCCGATTCTTATTATGATTGGACTTATTCCATTAGTTGGAAATGATTTCACTCTTTCTCTTATCTATATTGTCATTATCATGGCGTCACTCCTTATACGACGAGAGAAGTATGATATTACTATATTTATTTTTGGATTTTTTATTATGATACTTTCAGAATACATCTTCATAAGCACTGGAGTTGAAATATTCACTAGAAATTCACTCTTTGGTCTTATGCCTTTATGGCTTCCATTTCTGTGGGGATATGGATTCATCGCAATTAAAAGATCTTTAAAGATTCTAGAGGGACGATAGTCGTCTTTGCCAAAAACATACACATGCTATAATGAAAAAGAAACACACCCCTGCGGTGTCTTTTTTATACGTATTCTTACAGAGGTAATTTTTCTAAAGCAGAGGGTTCGCATAGTGGTCTAGTGCACTACCTTGGAAAGGTAGCAAGGTTAATAGCCTTCAGGGGTTCGAATCCCCTACCCTCTGCTTTGGAAAAAGCGTCCTATGATTTTAATTTTTAAAAGAGAAAGGTAGCAACGGGGTAATCTGTTTGAGAATTCAAATCTCTCCGCCGCCACATAGTAGAAAATTAATTATTTGGAGAAAGGTACAAATTCATGGAGTTATTTCTTTATTAAATTGGTATTTCTATGTTTAAAAATGAATCGACTGAAGAAATACTTTTATACCTTCATCAAAAACATCTGAGCCTTTTGACCAGTTGCGAATATAGAGATAATTGCCACTTTGGGTATATATTGAATTATTGTCTATTTGAATATAATAATCTGTCCCTCCAGTAAAATCTTTATTAGGTATACCAGTGCTATCAAGCGGGTAATGAATTATTATTGCTTTATGCCCTCCAACAAGACCAGTTGACGTCTGCAATCCGCTTAATTTTACCTCCTTCATCTTTTCATCAAATAATGTAGGTGTAATAAAATAAAAATCTACCTGCTCATATGCCCCATCGCTTATACTAACTACGCGAGGAGAAAAACTCAAAGCCATATACTCTGTGCTCAGGAGATCTTCCTTGGAATTAACAGTAAAATTCTTTCCTTCAAAAACACTCCACGTTGATGGGACTTTAATATTAAAAAAATGAGTTTCTTTGTAGGGTGGTATTTTGATAAAACCAGAGCCATATTCCATCCCAAAGATAAAAATAAATACAATTACCAAGATAAGGACGGCCAACTTATAATACAAAAGATTATGTTTCATCTTAATAACTAAGCAATCTTACCGTTTATTTCATCAACTATAACATCATCTTTACGTCTGTGTTCGTGTGGAGGAAGTGGGCTTGGTCCCTTTTCTACTTTTTTATATAAGTGCTTTCGTTCAACAGCAAAATACATAATTGCTCCAATAAGAGGTAATGCGATTATAATTACTAACCACCAGAATCTATCGTGCTTAGCAGCGTCCACCGCCATCCAAAACATAAAAGCGAGTGCGAGTATATAAAACGCTAGAAAGAAAATTGCTGTTGCTACTGATAAAAATGCTGACATAGTAAATAATTAATTTGCTTAATAAGTAATGGAATTAGTATAGCAGAATTCTTAGAATGGAACTTCGTCAGTTTAAGTCACACTTCGACTTGCCAGTCTCAGAGTCTTCGTCGTCAAAACTCCTAGATTAGATTTACTAATCTCAGAGTCTTCTTATAAATCTTTGCTAAGATTTATATCTACAAGCCAAGCTTTTCGAGTCTTCACTCCTAGATCATAGTTTTATATACTCGCGCAGAATTTTGCTAAATTCTGCATAAAGGCATCAAATGCCTTTACCACCTTCCAGATGAACCACCGCCACCGGAAGAGCCTCCTCCAAAACCTCCGAACCCACCAGAAGAACTACCCCCTCCGAATCCTCCTATCCCCCCACTACCGCGACCGAATGCTCCTGGTCCCATCGAAGATGCTATAAAATCAATAATAAGACCTATAAGAGCAAGAACTATGGCACCCAATATGGCAATACTTGTACTGAAGAAGAAAAATCCTATCGCTCCACCAACAATAAGACCGAGTGCTCCTCCCTGCCACCAACTCTTTGTGCTTGCAAAGAAGGAAAGGAAAGCTTGGAAAAGCATCCACAGGAAAAATGCTGTAGCGCCTATAGTATTTTCATCCCAAGAAAATGGTAGCTGTCTTACAGGTTTATTTTCGATAACGTACTCCCCTTCGGTTGCTTTCATGATTGCATTCACTCCAGCTAAAACCCCACCATCAAAATCCCCAGTTTTAAATCTCGGAGTTATTTCATTATTGATGATTTGATTAGCAAGAAGATCTGGAAGTGCCCCCTCTAATCCATATCCAACTTCGATGCGCAAGCTACGATCATCACGTGAAATAAGGAGAAGGACTCCATTATCTTTCTTTTCTTTTCCTATTCCCCACGCTTTGAAAAGTGATACCGCTGCGGTCTCAATTGTGTCATTCTCAAGCTTTGGAATAGTAACTACAGCTATTTCATTAGTAGATGAAGCTTCGAATGCAGTAAGGGTTGCTTCAAGTGATGCTACTGTTTCTTTACTTAACATCCCTGCAGTATCTGTAACATACCCTTTAGGAGTAGGTAACGAAAGAGCATGTGATGCACTAGCACCCAAAGCTATCAAGACACCTGCAAGAAATACCTTTTTCACAGACTACAAGTTAAGAAGGTTTAGAAGTTAACCTTAGGAGCCTTATCTCCACCTTGTTCTGACTTGAAGAGTACACGCGGATTGAATCCAAACATTTTTGCAATAACATTCTTAGGGAATGTCATAGTAAGTAAGTTATATGCACTTACTTCTTCATTGTAACGATTACGTTCTGTAGAAATACGATTCTCAGTTCCTTCAAGTTGAACCATAAGAGATGATACAGCTCCAGAAGACATAAGTGTTGGATAATTCTCAGTAATAACAAGAAGTCTTCCGAGTGCTCCTTCTACTTGATTCGCTGCAGCAGCTTTCTCATCAGGTGTAACAGCTCCAGCATAGCGAGTACGAGCATCAGCAATCGCAGTAAACACATCCTTTTCCTGTTTCATAGAACCTTGTACTGATGCTACGAGGTTGGGAATAAGATCGAGACGTCTCTGATATACAGTTTCTACTTGTGCCCATTGTGTATCGACTGCTACCCTCGCACGAACAAGAGAGTTATATGATGACCATACGTAGAGAACAGCAAGTACTGCTATAACACTGATAATAATTGTTTTGGTTGAAAAATTTTTCATATGTAGTTAAGTATAACGACTAAGTAAATAAAAGAAACAATAATAAACAAAGATAAATAATTACATATGTTTTAATTAAGTTCCTTACCTCCCATAAGCGCCTTGATACGCTCTTCTACTGGCGGATGTGTCATGAACAATTTTTGGAAAAATGTTTGTCGTTCTACCCCACCGAATGGGCATGATATATAGAGGTGTGCTGTCGCTGGAGTTGCGTGTTGAAGTGGTTGCTTATACGTGCTTATCTTTTGTAACGCAGAAGCAAGACCTTCTGGATATCCTGTTACGATGGCTCCGCCAGCATCTGCCATGAATTCACGCTTACGAGAGATAGAGAGTTGTACGATAGTTGCGGCAAGTGGAAGCACTATTGCAGCGATAATTCCAATAGCTAATCCAATAGCTCCATTATTATCACGATCATTACTTCCGAAAAGTGAGCGTTGCATTACAAGATGCGCAAGCATAGAAAGTGTTCCTGCAAGAACTACTACCACTGTCATAATGAGAATATCCTTATGCTTCACATGTGAAAGTTCGTGAGCGATAACTCCCTCAAGTTCATTCTTATTCATCATGGCAAGTAATCCAGTAGTGACTGCAACTGCCGCGTTATCTTGATTGCGTCCTGTTGCGAATGCGTTAGGTCCTGGGTCATTAATAATGTATACGTCAGGTTTAGGAATATGAGCTTTCTGGGAGAGGTTCTCGACTATTTGGTGAAGCTCTTGATACTTCGTTTCGTCTGCTTCTACAGCACCAGAAGATGAAAGTGCAATTTTTTTAGAAAAAAAGAAACTTACAAAATTCATAATAAGCGATCCGATGATTGCTCCCCATAGATAATTCGCATTTCCAGTGAAAGCTGCGAAGAGGAACCCGAAAAAGATTATTCCGACGAAGAATAATGCCATGAGGAAAAAAGTCTTTATATTATTAGCGCTACGGCTGGTAAAAAAATGTTTTTTATTCATAGTGTGTATCTTGTACTATACAAAACCCCTAGGGCATGTCAAGCAACACAGTGGGGAAATAAAGGTCCTTTTCCCAACGGATTCTGGGGCTCCCAAAAAGGCTTATGGCATAGCTTTTCTGTGGTACTTTTGGTACCATGAGGATATATGTCACAAAGTAACTTATTTAATAAGCGTCATTCATTAGCCCATATTTTACTTATGGCGGTGAACCACCATTTCCCCCATGCCCTCCCGACAATTGGCCCAGTAATTGATACTGGATTCTACTATGACTTCGACTTTGCAGGAGGTCCGAAGATTACACCAGAAGATTTCCCAAAAATTGAAAAAACGATGCGTGAAATAATCGCTCGCCACTTAGATTTCAAGGTTGAATCTGTTTCTCCAAGTCAGGCTCGTTCACTTTTCAAAAATAATAAATATAAAGTAGAACTTATTGATGGTATCGATAAGGAAGGTGTGCAAGTAACCCTCTATCATACCGGTGAAGATTTCTTCGACCTCTGTGAAGGGCCTCACGTAAGTAATACTAAAGAAATAGCACCAGACTCGTTCAAACTAGATAAGTTGGCTGGGGCATATTGGAGAGGAGATGAGAAGAACGCGATGCTCTCACGTGTGTATGGACTAGCGTTTGATACAAAACAAGAACTTGATGACTATATAACTCAATTAGAAGAGGCTAAGAAACGAGATCACAGAGTGATTGGTAAACAATTGAAACTCTTCACCTTCTCTGACCTTGTAGGTCCTGGACTTCCATTGTGGACTCCTCGTGGAACAATACTACGTGAAGAGCTCAATGAGTTCGTATGGTCACTACGTAAAGTACGTGGATATGAGAAAGTGGCAATTCCACATATTACTAAATTCGATTTATACAAGAAGAGTGGCCACTGGGCAAAATATGCGGAAGATCTTTTCAAAATCGAAACTCGTGATGGTCATACGTTCTGTATGAAGCCAATGAACTGCCCTCACCACGCACAAATCTATGCAAGTGAACTTCGTAGTTACAAAGAACTTCCTCTACGTTTCTCTGAGACAACGATGGTATATCGTGATGAGCAGTCAGGCGAACTTGCAGGTCTTACACGAGTACTCTCTATTACACAAGATGATGCCCATGTATTCTGTCGTGAAAGTCAATTACAAGATGAAATGGAATCTGTGTGGGAAATAATCACGAAATTCTATAGTACATTCGGATATAGTCTTACTCCGCGTTTCTCACGACGTGATATGAGTAATAAAGAGAAGTACATGGGAGATGATAGTACTTGGGAAAAGGCAGAAGGTTCTATACGTTCTCTTATTGAAAAACGTAGCGCTACAAACTGGATAGATGGAGAAGGAGAAGCTGCATTCTACGGACCGAAAGTAGACTTCATGGCAAAAGATTCTATAGGACGCACATGGCAAGTTGCTACTATTCAAGTAGACTTCGTACAACCAACTAACTTCGGACTAGAATTTGTAAATGAAGAAGGTAAACGCGAGCAACCAGTAATGATTCACTGTGCGATTATGGGTTCTATCGAAAGATTCCTTGCTACATACATAGAACACTCAGCTGGTAACTTCCCAGTATGGCTCTCCCCTACCCAAATATCTGTTATTCCAATTGGAGAATCACATCATACATATGCCAAAGGTGTAACAGACACTCTCAAATTATCTGGACTACGAGTAAGCGTTGAAGATAGCAAAGATGGTTTAGGTAAAAAGGTGCGCGCGGTGAAAGAATTAAAAACTCCATACTGGATAGTAATAGGAGATAAAGACATCGAAGCTGGAAAAGTCACCCTTGAATCTCGTGATAATGGAAACTTAGGACAAATGACTGTGGAAGAAGTACTAGCAAAACTAGAAACTGAAATTAAAGAGAAGAAATAATAATTACAAATAGAAAAGCCCCGCGTTCGCGGGGCTTTTCTTGATTGAATAACCAAACTACCTCGTTTGAAGGAGCCAGTCCGGCGGCTCGAAGCTGCGCTGATCGAGAACTGGCTGTGCTGCCGGCTTCGAATCAGATGGGGTCGGGGTAGCAACTGGCGGGAACTTGTCGCCGATGATTGGATCACCTGCGTTACCCCATGACAATGATTGACCCCCAGAGCCAACTTGCTCGCGAGCAATCGATATCGCAGGATATCCACCGAAATGCGCCAGGAGTCCGTGATGAACTCCACCCAGAATCTTTGCCATGTTTCCTCCTTGTTTGCGTTGGTTTGAATCAAGAAACTCAATTACAATACTACTGTTTTATTGCAAAATGTCAACATCTATTATTCTTTTATGTTGTAACTTTTATGCAAAGTAATAGGAAGTCCTGAAGCTCTGGCTTTCCGTATGGTATCTGATGTTCCCGTAGAATTATTTACCTGGAATGCGTGTACTTCGTCTGAAAATGTTACCTCTTCATCGTGACGAAGATCATAATCTTCTTGTTTAATATCCCCCTCTTCTTTTCGTACCTCAAACACAGCACTTGGATTACGAGTTTTAATTAAATTAAGTAAATATTCTAAATTATCAATATCTGTATCTATAATAGGTGCGTGTTTCCAGTTTTTTCTATAATCAGCGATATAGTGTTTTAAACGTGCTGGTATAAAAATACGAATACGAGTACAGTCTGGATTTAATTTCACGAACTCATCCATAGCAAAATAATCCGCCCCAGTAGCGCCACCTGTTACTATGCCGTCACCACGTTCAAATACCTCACGAGCTGCGTGACGAACATCATTTTCAAGTTCTTTATTAGTGAGGCGCCAAGTCCCCGTAAATATAACCCATTTCATGGTAGAACACGCATTCTAACACAAAATGGAGTCAATTTCGACTACAAATTATGAAACTATTGTATAGAACACTAGTCAGCTTTTTCTACTTTTTTGGTATCAGTTTTCTTAAACTTAGAAGAATCAAATCCAAGGATAAGATAGAAAACAAAAGGAAGCAGTACGAGTCCAACTGTAAACCAAGAACTCTTGCCGAATGCCTTAGAAAGACCATCTAGAATCAGCACCATGAAGACGAGACTTACTATCATCGCGAGGAAGAATGGAATGAGGAAGAATGGAATAAAGGAAGAAAATCCAGTACTTAATCCAGTTGCATTTTCTAGGTAGAAAATAATTCCCCATACAGTTACGACAGCGATACTTACCATCATAGGACCCATTGCCCACCAGAAGTATGACTTAGGGCGATTGGCAATTTTATTTAAATAATAAATATTAAAAATTGGAACGATAGCGTACCAACTAGTAACCTTAGCTTTTTCAAAAATTTTCCAAAGACCTATCGCTGATAAAATGTATGCAATGAAATTCATATAAATATAATTATACTATCAGTATACACTTCAATGAGATAAAGGCATTAGTGAAATAAACACTCTAAAAAATAGTGAATTTATTTAAGTCAGAAATTGATGAAGATATGCGAAGCGAAAAGTTTTTGCGAGAGAGGTGTACAAGAAGTACATTGACTGAGCAAAAACTTTTCGCGACAAAGTAGCTTCGCAATTTATGACTTAAATCTTAGATGTCTAGATTAGCTTCTTTTGCGTACGTCTGAATGAAACTCTTACGTGGTCCAACTTCATTACCCATCAACATCTCGAAAACCTTATCTGCTTCTGCTGCTTCATGAATAGATACTATCTTAAGTGTGCGAGTAGTTGGATCCATGGTTGTTTCCCATAGTTCTTCTGCGTTCATTTCTCCAAGACCCTTATAGCGTTGAATGTTCGGCTTCTTTCCCCCCTTCTTTTTTTCTTCTTTTCCTTCATCTTCATTCCCTTCTTCGACTTTCTCTTCAGGTTCATCGTCTGATTCCTTGGCGAGCTCTTGTGCAACAGAAGTATCGAATCCTAATTTCTTGAGAATCGTATCACGTTCTTCATCTGAGTATGCATAATTAATTTCTTTACCGTATGCAACTTTGTAGAGTGGTGGTTGTGCGATATAAACGTAACCCGCTTCCACAATTGGTCTATAGTAACGATAGAAGAATGTAAGCAGTAGTGTTCTAATGTGTGCACCGTCGACGTCCGCATCTGTTGCAATAATGAGTTTATGATAACGAACTTTTTCGATATTAAATGTATCTCCAATAGCAGCACCCATAGCAAGTACGAGATTTTTAATTTGTTCTGATGCGAGCATCTTATCTAGACGTGCACGTTCTACGTTTAAAATTTTACCACGAAGAGGAAGTATCGCTTGTGTTCGTCGGTCACGCCCTTGTTTCGCAGTACCTCCCGCAGAATCTCCCTCCACGATGAATAGTTCACTATCACTAGGGTCATTACTCTGACAATCAGCAAGCTTTCCTGGAAGTGAAAAACCTTCTAGTGCCCCCTTACGTAATACTGAGTCTTTCGCAGCTTTAGCTGCTTTACGAGCACGAAGCGCAAGTAAACCTTTATTAACAATTTCCTTCGCGTCATCCGGATTCTCTTCTAAGAAAAGAGTGAACGCTTCAGTAAATACTGTTGCAGTTGCTGACTGTGCCTCCATACTACCTAGCTTGGCCTTGGTTTGACCTTCAAATTGTATTTCGCGAAGCTTAACAGACACAACAGCTGAGAGTCCTTCAAGTACGTCATCTCCTGTGAGATTCTCATCCTTTTCTTTTAGAATACCAGCCTTACGTGCATAAGTATTAATAAGACGAGTGAGTGCTGTCTTAAATCCTGTAACATGTGTTCCCCCTTCTGGATTAGGGATATTATTCGCGAATGCCGAAATCTTCGTCGTCATGTCGTCGATGTATTGCAACGCTATTTCTACGAGTACCCCTTCAGCTTCTTTCTCTACATAAAAAATATTCTTGTGAATCGGCTTAGCGAATTCATTGTAGTGCTTAACAAGAGACTTAAGTCCTCCTTCAAAATAGAAAGATGTGTTTGGATTTTCATAATCTAGATCTGACAAATAAACCGCATTATCAAGATCCATATCATCAGCATGACCGCGAGCATCTATCACATGTATTACAAGACCCTTCACAAGATATGCTTGTTGACGTAAGTGAGATACGATAGTTGCCCAATCGAATTCAGTTCCCTCTTTAAAAATAATTGGGTCTGGTTGGAAGGTAACGATAGTACCTGTGAACTTACTCTTACCTACTTGCTTTACCTTAGCCTTACTTACTCCCTGCTTATACTCCTGCATGTGAATACCTCCATCACGGTGAACCTCTACTTTACAAAAAATCGAAAGAGCGATTACAACAGATGCTCCCACACCGTGTAATCCACCTGATACATTGTATCCATCACCACCGAACTTACCTCCAGCATGGAGTGTAGTCATAATAGTTTAAAGTGCTGAAACTTTTGTCTTTGTGTGAACATCTACTGGGATACCA
>CAYVUY010000013.1:0-19245 GCA_964455195.1 uncultured Candidatus Saccharibacteria bacterium
CGACTGACTCTTCCATCACTGCTCCAAAGTTTACTTTTGTATTGTAAAGATTTTTCGCACTGTGGTAGAGGTTTTGTGTGTCGATAAATACTGCGACACGTTGGTCGCTGTGTTTTATGATAGACATATAGAGTTAGATTGTGGAATACGTTAAATATTCAAAGAATATTAAATATATTTTTAAACGTAGAACGAGTATTCCGATGAGTATTAAAAATTAAGAACCTTATTATAGCCAGAAAATTCTACTCCCGTAATCTTGGCAATTACGGGAGAGAAAAGAATTACTTAAGACCAAGCTTTTTAACGAGAGAAGCGTAACGTGTCTTGTTATTTGCTTCGAGGTACTTGAGGTGTGATCTACGATCAGCAACCATTTGCATAAGTCCACGACGTGAGTGATTATCACCCTTGTGAACCTTCAAATGACCTGTTAATTCTGTAATGCGCTTTGTCAAAATAGAAACCTGTACTTCAGGAGAACCGGTGTCGGTATCATGAATACGGGTTGTTTTGATGGCGTTTAGTTTTTTCTTTGCTGTAAGCATATTTTTCTGACTATTCCTATATAGTATCACATCTTTCAGGAAATTGCAAGCCCTAAAGCCTTTATTTTAAGGCTTAAATATCAGTGTTTTTACTTTGTCCCCGTAAATTGTGCGACATTAGATGTATACTAATAGGCACGTATGTACTCACTTTTTGATCTAAAGAACGATTTTCTTCAATATATAGAAATAGAAAAAGGCAGATCTTCTCTCACAGTACGTAACTATGATCACTACCTTAAACGTTTTTTGGACTTTGCAAAAGTAGAATCCCCTGCTGATATCACAGAGTCGATGATGCGCGAATATCGTGTATACCTTAATCGTCATAAAGCTCGAGAGGCAAAGAAGGGTCAAGCAGTGGAAACATTAGATAAGAGAACCCAGAACTATCACCTTATAGCACTACGCGCATTCTTTAAGTATATTCGTAAGCGCGGTGTGAAAGGGTACGACCCAGAACGCATCGAACTTGCCAAGACTACACAAAGAGAACTTGATCTTATTTCAGAAAAAGAATTAAATGATTTATTGAATGCCCCAGTTGGAGATGAGATTATTGCTCTTCGAGATAGAGCAATACTTGAACTTTTATTTTCAACAGGTCTACGTGTATCTGAACTGTGTTCTCTCGACAGAGATTTAGATATGCGAAGCGGTGAAATATCAGTACGTGGTAAGGGAGGTAAGATTCGTGTGGTGTTCGTATCTACACACGCACAAGAGGTACTGAAGAAGTATATAGAAGCTCGAGTAGATATAGATGAGGCGATGTTTATTGACCACTCCCCTCGTGCCAAGGCACGCATGAAAAAAGAAGAATCAGTAAGATTAACTCCACGTTCTGTTGAGCGCACACTTAATAAATACGCAACGCTTGCTGGTATAGCTAAGAAGTGCACCCCGCACGTTCTTCGTCACTCATTTGCTACCGACCTTCTTTATAACGGAGCTGACCTTCGTACAGTACAGATGATGCTTGGACATGCTTCTATTTCTACAACACAGATATATACCAACGTTACTAACAAATTCCTTCGTGATCAGTACGAAAAGTTCCACACGAAAAGAACTAAAGAATAAAAAGTTTCTCTTTGATATACTTCTTATATGAAATTAATTTCTTGGAATGTAAACGGGATACGAGCATCTTTTAAAAAAGGAGCATTACAAACTGCGTTTGATTTAAAACCTGACTTTCTTGCCATACAAGAAACTAAAAGTACACCAGATCAACTGCCTGAAGATGGTTATGCCCCGAAGGGGTATAGTGTCTATTTCGATAGTGCCACCTCTCGCAAAGGATATTCTGGTGTTGCTGTATATACCAAACAAGAACCAAACAAAGTAGAACGTGGATTAGGAATAGAAGAAATGGATCATGAAGGAAGAATGCTCACATTACATTACGATGACTTCGCATTTGTTACATGCTATTTCCCAAACGGAGGGCGTGATGAAGAACATTTTCAATTTAAATTAAAATACTACGAAATGTTTTTAAAGAAAATGATTACGCTTAAGAAAAAATATGAAACAGTTATATTTTGTGGAGATTTAAACGTTGCACACAATGAGATAGACCTCGCCCGCCCCAAAGAAAACGCTAACCAAATTGGCTTTCTTCCTATTGAACGAGCATGGGTAGATAAAGTAGAAACTTCTGGTTTTATGGATACATACAGAACACTACACCCAGAAACAGTGAAGTATAGTTGGTGGGATCAAAAGACAAGTTCTCGAGATAGAAACATTGGCTGGAGAATAGACTACTTCTTCGTTAATCAAGAAGCACACAAAGATATTAAGAAAGCAGAAATTTTAAACGAAATATTTGGAAGTGATCATTGTCCGGTTTTACTTGAGATGAAATAAATAATCCCCGCCACTATGTGGCGGGGATTATTTATTTTAGAGACAATTTAGAAATAATTATAGTCTTCCGTTTGGTCTACCGTCTGAAGTGCCTGTAGCTTCACTTCCATTGATA
Organism: uncultured Candidatus Saccharibacteria bacterium; assembly: GCA_964455195.1. Taxonomy (GTDB): domain Bacteria; phylum Patescibacteriota; class Minisyncoccia; order Phycocordibacterales; family UBA5272; genus UBA11704. Next base: position 2,539 of record CAYVUY010000013.1, read on the forward strand.
CGAGTTGCCTTTCTTACCTCGATTTCATCTTTTTTCTCTTCCCTCTTCTTTTCTACTTCTGCTTTCTTCTCATCATGCTTCTTATTATTTTCTGCCTTTTTCTTTTCTATTTCAGATTTTCTTTCTGCTTGCTTCTTCTCTTGTTCAGCTTTTTTCTCCGCTATTTTTTTATCATTTTCTGCTTTACGAGCATCACGACAGAGTTTCATTTCAGCATCGTATGTGGTCCATGCCGCTTTACGAGCTGTACTATAAGTTTCTTGTGCATTCTTTAATGCGGTCTTGTATGTGGCTACTACTACCTTCTTTGCAGCTATTCTATCAGTCGATGTAGCAATAGCTTCTGCTTGTTTAAGAGCCTCTTTACGAGCATCAAGAGCCACCTTAGTAGAGCTAGCATATGCTGCACGCGCTACACTGATAGCTGTATCACGCTTTTCAATCGCAGCTTGAGAGCATGCAGTGAAAGTTGACTTAGTGGTGGTTGAAACAGAAGTCGGTGTAGATGTTGCTACTACAGGTGTTCCTGTCGCTGATTGAGCACTAGCAAACATTGGCACAAGAATTGCTGTTGCGAATAAAGTTGTAATAAGTTTAGTTTTCATATTTTAAAAGTTTGTTAAAGAGTATCATCAATGAGTGAATCTTGTTGATCCATTTGTAATTCAAATGAATCTGCCTGTAGATCTAATGCCATCAACTCTTGGTCAATAGCATTATCTTCTCGATACAGCATGTAGTTATTATAAATAGGCAACATTATAATAACCAGTGCATACACACTTACAAATGATGAAAGTGTATAAGTCACATACGGTGAGATGAGGCGACGGGACCCTTTTTGCTCTGGTATTTGCGAAAGAATACGTCGAAGTAGTTCCTCTTCTCCCCGTACGTTGCCTCGAGCGGTATCTAGATGTTCACTAATTGTTTTCATTAATGTTTTTTGTTAATTCGCGCAAAGCGATAAGTGCACGGTGTTTTATTTGGCGAATTGCTGGCTCCTTTTTTTCTAAAATACGAGCTATTTCTTCTGTGGTTAATTCTCCAAAAAAATGTAAACGCAGTACTTCTTGGTGGGTTTCACTTAGATTTTTAAATTGAGAGAGAATATGTTCAGTCGTAATTTTGATATCTAATTCTTCCTCAATAGAGTGCGTCTCATCTATTATTTCGTCGAAGTCTTCATCAAAAGAGATAGTTTGTATCTTCCCGTACTCATCAATGAGTAATCTTCTTGCAATAACGAATAGATATTGTAGAGGACTTACTTTTAATTCGTAGGATGGGAGAGCGTTATACCATCTAATAAACACTGTTTGTACTATGTCATCGCTTGTATCTTTATCGTGTATACGAGAAAAAACATAACGATACACAGGTGTAAAGAAAGCATTATAGAGTTTCGTAAAAGAGGCATGATCTCCTGATTTCGCCTTTTGTACTAACTGTTTTATTTCCTCTACACTATAGATAACGGGGTTTTGGTTAAGGTGTGACATCTTCTATGAGCACATCAATTCCAGGCAGGGTTCCTTTTTCTAGATATGTAAGCATGGCTCCTCCTGCAAGGGAAATGAATGTAAAACTCATATTAGCATCTTTTATACCTTCTACCACAGCAAGCGTATCTCCTCCACCTAATACTGTTGTAGAACCAAGCTTATGTCCTATATGAGTGATAAGCATCTCACTTCCATATTTCCAACCTTTTTCATAGAGTCCAACAGGGCCATTCATAATTATTGTTTTTGCACTATCGATATGTTTAACAAGTAATGCTACCGTCATCTTCCCGCAGTCTACAATTATTCCATCTTTAGGCACATCATAAATATTTCGTAAATGACCGTCCGCAGTAATGACATCAACAGGAAGTAAAAGTCTTGGATGATTTAAAATAGAATCAGGTACTAGGTAGTCTTTGTCATAAAGTGACATCCCGATCTCTACATTAAGCTGTTTCAAAATATTATGAACCATTGCTCCACCTACGAATACATACGCACCTTTTTCGAGGTAGTGTTGTATGAGACCAAGTTTGGTACTGATTTTTGCCCCTCCGATAATAAAAAGCGATGGTAATTCCGGTGAAAGGAGAGGTGTTAATTTATCAATCTCTTCTTTAAAGAGTGGTCCAGCATATGAAAGTATATAGTGAGGTACTGTTGCTATTGATGCTTGCTTGCGATGAGATACTGAGAATGCATCATTAATATACACCTCAGCAAGAGATGCGAGGCGTTGTGCGAGGAACTTACTATTATCCATTTCACCTTCGAAGGTTCTAATATTTTCAAGAACAATAACATCTCCCGGAGCTGATTTCTCAACTTCTGCTCGCAATACATCAAAATCATGACTATCTACGAAACGTACGAATGCAAGTTTATCTTTCACATAATTAACAAGAGGAAGTAGTGTGGCCCCCTTTTCACCAAGATGCGACATTACTATAGTAATAGCTCCTGAAGATGAAAGATTTTCAAGTAATGGGAATGTTCGTGTGATACGTTCTGTTTCTAAAGGGTTACCACTTTCATCTGTTGCCACATTCCAATCAAGTCGCACAAGTACACGCTTACCTTTGTAAGCTCTTTCGTCTGGTAAAAAAATATCTTTAATGGATCGTTTCATATACGGTATTTAAAATTCCTACAAATTCCTTTTCATCTAATGATGATCTTCCCACCAATAAACCATCGGCGCTTCCGTCTGTTATGAAGTTTGCTGCATTTTGTTTGTTTACTGTTCCACCATACAGAATAAGGACTTTTTTGGCATACTCTATACCTAATAGTGTAGCAAGTGTTCTTCGTATAGTGATAATTGCTTCGAAGCACTGTTCAGGTGTTGCAGCTGTTCCTGCCCCTATTGCCCAGATAGGTTCATAGGCAATTACAAGTTTCGAGCAAGCATCCCCTTTTATACCAACAAGAATTTGTTTGAGTTGATCTTCTATGTATTTAAGATACACACCATCTTGGTCACGTTCACTTTCCCCGATGCATACCACACTTAAAAGTTTATTTGCTAAGGTTACTTCTAACTTTGCATTAATTGTTTGGTTATTCTCGCCATCTTCTTTTCTTACTTCACTATGTCCAAGAAGTGCGAATTGTGCACCAGATGAAAGATACATGGAGGTAGTGCTTTTACCAGTGTGAGCACCTTCAGTAAGGGTTGCTATATTTTGTACACCAAGTAACCCCTTCCCTTTTTCTTCTAGTAACGCTTGAAAGTAAATATCAGGAACAGCATACCCGTATGAAAAAGTAATTTTCTTAGCGAGCTTCTCTGTATTCTTTAATAATTTTTTTGCGTCCTTGTATGATTTTGGATTTGTCTTCCAATTTCCAATTACGAGAATTTTTTTCATTGTATGTAAAGTATATCACGCATAGCGTAACGATATTCCCAAATTTAAATAATGAATCGATGGTATACTTATTTTATATATGAAACATACTCTCCATACTATTTTTGATACAATACTATCCCTTTTTAGAAATAAATATTTCTGGGGTATTTTCGGTGTTGTTTTTATAGTAGGAGTACTCTATTCTCGTAACGCTACATCTAATCAAGAGGAAACAACTTTTCCTAAACAAGGACTTCTTGTACAAAGTGTTAAGGTGACCGGTCCAGTAACTCCAACAAGTGAGGCCATGCTTTCATTTGAAAAATCAGGATTAGTTTCTGGGGTGAATGTGGAAGTTGGGAATAAGGTGTATGCAGGACAAGTACTTGCAACGTTATCAAGTGATGATGTGTATGCAAGTCTTCTTCAAGCCCGAGCAGTACTTGCTAACCAGCGTGCAGTATTAGAGCAGTTACAGACCGGCGCTCGTCCTGAAGAGCTCGCTATTAAGATGCAAGCAGTAGATAATGCAAAAAGTAACGTAGAAGTAACGTATAGCGCCATTCCAGATAGTATTCGTGATGCCGATGCCAAAACCTCAGACGCTATAAAATCAAAGCTTTCTAGCCTTTTTACAGCAGATGGAGCAACATTTAGACTTACCATTACCGCATGTAATCAACAACTTTCGAATCAAATAGAAGCACGTCGTGGAACTTTTGAAAAAACACTTTCTGATTTCCAGAAGACAACTGCTTCTATTAGTTCACTTTCTGATAAAGCAACATTAGATGCTGGATTAGATGCTGCATATACAACAACACGAGAAGCAACATCTTTACTTGATGACTTAAGCTCACTCCTATCTTCTAATTGTCTTGCTAATAGTTCTTCAGCGGATACGTATAGAACTATTGTATCAACTGCACGTACCACAGTAGGAACTGTTTTTTCTGATATCAGCACTAAACGTACAGCAGTTAATACAGCAAAAAATACATTGTTAAGCGCTACTCGTGATCTTGATTTAACCAAAGCAGGAACAGATAAGGCGAAGATTCGTGCCCAAGAAGCTCTCGTCGCACAAGCGGAAGCACAAGTCGCACAAGCGCAAGCCAATCTTTCCAAAAATGTAATCACAGCACCATTTAACGGAATTATCACTAAGGTAGATATCACTAAAGGTGAAACGGCTACCGCTGGAAGATCTGCTGTGACACTTATTTCATCTAGTGCTTTTCAAGTGGAGGCCAAGATTCCTGAAGTGGATATTTCTAAAATTGCTGTCGGTAACCCAGTAAGAGTTACTTTAGATGCATATGGTAATGATGTATTTTTTGAAGCTACTGTATCACGTGTAGATCCAAGCGCTACCATGGAAGGTAATGTCCCAGTATATAAAGCTATAGTTTCATTTAAAGAGATAGACACTCGTATCAAATCAGGAATGACAGCAAACGTAAGTATTATCGCAGCATCAAGAGAAAACGCACTGTCATTACCTATTCGTTTTGTTGGTGTCGAAAGTAGCGCTACAGGAACGGTGGAAGTATTAAATGGTAAGGATAAGAAGACAGTGAAGGTAAGTCTCGGTATTCGAGGTGATGATGGTACAGTAGAAATAAGATCTGGAATTTTAACAACAGATAAAGTAGTGGCTATTCAACCAGGTGCTCGTTCTGCACAAAAGCAAACACAGTAGCTCTTGATTCTGGGTATAGCTTTCCATTACCCTGCTATACTCTTTATATATGCGTCAGTTTTTCAATACGATTCGACTCGGGTTCTTCCTAGCAATACGTCAGGTAACACGAACAAGTAAGTGGACGACCGGTCTTATTGTTTTTATTATGATGCTCACATTTCTTAACCTTGTTGCAACATCAGGATTCCTTGTGGGTATCGTAGAAGGAGCATCTCGTGCTTTTAAAGAACAATGGACTGGAGATCTTTTTATTACTAATAGAAATGAAAAACAATATATAGAACGTTCTACAGATATTTTAAACGCCCTCTCCTCTTTTCCTCAAATTAAAAGTTACACCTCTCGCATCATAGCGGGTGCTAAGATTGAAGCTAATTGGCAAGAGAAAAGAACTGAAGAAGATGCCAACATAGTGAGTAATCAAATTGCTGGTATCGACCCAGCAAAAGAAAATGAAACAACATTCCTCTCGAAACAAGTTGTAGAAGGAGAATGGTTACAGCCAGGTGATTCACGCGGTATTGTCATCGGTTCAGGATATTTACAGAAGTATAGTAGAGTTGCAGATCTTGTTTCTTTACTTAAAAATATTGAACCTGGTACAGTTGTGCGCGTTACTGTTACAAGTAAAACTTCTAATGTTAATCCGGAACAAGAACTAGCCAAGACATCAGACCTTACAACTTCTAATTCAGTCACACAAGATTTCATTGTGCGTGGAATTATTAATTCAAAAGTACAATTCGTAGCATCGCGCGCTTACATTTTAGATAGTGAACTTAAAAAAATGATAGGAAAAGTAGATTCTGATGTTTCAGAAATTGCTATTACTATGCAACCGGGCGTTGACCCCTATTATGTTAAGACTCCTCTCCTTGCAAATGGATTCGGCTCATATGCATCGATAAACACCGCAAGTGAAGGTGCTCCTGATTTCCTCGTGAGTATTAAACTTTTCTTTGGAATCATTGGAACAATACTTGGTTCAGTTTCGGTTGTTGTAGCGCTGATTACAATATTTATTATTATTTATATTAACGCTCTTACACGCCGTCGTCAGATTGGTATTATGAAAGGAATTGGAGTAAACAATTTCGCTATCGAGTTTAGTTATATTTGTCAGGCTGTATTTTATGTTCTTGTTGGTTCTGTAGTAGCCCTTTTTATTATTTTCGCGATATTGAAACCTTATATTGATGCTCACCCAATAGACACACCATTTGCTCTCATCGTACTTGTGGCTGAGCCACTATCGGTGATTACTAAGTTTGCTCTTGTGCTTATTGTTTCTATTTTTGCAGGATACTTGCCAGCAAGACTTATCGTAAAGCGAAACACACTTGATGCTATTTTGGGTAGAAATTAAACGTATGAAAAAAATTATTTTAGAAGCCAAGGGCCTCACCAAAACATTCAAAGATGGAACAGAAATAACTAAAGTATTAAAAGGTATTGATTTTCAAGTACATGAGGGAGAGTTCGTGGCGATAATGGGACGCTCTGGTGCTGGGAAGTCTACTTTACTTTATCAACTTTCTTTACTTGATAACCCAACAAGTGGAAGTATTAGTTTAAATGGTGAAAGCATTGATCATTTAGATAGTGATGCACGCACTAATGTACGTCTTAATGAATTTGGATATGTATTTCAAGATTATTCTATTTTGCCAGAATTAACAGCCTCCGAGAATATTATGATTCCCCTTCTTATGCAAGGAGTGAAAGAAAGCGTAGCAAAAGATAAAGCACTTAAAGCGTTAGTGGCAGTAGGATTAGGACATAGACCAGATAACACCCCTTCTGAACTATCTGGTGGTGAACAACAGCGTGTGTCTATTGCGCGAGCTATTACACATAGTCCTAAAATATTGTTCGCTGATGAACCAACAGCAAATCTCGATAATGAATCATCAAAATTAGTTATGGGTATTTTTAAAAAATTAAACAAAGAAGATGGAATCACCGTCATTATGGTTACTCACGAAGAAGAATACGGGAAACTCGCTGATAGAATTGTGAGATTATCTGATGGGATGGTTGTAGAGCATAAATAAAAAGACCCCCGCGCGAAGCGCGGGGTTCAGAAGTGAATTTCCTTCCATTCCTTTCTACCATCTACAACCACTTTTCTTACAAGTTGTGGTTTGTTTTCTGGTAAAAAGAGAGTAAAGAACTCTTGGCCGGAGAGCTTACGGTCTTTAGGAAGATGTTTCAATTTTTCTTCAAGTCCGTACCCTTTTGCAACTGGGATATGTGGAACCCACTTCGGACCATATGCAGGTGGGATGAACTCTCCGAACTTGCCGATCGTCTCTCGCAAAACCTTGATGAAAACTTCATAGTCGCGCGGGAAGTGAACTGGCAGATACAGCACATCAACTTCTCCATGTTTGAAACAAGAAAGTGAAAGTGACACATCCACAGTCTCATGCATAGAACATTCAAACATTCTCCACCCGACCTTGATAGCTGACCAAGCCGCAACGATGACATCTTTGTTTTCATAGAATGGTTGAGAGATGACATCTCTTCCACCTAAACTTGGGAAAGAAATGTTCGGGTCCATTTCTTGTAGTGCTAGTTGTCGTCTCCCGATATATTCATCAAGCGCAGGTTCGAATTTGAAGTCATTCGTGATGGTGCACGGTGCATTCATTGTGAGTATTCCTTTTGAAAAATTATGTACTGATTCACATAACAGCATACTTAATATAAAGACATTTGCGTAGTTGCTTTTCTTCTATATGTGTGGTATGATGTGTACATACGGAAATTGGTTAGTCGGCTCGAAAGAGCCGGCAATTTTTTTACAAAATTTCCGGACGAATAGTAATTAAAAATAAATAGAGAATAATTAAAATAAATATATGTTAGACATCAAAGCGCTTAAAGTTGCACTCGAACAACTAGAGCAAGAAAAGAAAATTTCACATGAAAAAATTGTAGACGCAGTTGAGAAATCTCTCGCAGCTGCATATCAAAAGGAATATGGAAAGCGTGGACAGATAGTTCGCTGTCATATTAATTTCGAAACAGGAGAAACAGATTTCGAACAAGTAAAAATTGTTGCGGATGAAACAACTGTTCGCATGATAGAGGAAGATGCACCAGAGCCAGAAGTTGTGGAAGGAGTAGAACTTCTTCCTCGTTTCAACGAAGAACGTCACATGCTTATTAATGATGCAAAACTTTTTAAGAAAAATGCAGAGCTTGGAGAAGAGATTGTATTCCCTCTTGATAACCAAGATGACTTCGGACGTATCGCTGCTCAGACTGCAAAGCAAGTTATCGTACAGAAACTTCGCGAAGCAGAACGTGAAAGTATCGTAGGAGAATTTACCGACAAGGAAGGGACTATTGTTTCTGGTATCGTACAACGTATGGAACGCGGAACTATTTTCGTTGACCTCGGTCGTACCACTGCCATCCTTCCAGCCGAAGAACAAATTCTTTCAGAGCGTCTTCGCCCAGGAGAAAGAATCAAAGCATATTTATTTTCTATTGAAGAAGGACTTCGAGGTCTTTCTATTCGCCTCTCTCGTACACACCCTAAATTCTTAATTGAACTTTTCAAGCAAGAAAGTACAGAAATTGCTCAAGGTGTTGTCGAAATATTAGCAGTTGCTCGTGAACCAGGAAGTCGTTCTAAGATTGCAGTGAAGACTTCTGATGACCGTATCGATCCGGTTGGAGCGTGTGTAGGTCAACGTGGATCTCGTGTGTCAGCTATCACACAAGAACTTTCAGGTGAGAAGATTGATATCATCGAATGGAATGATGATGTTCGTAAATTTATCGCCTCATCACTTTCACCAGCAAAACCTACTTCTATTGAAATTAATGAAGCTGAAAAGAAAGCAACAGTAACAGTACTCGCCGAAGAGCAGTCTCTCGCTATCGGTAAAGGAGGACAAAATGTTCGCTTAGCAGCTAAACTTACTGGATGGAAGATTGATATCGTAGCAAGTGGTGAAACGCTAGTAGAAGCAACAACTGACGGAATGGTTTCTGAAACAGGATTAATTGATGAAACGCTAGAAGAAGAAGCAGAAGAAATTATCGAAGCGCTTGTAACAGAACAAGAGCCTGCGTCATCAGGAATGGAAATCACCAATGAACCCGTTACACCAACCGTAGAAGGAGGTGAAACGACACAAACTAACGCTTAATCAATTAATTAAAACACTCATATACTATGTCTTTAAACTTACTTCATGATATTTCTCCAGGGAAAAACGTTCCACAAGAAATAACTGTAGTTATCGAAATTAACAAAGGATCTAAAAATAAGTACGAACTAGATAAAGAAACAGGTCTCATCAGACTCGATCGTGTGATGAAGACAGCGCAAGACTATCCATTCGATTACGGCTTCATCCCTAAGACCCACTGGTATGATGGAGACCCTCTTGATGTAGTATTGCTTACTACCTACCCACTCATCCCAGGAATTCTCGTCCACGCTCGCCCAGTTGCCGTGATGGATATGGTAGATAGCGGAGAAGGAGATGCGAAGATTATTGCAGTACCAGTTGATGATCCACGATTCGATGAGATACAAGATTTAAACGACATCAATAGTCACACACTTATTGAGATAGAACACTTCTTCACAACATATAAAATTATTCAGAATAAAATTGTAACCATTGATGCAATTCACGATAAAGCTCGCGCTCAAGAAATTATCAATGAAGCGATAGAACTTTACCAAAAGGAAATTAAATCAAAATTGGTTCGATAAGTTTGATGAAGAAATAATAAACAAATCAGTAATAAATTAACCATGAAAAGTACAATAGAAAAACTTCCTAAGTCAGAAGTAAAAATAAACATCGAAGTACCTGCAACAGATTTTGTAGCGTACTACGATAAGGGAGTTAAGTCTATTCAACAAGTAGTAGATGTAGATGGATTCCGTAAGGGGCATGTTCCAGCAGATCAGATTATTAAGAAGTACGGAGAGATGATCATCTTAGAAGAGATGGCTAATATTTGTCTTCGCGATGTGTATCCAAAAGTTCTTGATGAACACAAACTCTTCCCTATTGCTGAACCTACAATTACAATTACTAAACTTGCAAAAGACAATCCTTTCGAAGCGTCTATCACTATAGCAATTTTTCCAGAAGTAACACTTCCTAATTATAAAAAACTTGCAAGTGAGATAGCGATTGATGCTGATGAAGATGTTACCGAAAAGGAGCTCGACGACGTACTCACAGAATTACGTAAGGGTCGTGCCACAGGAACATTAACTCATGATCATGAACACGATGAGAATGGTCATCATCCATCACACGACGCTCCACAAGAAATTGATGAATCTAAGTTACCACCACTTGATGATGCATTCGCACAAAGCTTCGGAGGTGAGTTTAAAAATCTTGAAGAGCTTAAGAATAAAATAAAAGAAAATTTAGTTCTTGAGAAAAAGCAAAAATCTAGTGACAAGCGTCGCTCAGCCGTAGCAGAGAAATTACTTACTGAAGTGAAGGCTGATGTGAATGATGTTTTAATCGAAAGTGAACTTGATCGTATGATAGGACAGATGAGATCAGACGTATCACGCTTCGGAGGCACATGGGAAGATTACTTAGCTCACGCTAAGAAGACCGAAGCAGAACTTAGAGTTGACTGGAGAAAAGATGCAGAGCGTCGCGCACTCACTCAGCTCATGCTTCACGCAATCGCTGAGAAAGAAAATATCAAACCGACAGAAGAAGAAATAGATGTTGAGTTGGTAAGATTAATGGCGATGGTAAAAGATGCAGATGAAGATAGAGCAAGAGCGTATCTACACCAAGCATTAACCAATGATAAAGTTCTTAAGTTTTTAGAAGAAGCAAAATAATTTTAGAGAATAGAATAAAACAAATCAGCGACCCCGTGGGGTCGCTGATTTGTTTTATTACACGAGATAAGTATTTACCTAGTGATTATGTCCATGGTGAGAACCTTTAACTTCACAAGTTCCACAACCACAACATGAAGCAAGCCAGATACCTCCGATAATAGCAATATTCTTGAGAGCCATAAGCATCATTTGAGAATTGAAAGCATCCCCTGCCCATGGATTATGGTAAAGAATGGTTGCAAGTGCAGTGAATCCACCAAGAATCAAAGCTGACCACTTAAGTCTATAACCAAAAGCGAAAGCAAGAGCTACAACTATTTCAATAAATACCACTAGCGCACCAACAATAGTAGCAAGTCCACCAAACTTAGATTGAAGCATAGCGCTCACGAATCCATCGAAGCCCATAAGCTTACCGTATCCAGCGTAAACGAATAATAAAGCAATTAACGCACGTGCCCAGAAAGCATTGTTCATTGAAAATTTCATAATATAATTTATTCCTTAATAAAGGTTATATATAGTGTAGCACTGGCTATATTTTTGAACAGTTAGATAATCCTATTTTATTCTCTGTTTTTTGATAACAGCCGATATTTTTACGAAAACCACTCTTTCTTAGAGAAGAAGGAATCCAACACCCACTATGGCAGCTGTTTCTGCTCGTAATACAGTAGAACCGAAAGACATAGATGTAGTGCCCCCTTGAGCAAAGATGGCCTTATCCCCCTCACCCCAACCACCCTCAGGTCCAATCCATATAGTAAGCGCCTTAGAATTAAGTAACCTCTCCCCTTCTGCACTACTACAAGAAACACCTCCCATTGCAGCAACAATATGTAAAGCCTCCGCATCTTTTGAACTAAAAGCTTCTTCTAAAGTTGTTATTTCGCTAATAACAGGAACATCACCACGACCACATTGTTCAGATGCTTCTATAGCTATGTTACGAAGCCTCTCCATATTCAAGGATTTCTTTTCAGATCGTTCTGTAAGCACAGGGATTATAGTAGACACTCCAAGTTCGGTACACTTTTGAACTGCAAGCTCGAAATTATCCTTCTTAATAAGAGAAAGATAAAGAGTGATGTTCTTGGGGAGAGGGAAAGTTTCTTTTAATGAAACAAGATGGAGTTTAGCTTCTTTTGTAGAAATAGAATCTATTTCGTAAGTACAATCTTTCTGGTGGCCATCAAACAAGATGACTGAGTCACCTTGTTTGTATCGAAATACTTTAGACCACTGTTTAATTGTTGAAACATCATCTACGACAATCTCTTCACCAAGGGGTTGTTGTTTAACGGAATCGTTAACGTAGAAGCGATGTAATCGCATGCATACAAGACTATACCGTAGAAAAGGACATTGCAATTATCTAGAAGAGACAATCTTTTTATAGAAAATAAAAGTTATCCACAGAGACATTTTAAAAGACACTTGCACATAAAAGACATGAGTGTACAATATAGGACAGGGTAGGAAGAAAGTAATAACGCTCGCCTATGCGTAATAGGACAAAAGATTACACATTCTAAACTACCGGTTCAAAGTTCTTTCCACAAAACGACGGCATCAATATAAATCGTGAGCCGTCAAAACATCAAACAAACACCCTTAAGTTGTTTCAAAAAATCTCTTTTTATTAGCTATCTTAGGTTGAGATAACCCATGTAGCACAAACTCTTAAATAAGCCCCGCATCCTCTGCACGACACCATTAGTCGCGCGAAGAATGCGGGGCTTTTTATTTTTTGCATCTTAAAAAGAGCTATAAGGTAGCTGTCTTTTTTAAGATAAGCTAAAATAACCTAGGATTGTACTCAATCCCAGGTAGGCACGACAGTATCATAGAATCCTCATTGTCCTTTATAAAAGACAAACCCCACACTATATAAATAAAAAAGCCGGCTACTTGCGTAGCCGGCCAACCATCGATTCTTTGTTTCTTACTTTTTCTTTTTGTTATTTTGCTGCTGACTGGGTTGCTTGATACCGAAGTGTTTCCGGTACAGTGCCTGGAAGTCAGCAGTCGTTATGTGACCCCTTTCAAGGTCCTTACGAGCACGTTTCATCTTCTTCATACCGCGCTCGAAGTCTCCAACTTCGAACTCCTTGAGTTTAACTTCAAACTCCTTGAGGTTGACCCCCTTCTCAAGTTCCAAAAGTTTGAGCTTACGCTCCCACTCTCGGAGTTCCTTTTCGGCAGCCTCCATCTTTTTCTTGGCTGCCGCTTCTTTCTCAGCTTTTTTCTCCTCCTCGGTCTTCGGGGTGTGAAACTTAGCGAAGTAGACCGCTGCCCCGATGAGCATGATGCCCACCAGTATGGCGAGTTGTTCCGAGAGTTCATCATTATCGGTATACACCCCGATAAAAACGAAAAGACCGAGGAAGCACCAGTAGGTACTCCAGAAGCCGTAGCCAAAAAAGAAGCACTTGACCACGAAACTGAAAACCTTGAAGGCACCTTCACCAGCAAGCTGCGCAGCTTCTGCCCCCTTTCCTACCTGAATGGTGAAGAACACCACTGCAAGGAGAATCGGAATTAGCGTAAGCCACTCCTTTCCAAGTGAAAGGGCAATGAGGACACAGATGATCCCCGCAACCATCCACCCGTAGTCGGTAAGCGATTTGTAGTGTTGCAGGAGCGCCACTACGGCAACCACTGCAAAACCAGCACCTTGTTCCCAGTTTTCCGCGAAGAAAAAAGATAACATAGCGATAATTCCGAAGAACATCGCCACCAGAATGAAAGCATGGTCGGTAGACCACACCTTAACATCGGGCCAAATCTTTTGGAGCCAAGCGCCGAGGCGCTCGTCCCACTTCGGTGCGGGAACCTTACGGCGTCCGCGTGTTGCTGAGTTAACAGCCATGTTGAGCTCCTTCCCGGCATTAGCCGATAAATTAAAAAAAGTATTTTGTTTACAAAAAATCCAATGCAATTAAGCATTTCTAACTATTTCCGGTGAAGGAAGCTAGAGAAGTGCCCATTAAGCTGTATTATATAGTAAAAATGATTAATTGTCAATAGATACAGCCCTATTTTCTTATGGTATAGTGCGAATATCCAGAGATGAATGAACGACTTTTAGGATAGAAATTGCCGATTTCCCTGTATGTTTGAATTCTGAATTTAGTATTTGATTTAAAACCAGCTACTAAGCACTAATTACCAAATTATCCTTATTTACTATGCTTATTCCAACCGTTATCGAAAAAAGCCAGTTCGGCGAGCGTGCTTATGATATTTATTCAAGACTTTTACGAGAAAGAATCATCTTTTTGGCTGGTCCAATCGATGATAATGTCGCAAATATCGTTATAGCACAGCTACTTTTCCTTGAAAGTGAGGATCCAAAGAAGGATATTACCCTCTATATCAATTCCCCCGGTGGGCAAATTCAATCTGGACTTGCTATCGTTGATGCTATGCACCATATTAAGCCAGATGTTGCTACTGTATGTGTGGGAATGGCAGCTTCCATGGGGGCAGTTATCCTTTCTCAAGGTAAAAAAGGTAAGCGTTTCGCATTACCTAACTCTGAAGTTATGATTCATCAGCCACTAACTGGAGTAGAAGGACAAGCATCAGATATCGAAATCACCGCTAAACATATCATGGTTCTTAAGCATAAGCTCTATGACATGCTCGCAGCTGCAACAGGTAAAACTAAGTCTCAACTAGAGAAAGATGGTGATCGTGACTATTGGATGTCTGCTGATGAGTCTAAGAAGTACGGTATTGTGGATAACGTTCTTAAACCAAAGGGAACCAAGTAATTAATTGTTTGTACAAGAATGCAAGGTTAGTAAACCGTAGCATTGTTGTTAACAAACAATAACTTCTGATTTTATTAAAATTAGAAGCACAACCACAAAACTCTAAAATCTAAGAATTCTTGAATTCAAAATCATAGGTAAGTAACTAGTAATTCTAAAATAACAAACCATGAGCTTAATCGTATTAGTTGTAACTCTAGTTGCAGGAGTAGTCTCAGGCTACGTAATTCGTCACTACGTGGCGATATATCGTCGTGGGTCTATAGAACAAGAAATTCAAGAAAAACTTCTCAACGCCAAGAAGGAAGCACTTCGTATAGAAGATGAGGCAGTTACTCGTGCGAAAGAAGAAAAAGAGTATTTAAATAAATTAGAAGAAAGACTTACAAAAAAAGAAGAAGACATAGATAAACGCGACAAGATGGTGCGCGATGAAATTAATTCTTTAAAAGAAAAAGGTGAAGCACTTAAACAAATAAAAGAAAAACTAGAAGAGAAAGAAAAAAACATTTCCAAAGAATTTGAAAACATTGCTCGTCTTACACAAGAAGAAGCACGTGAACTTGTACTTAATAACGTGACAAAGTCATACGAAGAAGATATTCGTCTTCGCATGCTTAAGTTATCTCGTGATGGTGAAGCGCTGCTTGAAGAGAAAGCAAAAGATATTTTGGTTAACTCCGTATATCGTATAGCCAATGGAAATATTTCTAGTTTCTTTTCAAGTTCTGTTGAAATAGAAGACGAAGAAATTAAAGGAAAGATAATTGGTAAAGAAGGTAGAAATATAAAAACCTTTGAAAGAGCATCCGGTGTAGAACTTCTTGTGGATGAAGCACCGAACTTGATTGTTGTATCATGTTTTGATTCTGTTCGTCGTGCTATAGCAGTGAATGCCCTTCAAATGCTTATAAAAGACGGCCGTATTCAACCAGCGAAGATTGAAGAGTGTGTTGAGAAAGCTAAACGTGAGATAGGAACCTTTATTAATAAAAAAGGAGAAGAAGCAATACTTGCTTCTGGTGTACTTACTATTCCAAATGAAATTATTCCCCTACTCGGACGATTATATTTCCGTACAAGTTATGGTCAAAATGTTTTAGATCACTCAGTAGAGATGGCACACATAGCAGGAATGCTAGCTACCGAGCTCGGTGCTGATGTTCATGTCGCTCGTGCCGGAGCATTACTTCATGACATAGGAAAAGCAGTTGATCATGAGATACAAGGAACTCATGTTGAGATAGGAAGAAAGATTCTTGCTAAGTATGGAGTAGACAATCGCGTGATACAAGCGATGCAAGCTCACCATGAAGAGTATCCATATGAAACAGTTGAAAGTGTTCTCGTGCAGGTTGCTGATGCTATAAGCGGTGGACGCCCTGGAGCAAGGCGTGATACAGTCGATAGATACATTACTCGACTTTCTGATTTAGAAGCGATAGCACTCGCTTTTCAGGGCATTGAGAGAGTCTACGCTCTTCAAGCAGGAAGAGAAATACGAGTATTCGTAACACCAAGTATGGTAAGTGATGTTCAAGCGTTATCACTTGCTCGTGATATCGCATTACGCATAGAACAAGAGTTGCGTTACCCAGGAGAAATCAAAGTTAATGTTATACGTGAGTCTCGTAGTATAGAGTTTGCTCGTTAACATTACTTAGATATGTCATTTTGACAAATCCACAGTTTATTGTTTTATGACTTGCTAAAAATCCTATAGTTTATATACTTTTCTTATCCGTTGCCTTTGTTTACTTCCGGCACGGTTTATAAATTCAATTCTCTAATCAAATAATGTGATCCTAGGAAAACACATTATTTATAAAAATCATATGAACAAAGCAGGCCTTGTAGAAGCAGTTCACGGAGTTCTCGGCGGTACTAAGGTACAAGCAGAACAAGTTGTTGACACTGTTTTCGATTCAATTGTTAAGACACTTAAGAAGGGTGACGAAGTTGCGATTGCCGGAATCGGTAAGTTCGTAGTTAAGATGCGTAAGGC
>CAYVUY010000014.1:0-19136 GCA_964455195.1 uncultured Candidatus Saccharibacteria bacterium
CTTGTAGGTATCGAAGTTCCGAATGAGAGGAAGGCAATGCTTGGACTACGCTCTATGCTTGAACTTGAAGAATTCCAAAATGGCCCATCACTGATGCTTGCTATCGGTAAGAGTATCGTAGGTAAACCACTCTTCGGCGACCTTACTAAGATGCCTCACCTACTCGTAGCGGGCGCAACAAGAACTGGTAAGTCAGTGACGCTACAGAATTTACTCATCTCGCTTCTTTATAAGAATTCACCGTATGACCTTAAGCTCATCATTCTTGATCCTAAGCGTGTAGAATTCACTGCGTATAATAATTTACCTCATCTCTATACCCCTATCATCAAAGAACCGAAGAGCGCCATCAAAGCACTTAACTGGGCAATACAAGAGATGGAGCGTCGCTATGAAATTCTTGCAGAAAACGGCCAAGTAAACGTAGAAGACTACAACAAGAAAGTTCTTGCTCCAGCACTCGAAAAGGCTCGTAAGAAAGCTCGTGACGGTGATGAAGTAAAGGGTCTCCCACCTAAGATGCCGTATGTCATTATTATCTTCGACGAATACAATGACTTCATGCTTTCCTATCCAAAAGAAATTAGTCCTCTTATTACTGCTCTTACTCAGAAAGGTCGTGCTGCGGGACTACACCTTATCTTGGCAACACAACGTCCTGATGTGAAGGTAATCACAGGTACCATTAAAGCAAACATTCCTGCTCGACTCGCACTTAAGACCACCTCTCAAATCGACTCTCGTACTATTCTTGACTCATCAGGTGCTGAAGACCTTCTAGGAAATGGTGACATGCTCTATATGGCATCAGATAATCCACGTCTTGTGCGTTTACAGGCACCTTTTGTTTCCACAGAAGAAATAAAGGCTGTTGTTTCTCACATTAAACAAACTCACCTAGAGTACATTCCGGATCATATTGATATTTCTAAAGTGAAAGTAAGTGTAGCTTCTGGTGATGTTGGAGGTGAGGAACGTGACCCTGGAGTGGAACCAACTGATGATGAAGATTATATGTCAGCACGTGATTACGTTATTTCTACAGGTAAAGCGTCCACCTCTTCCTTACAGACTGCTTTCCGTTGGGGATACAATAAGGCAGCACGTATTATTAATGACTTAGAGCAATACAGTATCATCGGCCCTGCACGCCAAGGAGAACGCTACCGTGAAATCCTTATGGGGGCATCCCCTGTTTCAACCCCAGTCGAAGATACTGCTATTGAAGATCTTTTTGAAACTAAATAAGCACTACCTCCATTGGTATCCAGAACTCTTCCTCTATGACAGACGCGATCAGAAATAAAATAATGAAATGGTCCCTTATACTCTTACTTATTATAGTCACTGGGTACGGCCTTTTCCGTGTTTATCCTATTTTTATGGGACCGATAATCACCATAAATAGCCCTCAAGATGGTGAAAAGGTTCCTTCAACAACCTTTATTCTGTCAGGCAAAGTATTACGCGCTAAAGAAATAAAATTACAAGGTAGGCCAATTAGTATAGATATAGATGGTAACTTCACAGAAACTTTGGTAACACATGCCCCCTATACTATACTTGTACTAGAAGCCACCGATGCTTACGGGAAAAAGATACAAAAAACATTACGAGTTATTCCGTAAGATGGTGGAAATATATATTAATAAATAAAATAATAAGAAAGAAGGTCGCGCTTTAATGGACGATTGCGCGACACGATTTCGCAAAATCGTATGAAAAAGAAAGTGGTAAAACCAAGTAAAGATAAAGTAGTTCATGTTGGTCATGATGAAAAGTCCCCTGGCAACTCTGATGCACTTCTAAAAGAAATTCAAAATAAATTCGGTGAAGGGGCAATAATGAAACTTGGTGATACTCCTAAAGTAAACATCGGCACTATATCTACCGGTTCTATAGGCCTAGACTCTGCTCTTGGTGTGGGTGGACTTCCTCGTGGTCGTATTATCGAAATCTTTGGACCGGAATCATCTGGTAAAACAACACTTACCCTTCATGTAATCGCAGAAGCTCAAAAGATGGGTGGTATATGTGCTTTCATCGATGCAGAACATGCGATGGACCCAGAATATGCAAAGAAGCTTGGAGTAAACATAAAAGAACTTCTCATCTCTCAACCAGATAATGGTGAACAAGCTCTTGAAATCACTGAATCACTTGTTCGTTCTGGAAAAGTAGATGTGTTAGTCATCGACTCAGTTGCTGCACTTACTCCTAAAGATGAAATCGAAGGTGATATGGGGGCGTTCCACGTAGGTAAGCAAGCACGTTTAATGTCTCAAGCACTTCGTAAGCTAACTGCAATCGCAGCTAAGAGTAAAACCGTAATTATTTTTATTAATCAAATTCGTATGCAAATCGGTGTGATGTTCGGTAACCCAGAAACAACACCAGGAGGAAAAGCACTTAAGTTTTACTGTTCTGTTAGAATCGATATTCGTAAAATTGCTCAAATTAAAAAAGGAGAAGATGTAGTTGGCGCTCGCACAAAAGTAAAGATAGTAAAAAACAAAGTTGCAGCCCCTTTCAAGACCACCGAATTCGATATCATGTATAACGAAGGTATTTCACATGAAGGAGAGCTCCTTGCTCTTGGTGAAAGATTCAAGATTATTGGTAAGTCATCTGGATCGGTGTATGTATACGGTGAGGAAAAACTTGGGCGTGGTTATGATGCAGCTCGTACAACCCTACGTGAAAATAAAAAACTAGCAAAGGAGATAGAAAAGCGTATACGCCATGAACTAGAAAATGGTGGACTCGCCTACGAAGGCAAGTCAGACCCAGAAGAGGCAGAAGCTCCGACTGAATAATACACCGCTAAATATTTATAAAATAACCATAGAAAACCATGCGAATCATCGATGATATAAAACTAGATTACGATGATGTGCTCCTTGTGCCGAAGAGAAGCATATTAACTTCTAGAAAAGAAGTAGACCTAGAACGCACATTTAAGTTCTACCACTCACCAAAAATTTGGACCGGTATTCCTATTATGACAGCGAATATGGCATCATGTGGGACATTTGAAATGGCACGGGTCCTCTCCCCTCACAAAATCATCACTACATTCCACAAGTACTACACAGTGGATGATTACAAATCGTTTTTCAAAACATTTAACAATCCAGACTATATTGCTTATACATTAGGTATTCGTGATGAGGATATTGAAAAGTTAAAAGAAATGATTAACGCAGATCTCATCAAAGAGTTCTCTTTTATTTGTATCGATGTGCCTAATGGATATCTTGAAAAGTTTTTGGAATCAATAAAATTAGTAAGAAGTCTGTGTAAGGATCACGTCATAATCGCAGGGAATGTTGTCACGAATGAAATCACAGAAGAAATTATTTTAAATGGTGCTGATATTGTGAAGATTGGTATTGGACCAGGATCAGTATGTACAACGCGTCGCATGACAGGTGTCGGATACCCACAACTCTCAGCTGTTATTGAATGTGCCGATGCTGCTCACGGTATGGCAAATGGACAAGGGGTAGGACTTATCATCGCTGATGGTGGGCAGAAGTATCCTTCATGTGTTGCGAAAGCGTTTTGTGCAGGAGCAGATTTTAATATGTTCGGTTCAATGTTTTCAGGATTCGAACAATCTGGTGGAAGGACGATAGAAAAGGACGGTCAGAAATATAAAGAATATTTTGGGTCATCATCTAATAAAGCTCTTGAAGAATTCTATGGTAAAAAAGATACCTATCGTGCAAGTGAGGGAAGATATGCTCTTATTCCACACAAAGGAGACATCACTCTCTTCTTGCAAGATCTCTTCGGAGCTCTTCGAAGTGCTGGGACATATATCGGTGCGCGTAAGTTGAAAGAATTTTCACGTCGAGCGACATTCATTAGAGTAAGCAGACAACTCAACACTTCTCTTGAAGGATACGATCAGAAAAAATAAAAACGAACAGCGCTCCGGGAGCGCTGTTTTATTTCGAAATTTCGATGGAGTTACTCAAATGAACCAGTACCTTTTTCTGAGCATACCTCGATCTATCTGCGCATTGATACTCTTATGCGCAAATAAATTGTGTATACCGCAGGTAAATTCAAATGCTACAAAAAGGAATGGTATGCATGACAGCATTTTCCACCAGGCAAAGCCCGCGAACGCTAGAAAAAGCATCACAAACGCAGCGGTCAACAAAATCAACGTGGGAATGTAGAGAAGTCTTCGACGTCGCAGAGACCGCAAGTGCGATCTCTCCGAGTCATCACTTGACTCTTCTTTTCGGGAAAGATACCCTGAAAAAACTGAGAGCATTATTCCTACTGCAAGCAACGAGATTGCCAAAGCAAACATGTTGACTCCTTGGTGAGGATAACAGAAAGAACAGCTATAGTTCTAGAATACCTTTACGAATATATATTGTCAAAATCGTCAAGACTTCAAAAAAAGTGAAAAAAGAGGTATTATATGAGGATTAAATAGATTATAGTGCCATTAGTTAATACATTATAAAAATAAGTTTAAGTGAGATGCCTTAGTATAGTCTTGATTACAAGACTATACTAAGTAGCGATTTTTATAGTCGCTGCACTCCTTAAAAATCAGCTAAACTCAACCATGTCCACACTAAATTACGATGAAATTAAACCAAGAAAGTCTATCGTTGTAGACGATGTTCCTTACGAAATTCTAGAATCACATGTAGCACGTACACAGAAGCGTAAACCTCAAAATCAAGTAAAGATGCGTAACCTTTTAAATGGTAAAGTTATAGCAACTTCATTTCATGCTGCCGATACTGCAGAGGAAGCAGATATTTCACGTCGTGAAGCCCTTTACCTTTTCCAAAACAAAGGTGAGTACTGGTTCTGCGATCCAAAAGATAGAGCTAATCGTTTCCAAATCTCTGAAGAAATTCTAGGTGACGGAGTTAAGTATCTTAAAGAAAATACTGTGACTGATATTAAGGTATTTGAATACGATGATGAGGAAAGAATTATTGGTATCACTCTTCCTATCAAAATGACATTCATGGTTAAAGATGCTCCACCATCTATGAAAGGTAACACCGCAGCAGGCGGAGGAAAACTTGTCACCATAGAAACTGGTGCGAAAATTACTACTCCCCTTTTCATCGAAGCTGGTGAAATGATTGTAGTAAACACTGATACTGGTGAATATGTAGAACGAGTTTCAAAATAAATATTTTATTTATTTGATATACAAAAGCACCGCGCTTCGCGCGGTGCTTTTGTATATTTATCTTAACTATTAGCTATTTTTTCTTTTTTATCAATTCTTGTTTCTCCTCGAGCGCCTAATTTTATACTCTCTTTTTCTATTGCTTCAAGAGCCACTCTTTCTTCTATCTTTTTTATTGCCGCGCGTTCCCCTAACTTTATAACACCCTTACCCAATTCTGAAGCTATAGCTCCTACCCCTGTCATATCTAAACCCAAGAAGACTACCCCAGAAACTGTATGTATCACACGTCCCATACCTTTAATTTCTTTTTCAGTGCCGTATTGTTTACCGCGTAGGCCTTCTAAAATCATCTTGGCACTTCCAACTACCGGTACGAAATCAACTACATTCGTAGTGATTCTTTTTGCTCGTGCATAGGTATCTAAAGAAGGTTTCTTTTCAGGTTTATTTTCTAGTTTCAATTCACTTGGTTTCCCCTCTTTTAAATGAGAGACTTCTTCACGAATATGATTTTCTATTTCTTCATCACCTTTAACTCTTTCTTTATTATCTTTCATTCGCTCATTAAAATGTCTTTGTTCAGCAATGCGTTCTAGTTCTTCTTTAGAATGGTGAGGTTCTCCTTCTTGAAGGTTTTTCTTTTTTTCTGGTGATTTTTCTTGAGATGACATATATTATTTTATAGTTGGAACTTGCGAAGTATTTCGTCATTTACCTCATCTGCTGGACGACCATACTTAAGATAACTCATTTCTTTAAGTGGCTCTATCATACGCGCATCCCCCTTTGGAGTTGGATATGCACCCATAGAGAATGGTCGCTTAGGTTCGCCCCCTGATAACATTTTGATATACGCATGATAATTAGGAACTTTAATTAAATCAGCTACTGTTACAGCTGGAGCAAATTGTTTCTCTAAGAACGTCGCGTCTTCTGCACCGATACGAAATGCCACCATCGACCCCACGTTACCGAATACTGCTCCTTTAATATCTTCTGGTAACTGTGCGATGTACTGGTGAGCAAGAGTAAGGGATAACTTATACTTACGAGCCTCTGAAAGAATACTTGAAATAGATGGCGTGGTTACATTTTGGAATTCATCAATATATAAATAAAATTCTGGGAATCCAACTGAACCCACACGAGACATCGCTGTCTGAGATAATTTACCAACCAAAATAAGTCCTAAGAGATGCGAATTGATTTCTCCGAGACGCCCCTTGGAGAGATTCACCAGAAGAATCTTCTTAGTATCCATAATCTCTCGGAAATTAAATGCGCTCTTTTCCTGTGCAACGATTGGACGCATGATGTCATTGGACATGAAGATGTCGAACTTTCCTGTGATATATTGAGTCCAGTTTTGAAGCCCTTGTTCCCCCGTAGTCTTCTCTGCATTCTGCCAGAATTGTAGGATAAGTGGATTCTTACATTTCGATAATTTATAATCACGAAAATCTTTATCAGAAAAAACACGAGATATTTCAAGGAGAGTATTACCTGATTCTGGATGTTCCATCACAAGAAGTGTTGCATTACGGAAATACTGCTCGAATCCTGGACCACCGGAAGTCTTCATATCGAAAAGCTGATTAAAGATACTAATAAGTTCATTAACCACGAATGTCTTCTGCTCAGGGAAATTCCTATCGTATTCAAGCATATTTAGCCCCATAGAACGTGCTGTATACGCTGGGTCGAAGTAGATAACATCCTCCATTCTCTCAGGTGGAACATTGGCCAAAATATCTACAATATCTGATCCATGAGGGTCTATAAAACAACAACCATCTCCATTGAGAATATCTTGAATTATGAGCGTCTTGAGAAAATTCGTCTTTCCTGTACCTGTCTGTCCAATCGCATACATGTGACGCATTCTATCCATCTTAGGGAAATGAATATCTGTTTTACCACCTCTATACGTGTTGTATCCAAGTAAAATACCGTCCGGTAATAAATCCATTGGAGCTTCTAATTCTACTGCCTCTACATTTCGTAATTGTCCCATTTCCTTCACGTACATTGGGTAGTGATAGATCGTTGCGGTTTCACTCAAGTTAAGTGGAAGTGATTGTGACTCATCAAAAAGTCTATACGTATAGTTATGAATAAACTCATTAAGTGGGCGCCCTGTTACCTTTTCGAAAATAAGACTATTACCATTAGCTTCGGTAAATTGTTTGAAGGTTGCCTCGAAAGCATGTACGATACTATCTGCTCTTTCTTGACTCTCAGCCGCAGCTAAGATACGTAAGTTAGTTTCTACAATAGTGCTCTCTAATTTCTTTTGAATTTCTTTTACTGCAATTTCATCGGTATGTTGTGTGGCTTTCTTATCTGCTTGCTCTTGTTCTTCTTTTGTTTTTGAAGATCCGAACATAGCTCCGAGTATCTCCCCTGTTACATGAAGTGATTCTTTAAGGAGGCTCTGCTTATCAATGACGCGCTTCAGTGTTTCACCTTTACGAAGATCGTTAAGCATTCCTGTGTACGTACGTATGAAACTATCATTTGTAGGTCTGATTATAAATTGTAGTGCCATTCCCTCTCCATCTTTTTTTAATTTAGTAAATGAAGAAAGTATCACTGATATTGGATCCGCTTCCATGTCTTTATAGGTTTTAATAGGAAGTGATGGGTGAGTGAATGCTGTAGCGTATGCGCCTGAAACAGCACTGTTGTGTGCGAAGATAGAGTAGTCTTCATTACATACGGAAGCTTTTGCTTCAGGGAAAACTCCAACAAGAATCTTTTCGAAGAGGTCAGTATATTCTTTATGCACCGCACAGTAGAATGTAATTGCATTACTTCCATTTGGAAGTGCTATTTCTAGTGTGTAATAATTCTTCTCTTTATTAGTTGGATCAAGGGAAAGTGCTTGCATAGAAGCATACCACTGCTCCATAAGCCCAATAACTTCTTTTACACCTTTCCCATCATCTAATTTCACATTTGGTAACATTACTTCATAAAGCACCATGTGAAGAGCTTTCCATTCATCCTTACTTACATCAGAAAAAACTTCCTGTGTGCTTAATAAATACTGCACAAGATATCGATGGAAATCATCTTCAAGTTCTGGGTCTTTGGCTTTGCGAACTAACTCTATAGCGTTACGCACTCCCTTATCTGCCATAACTTGTACAAGCATTTTTATTTGAGCATCTGTTTCTTTAGGGGCGAGATTCGCAAGGAGTCTCTCTGTCTGGGAAGTAGACATGTACTGAACTGGCGCAACTACCTGCTCAACAGGGAGTGCTCCATGTTCACGTAATACTGCGTGTGCATTATCTTCTGGTGAAATACGACTTTCGAAATTTTTGGTTTCTTCTGTTTTCTTTTCTATTTGGGCACGAAGATACTTAATCTCTTCTTCTGGGCTACTGAATGTTGGATTCATAGAAACAGTATACAATTATTAGATTGTGGGTGGTAGGGAAAAGACACTAGCCATAAGCTGATACTCTACTCTGTCGTCAAAATCTCAGGTTTACCATCAGTGATAAGAATAGTATGTTCGAAGTGTGCTGAGCGCTTATGATCAGCTGTTATAAAGGTATATCCATCTTCTGCAAGATACACATCATCTGTTCCCATATTCACCATAGGTTCAATAGCAAGAACCATTCCAGGTACAAGTTTAGGACCCTTTACTCCATCATCAAAATTAGGCACATACGGCTCTTCGTGAACTTTGTATCCTACACCATGACCTGAAAGAATTTTTACTATACCGTACTTTTTTGGAATTGCTTTTTCTATTGCCTTAGAAATATCGTTCACACGTTTCCCCGGTAATGCAGCATGAATCCCTGCCATAAGCGCTTCTTTAGTAACACGAAGTAATTCTTCATCTTCTTTGCTTATCTTTCCTACGGCAACTGTTATGGCGCTATCAGATATCATTCCTTTATGTTTCACCCCTCCATCTAACCCTACGATATCACCTTCTTTAAGGACTCTATCTCCCCCTATTCCGTGTACCACTTCGTCATTTACCGAAATACAAATACTTCCCGGATATGGATAGTCTGCCCCGAATGGTTGGTAATTAAGAAACGCTGGAGTATCTCCTCCTTCAGTAATAAGTTTATAGGTAAGTGCATTCAACTCCCCTGTTGTAACTCCAGGTTTTACATGACTTGCAACAGTTTTTAAAATACGAGCAAGACGCTTACAGCTCTCGCGTAAGTGTTCTAAATCTTTTCCCTGTTTTAATTTAATTTCCGGACTCATTTATTTTAATTTTTCTATAATTTCTTTATGAACATCATCGATAGATTGCTCACCGTTAATGTGTAATGTCTTATATCGTGAATCATGCATGAATGCATCAACAACGGGTAAAACATCAGTCTCAAACCAACTCATTCTCTTGTTTACATCTTCAATATTTTTATCATCATCTCGTCCGCGTGATAGTAATCTTTCTTTGGCCCATCCCTCACTTACATCAATATAAATCATTACTGGATTCTTATATCCTAAAAAGCTAATAGCGCTCTGGAGAGCGGGAACTTCATATATTCTTCTAGGTGCGCCGTCTAATATAACTGTATCACTCTCCCCTAGAGAATTAATAAAGATATTTGACCAGTTCCACACTGCAAGAAACTCTGGTTGAAGGCCACCAATATCATTGACCTCACGTGCGCGTTTAGCAACATAATTATCTTCTGCAATAAACTCTCTGAAGCCACCTCCAGTTGTGACGTGTTTTACTGTAGTTCCTTTTTGTTCAATCATAGCCTTAAGGAGATCAGCTTGTGTCCCCTTACCAGAGCCAGATCGACCTATAATGATGTAGAATTGTTTGTCCATGTATTAATCCTAGCATATTTCTACAGTGTAGACAGGTATTGTTCAATAATAACTATATCTTTTAAGTCTTTCTCCCTATTGTAATTTAGTTTGTTTTATTTTGAATGAAATACAAGGTACAGAAAATTTTTACGACTAAGACGTACTAAGTGTACGGCACACGGAGGAAAAATTTTCTGTAACGCAGTGGTTCGTCAAAATAAAACAAACTAATATTCGCGCATTGCTAGTTGCGCATCCACCTTCTTAATCAAATCAAGTATCACAGATACCGCAATCAAAAGAGATGTACCTCCAACTGCAACTGCACTAATACCTGTTACAGCCTGAACAATAATTGGAAGTAATGCGATGAATCCAAGGAAAAGGGCACCTACGAGAGTAACGCGAGAAAGAACCCCCGCTACATATTCAGCCGTAGCCATACCTGGACGGAATCCTGGAATGAATGCACCATTCTTCTGAAGATTCTCCGCGGTCTTAATGGGGTCGAAAGTTACAGCCGTATAGAAGTAAGTAAACATAACTACAAGGAAGAAGTACACCCCTCCGTAAATCCATTGGTTTGCTAGTCCTGAAGTAATAGCCTTAGCAACATTTTGTAATGATTCAAGTGATGAGAGCGCTAGAAGTTGAGTTGCGAATTGTGGAAGAAGGAGAATTGAAATAGCGAAAATAATAGGCACTACTCCTGCTTGATTAAGGCGAAGTGGTAGGTATGTTGATGCTCCAACACCTCCTGCCCCCGCTCCGATACGAGATTGCTTAGCGTAGGTAATTGGAATAGGTCGTTCTGCTTCAGTTACGAAAACAATTCCTGCGATAACAAGCACTACAATAACTACGATACCCAAGAGAGCTGGAATTTGTGATGGGTCAAATGTATAAAAATACTGACCGATGTGTTGTGGTAATGCTGCGATAATACCTGAGAAAATGATGAGGGAAACACCGTTACCAATTCCTCTATCGTTAATCTGTTCACCGAGCCACATAAGAAGAATAGATGCTGCAGTAATAATAACAAGGTTAGACATGAACATTGCAGGGGTAAGTGTCGGGATTACATTTTGCTTTGCAAGAAGTGTTAGAAGCGCGAACCCTTGAAGAAACGCGAGTGGTACGGTGAGCATACGTCCATATTGAACGAACTTACGACGACCATTTTCTCCTTCTTCTTGATTCATCTCCTTAAGACGTGGTACAAGTACAGTCATAAGTTGCATAATAATAGAACCTGTAATGTACGGTCCAACTCCAAGCATCATAATAGAAAAGGCTGAAAGTCCTCCTCCAGAAAATACGTTGAGGAATCCGAAGAAACTATTATTTTGAAGGAAAAGTGCTAAATTTTCAGGTGATACCTGTGGAATAGGAACAGTTGTTAGGAAGCGAGAAATGACCAAAATACCTATAACAAAGAGGATTCTCTTACGTAGCTGACTGTCGGCAAAAATCGATATTAGTGTTTTCATAATTAGGGTATTATACCATAATTTAGTTATTATGGTAACACCAAAAAACACCCCGAAGTACGAATAAAACCTACTGTGGAGTTACACTAAATGGCGAAGATCGTGAGCCTAAGGTTGTTCCTATAGCACCATATACGGAGCAACTTAAAGTTTTACCACTAGTAAGTCCAGTCAATGTCAGTGGGGAATTATATCCACCAAATTGAACCCCTGTTCCACAATCAAGAACATAAAGAACGGTACCGGCCGAACTTGCTAATGGTGAAAATGTAGCAGTAACTTGTGAATTACCAGCTATTATCTGAACATTACTTGGGGCAGCGGGAAATTGCCCGACACCTGTTGATGTGTTTGTATTACTCGTTGTTGTATTCGCTCCACTAGAGGCTAGTTGTTTCAAAACATCAACCTTCCCATCGTGAACGATTTGAACGAGTGAGCCACAAGGTGCGGTTGTGCCAGTAGCTTTTCTGTACCATGTACATCCATCAGTATTTTTAAAATCAGATCCACCCATCGGTGAAGTAAATCTTACATTAATATAGTAAGTCTTACCTGGAGGCACTATACAAATACTTTTATTCATAGATGCGATTTGTGACTCGGTAAATACAGTTTTACTTATGTTGTTTCTAAGAACTCCATAATCTTCATATGCGTATATACTTTTACCGACCTTACTTGTGTTAATGGTAAGGTTCGGGTGTAAAAGTGTCGCATAACAACTATTTGCTGGAATATTACTTGGTCCTGATGTTTGAGCTTTTGTAGTATCGAAGTCCCCTGGTTTTTCAGAAATTGTAATCATTCGTATAGAATCCATACCGAGAGTATTTTCATTTGCCTGTACACGTATTTGTGCCCCTTCGAACCAGTCTGGAATATCTATTCTATATGTTACTGCTTGTTCAGGTTCAAGTGAAAATGTTCTAAAAACATACCCCATGATTGGGAAATCAATGACTGTCTCAAATAAAGTAGTAAGTGGAGCATTATTAGGTAAGTTAGTGAAAGGAACTTGAACTCCGAGTGCGCCAGGCATTGTTGTAATCGAAGGTGCTGGAGTTGCTGTAATTGCCTGGCCATTTGATGAAACATCTACTGGTTTAAACCCTGTAGTTGTTGTGTTACTTATTGTATTAGTACATGTTTGTACCGGTGGTAGAGTTGGAAGTACTGGACACACTCCTCCATTTGCGCTTAAAACACTTCCATCTGCACACTGACATGGGGCATTTCCTATTACATACGGATTGTAATTTGGCGGTAATGGTGAAGGCATTAGAGGAGGGCTACAGGTTCGTAATGGTGTTCCTGTACCACAACTTTGTGTTTGACGAATGACAGTACCGTCAGAACAGGTTTGAGTTGGGATTACGGCTGGAGTGTAGGTACATGAGGTTGTTGTATTAGTATTAGTATTAGTATTGGTATTGGTATTTGTATTAGTGTTTGTATTCGTTGTAATTAGAGGACACGCTGCAAAGGTACATCCAGGACCAGTTCTAGCAACATATGATCCACTAGGACAATAGTACAAATCTCGAGCACAAGCAGATGATGAAGTATTAGTATTTGAAATAGCTGTACTTGTAAAAATACTGCAACTTTGTATTTCTGGAATTTTCACTCCGTTAGAACATGTTTGGTAACAGGTTCCGTATGCACCTACGGTGGTACCGTCTAAACATCGCTTGGAAGTATCGAATGGATCGTATGTAGTCTTGTTTGTATTAGTTGTGGTGTTTGAGGTATTAGTATTACTAGTTGAAGTATAAGGATTATAGGTCCCTGTATAAGGGTTATATACTCCAGTGCCCCCTTGCGTATTAGCGCCGGTAGATGAACCTGGACATGCATCATAAACACATGATGGTCCACGACCAATAACAAGTGTTACTCCATCAGGACATGTCTTAGGTGCTTGATTACAGTATCCAGAAGATCCACTGTTAGTACTCACATTGTATTTAGAAGCAGATGAGGCAGCATTCACCTCACCACAAGTAAGTTCTTTTATCTTTGCTCGTGTTGCTGGTCCTGCTGTTCCGGTAGCTAAGATTCCATTTGCTGCTTGAAACTTTCTTAAAGCAAGTTGTGTGTATTTACCGAAAGTCCCCCTCCCTGTCTGAGAATATATAGTAAGGTATGTAGGATAGAGGAATCCCTGAAGGGCAGCGACACTATTGCCTGTAGATCCAAGAGCTAAGTTGCTTGGTAGATTAAGACACGCCGCATTTGCAGGTAAAGAAAAAGAGATAAATAATAAGAAAGACAATGCACTAAATAAATACTTTTGCATGATATGTAAAGTATATCTCTTTTAGAGACAAAGTGTCTGTTTACAAACTACCCATTTCGAATTAATGCAGAAGCACATATTTGTCACTTACTTTTTCTAAAAGTAAAATGGAGTATTTTTATAAACAAAGGTGGTTTTATTATTAATACGATGATGAGCCTTGTAGAACTCCACCACATTTTGCATTTGAGCTTAGGGTTGCACAGGTATCCACTGTATTATTTCCACCCATAGAAGCTGGTCTTGGATCTTGAAATCTGATGTTCATGTAATATGTCTGTCCTGGTGTTAACTTACAGTATGAAGCTGGAGGGGTAGCCGTAGTTGACCAGCTAATAGCATTGGTTGGGCCATACTGTGCACAGGCATGAACTGTGCCATCTGGAACAGCTACTTTACTTATATCAAAATCACATGGTGAACTAGTAATTGTCATATATGTTGGGCGAGCTGTCGCTAATGCTGAATCATTTGTTGTCCAACCACCACTGGCATCAACTGGTGGAGCTACGAACTTATACGTAAGAGCTTCGTTTGGATTCATGACGAGTTGCTCGATACCCACTGCCCCTTTATACGATGAAACACTAATATTGTGTTGCCATGAGCGCGTAAGTGGAACATTAGTTTTACATCTTGTTGGATCCATAGCATAAGCACCAAGATTTGCTCCAGATAAGCCATTGTGCGTTGGTGTTATTGAAGGATTCGGTTTTGAATTTACTGGTAAAGTAATTCCATCAATAGAAACATCGTTTGATAGAGCTATAGTGCTGTTAGTAGAGCTAGTTTCACTTGCTAATCTTTTTAAGACATCAATCTTTGCGTCGTGTACTATTTGAACAAGTGTTCCACATTTTTCTGATGTACCATTAAGTTTTCTATACCACGCACAACCGTCCATAGTTTTAAATTCTGGAGAACCAGCGGGTGCAGTAAAACGTACATTTACATAATAGGTTTTTCCTGGAACGATAATACATGTAAATCTTTTAATTGCATCTAGTTGACCAGGCCAAAATATAGTTTTAGTAATATTATTTCTTAATGTTCCTCCATCTTCATACTCATAGATAGTTTTTCCACTTTTACTTACAGAAACATCCATAACCGTATGAAGTCCTTCTACATAACAAGCGTCCCCCGTACGTTCTTGAATTGTTTGACCAGGTGCAGTTCTCTGTCCCATCACTTTTGTAGTATCAAAGTCCCCTGGTTTTTCAGATATGGTAATGTATCGATTAACATCCATACCAAGAGCATTTTCATTTGTTTGAATACGAACTTGTGCTCCATCAAACCAATCCGGAATATCTAATCTGTATGTTACCGCCTGCTCTTGATCTAAAGCAAATGTTCTGAAGATATAACTATTTTGTTCGAAGTTTATATCTGTTTCAAATAAACTAGTTAGAGGAGCATTATTGGGAAGATTTACAAATGGAACTTGAACTCCTAGTGCATCAGGCATCGTAGTAATAGAAGATCGTGTTGTAGGAGAAATTGTTTGTCCATTTAGTCCAATATCTGCTGGTTTAAAAACTCCAGTACTAGTAAAAGTGGTTCCTGTCGTATTTGTATTAGTATTTGTATTAGTGTTTGTATTCGTTGTAATTAGAGGACACGCTGCAAAGGTACATCCAGGACCAGTTCTAGCAACATATGATCCACTAGGACAATAGTACAAATCTCGAGCACAAGCAGATGATGAAGTATTAGTATTTGAAATAGCTGTACTTGTAAAAATACTGCAACTTTGTATTTCTGGAATTTTCACTCCGTTAGAACATGTTTGGTAACAGGTTCCGTATGCACCTACGGTGGTACCGTCTAAACATCGCTTGGAAGTATCGAATGGATCGTATGTAGTCTTGTTTGTATTAGTTGTGGTGTTTGAGGTATTAGTATTACTAGTTGAAGTATAAGGATTATAGGTCCCTGTATAAGGGTTATATACTCCAGTGCCCCCTTGCGTATTAGCGCCGGTAGATGAACCTGGACATGCATCATAAACACATGATGGTCCACGACCAATAACAAGTGTTACTCCATCAGGACATGTCTTAGGTGCTTGATTACAGTATCCAGAAGATCCACTGTTAGTACTCACATTGTATTTAGAAGCAGATGAGGCAGCATTCACCTCACCACAAGTAAGTTCTTTTATCTTTGCTCGTGTTGCTGGTCCTGCTGTTCCGGTAGCTAAGATTCCATTTGCTGCTTGAAACTTTCTTAAAGCAAGTTGTGTGTATTTACCGAAAGTCCCCCTCCCTGTCTGAGAATATATAGTAAGGTATGTAGGATAGAGGAATCCCTGAAGGGCAGCGACACTATTGCCTGTAGATCCAAGAGCTAAGTTGCTTGGTAGATTAAGACACGCCGCATTTGCAGGTAAAGAAAAAGAGATAAATAATAAGAAAGACAATGCACTAAATAAATACTTTTGCATGATATGTAAAGTATATCTCTTTTAGAGACAAAGTGATTGTTTATAAGAAAAAGATGACCCACAACATGGGTCATCTTTTTCTTATTTCATTATTACTTAGCTTTCTTAGTTTTTGATTTACCCTTCTCTGCTTTTGCTGCAAGCTTTGCTTTTGATTTCTCTTGCATTGCAACTACGATTGGAGAGATAGTTACTGGAGCTACTGTTCCTCCTGCGTTTTCTATTTTTGTTTTAGCTGTTGATGAAACTTCACATTCTTCTACTGTAAGTTTAATTGTAAGTTCTCCTGTTCCTAGGATTTTTACACGTGGAGTCTTATCGAAACGAACATTAATAAGCTTGTGAGCTTGAAGTGTTGTTGGGTTAACCACATCTCCTGCCTTAAATACTGAAAGTAGTCCTACATTAACAACTGCTTCTGGCCCACGGTAGAATACTGATTCTGAACGATTCTTTCCATGTCCGCGAAGTTTAGGAAGTTTCTTGATGATATCGCGCATTGCTGGGCGGCGCTTATTACCGGCACGAGCAGTTTGACCCTTACCACCACGACCTGAAGTCTTACCACGGCGACCACCACGACCTACAGTCTTTTTCTTTTTAAGCGCGTGAACGCGTTTTATTTCATGTGTTTGCATACGTTTTAAATTACTTTACAGCTTCTTCAACCTTAACTTCTGGAATTTTTGCTACAGGAACTGGAGCCTCTCCGTAAGCATACGCAATCTCTTGAAGAGCTTTCATAGTAGCACGAGCGTTGTTTAACTTATTCTTAGTACCTGAGTGGAACTTAGCTGTTGCATTTTTGATTCCAGCAAGTGATAGGATGACACGTGCTGAAGAACCAGCGATAAGACCTTTACCTTTGTTAGGCATAAGATCAACCTTTGCACTCTTATACTTAGCATTAAGATCATGAGGAAGATCACCTTTCTTTGTAAGCTTAATATGGAACATATTACGCTTTGCTTGCTTCATAGCTTTCTCAATAGCAAGTTGTGTATCTTGTGCCTTACCAGTACCTAGTCCGATGCGACCATTACGATCCCCTGCTATAACAGCAACAGAAAGTGAGAAACGGCGTCCACCAGAAACCACACGAGTAACGCGACGAATACTAATCATCTTACTGTCAAACTCTGGCTTCTCACGAGCAAACTTAGGGCGAGGTGAGCGTGGAGACTTACCACGTGGGCGACGAGCATCTCGTGAATCAAATGCCTTAGCGTCAGCAACTGGAGCAGCTGCACTAGCTACTGGAGTAGTAGCATCTGTAGGAGCGAGAGTAGAGACAACTTCACCAGCGATAATTGCTTCTGCTTCAATAGGCATAGCCACATCTTCTACGATTACTGGTACTTCTTCTGTTGTGATTTTTGTTTCTTCCATAGTATTAAAATTGAGAGCTAAAAGTTAAGTCCTGCCTCACGTGCGGCGTCAGCTAATGCTTGTACACGACCAGCGTAAGAAAATCCTCCGCGATCAAACACCACTGAAGAAATCTTAGCCTTCTTTGCATTTTCTGCAAGCATTGTTCCTACCTTCTTAGCACGCTCTACCTTAGTCATCTTGTCTGAAAGTCCGATATCAGAAGCTGATGCAAGAGTAATTGCTTTTGTATCATCAATAAGCTGTGCGTACATGAATTTATTTGAACGGAAAACAGCAAGTCTTGGACGAGCTTCAGTTCCCTCAACACGAGTTCTAATTTTCTTGTGGAGACGAATTCTTTTTTCTGTTTTAAGTGCTGTTTTGTTCATATATGTTTCAAAAAATCTGATTATGCAGACTTCTTACCTTGCTTACGGCGAAGTACTTCTGTGCTATAACGAATACCCTTACCCTTATATGGTTCTGGCTTCTTAAGTTGACGAACCTTATTTGCAAAAAGAGTCACAGCTTCCTTGTCGACACCTACAATAGTAAGTGTTCCCTTCTCTGCTGTTACAGTTAATCCTGCTGGGATTTCCATTGTTACAGGGTGAGAGAATCCAAGAGCAAGATGAAGGGTTGAGCCTTTAACTTCCCACTTGAATCCAACACCTTCTACGAGAAGCTTCTTCTCGAATGGAGTTACTACACCAGTAATCATATTATTAATATGTGACATGTATGTTCCCCATAGTGAGCGAGAAAACTTATCGTTACGGCGTGGTGCTGAAGTAACGGTTCCGTTAGCGATTGTGATTTCTACTTCATCACGAATAGGACGAACTAAGGTTCCTTTAGGTCCTTTTACGGTAACAGCATTATGACCGAGTGTTATCTCGACTCCTGCTGGTATTGTTAGTTGTTGTTTTCCTATTCTACTCATATATTTTTACCAAATACTAAATAACACCTCACCTCCGACCATTTCTTTACGAGCCATCTTATCAGTAAGTATTCCCTTTGGAGTTGAGAGAACTAAAAGACCATGTCCATAGCGTACTGGTGTAACTGATTTTACTCCTGTATAAACACGCTTTGATGACTTAGAGATACGAGTAACTCCAGAAATACGTGGAGCCCTACCCTTATATTCAAGAGCTACAGTAATAGTTTTCTTAATGTCCCCTTCTACCTTTACAGCCTTTACATATCCTTCTTCCTTAAGAAGAGTAAGTACCGCCTCTTTCATCTTTGAATGAGGGAAAGTTACACTAGCCTTGTTAACAAGACTGGCGTTTTTAAGCATTATAAGCATGTTTGCGATTGGGTCCATATAGTTTTACCAAGAAGCCTTCTTAATTCCAGGGATCATTCCCTCGTTAGCGAGTTCACGGAAACAGATTCGACATAGACCGAAATCACGCATAAAACCATGCTTTCTAGAACACTTAAAACAACGATTGGTTGCTCGTGTGCTAAATTTTGGTTTCTTTTGTGACCGTGCAGTGACGGAGGTTTTTGCCATACAAGTGT
>CAYVUY010000015.1:0-18201 GCA_964455195.1 uncultured Candidatus Saccharibacteria bacterium
ATTCGAACCTGGAACGACGGTTCCGAAGACCGTTGTGATATCCATTTCACCACGGAAGCAAGTAGGAACACTATAGCATTTTATGGAAAATATCGCATTAACAATACCAAAAGAGGTGATGATGGTTGTAGCAACACTTAAAGCGGGCGGTTTCGAGGCGTACCTTGTGGGCGGGTGTGTGCGAGATCATTTGATGAATAGGAAACCAAAAGACTACGACATAACAACAAATGCCAACCCAGAAGAGATAATTTCTTTATTTCCAAAGACTTTTTATGAGAATACATACGGAACAGTGGGGGTTGTTACTTGTGGGGAGGATTTGGGAACTGTTTGTAGTGATGAAACAGTAAAAATTGTAGAAGTTACACCGTATAGAGTTGAATCTGGATATTCAGATAATCGTCACCCAGATAGTGTTAGTTGGGGAGAGACAGTAGAAGACGACCTAAAAAGAAGGGATTTTACGGTAAATGCTATTGCGTATGATGCAATGACCGGAACACTTATTGACCCTTATAACGGACAAAGTGATATAAGAGACAGTATTATTAGAGCAGTAGGGGACCCAGATGAGCGTTTTCATGAAGATGCACTTAGATTACTACGAGCAATTCGTTTCGTAAGCCAGCTTGATTTTGATTTAGATAGCGTTACACGTGAAAGTATTAGGTTAAATGCCTCTAGATTACAAGCTATTTCTGTAGAACGTATTAGGGATGAGTTCGTGAAACTGATCATGACTTCATATCCAATGAGAGGAATTGTAACGTTAAGCGAATTAGGACTACTTCAATATATAGTTCCAGAATTAGAACGTGGGGTAGGTATTGAACAGAATCAAGCACATTCATTTGATGTTTGGGAACACAACCTAAGAACTCTACAACATTCAGCAGATAAGAACTGGCCGTTACACGTTAGACTATCTGCTATATTTCACGATGTTTCAAAACCTGAAACACGTAGATTTTCACGTGAAAAGAAGGACTATACATTTTATGGGCATGATGTTGTTGGTGGGCGTGTTTCACGTGAAATAATGGAAAGACTTAAATTCCCAAAAGACCTTACAGAAAGGGTCTCTATGATGGTAAGGTGGCATATGTTTTTTAGTGACACAGAGAAGATTACACTAAGTGCAGTACGAAGACTTATTGCAAACGTCGGTAAGGAAAATATATGGGACCTTATAGATTTACGTATTTGTGACAGAGTGGGAACTGGAAGACCAAAAGAAGAGCCATATCGCTTTAGAATATATCAATCAATGGTGGAACAAGCTTTACAGGATCCAATATCATTAAAAATGCTGAAAACTGATGGAGCAAGGATTATGAGCGTTACACAAGAAACGCCTGGACCAAAAATTGGTCACATTCTTCATGCACTATTCGCAGAAGTACTCGATGATCCTTCAAAAAACAGTGAGGAATATCTAGATGCAAGAGCAAATGAGTTAAAAGAGCTTGATATTGAGGCTTTAAAAGCACTTGGAGAAAGTGGTCGAGATGTAATGGACACAAAAAACGAAGAAAAGGTCAAGGATATACGTAAGCAGTTTAGAGTGAAGTAACTTGTCTTTTATAAAGAAAAGCTTCGAGTGTAGAGAATCTGCACCTTAAGGCGTAACGATTTCAAGAAATTGATTACAATTTAAGAAATCGTACTATACTCTCATATACACATGGCAAGCTATAGACTACAGAGAGATATTTCGGAGGAAGAGGTATATACAAAAGAATTAGGACACTTCTCACCGCTTATCAGGAATTTACTTGTTCATCGCGGTATTACGACAAGAGAAGAAGCAGAAAAGTTTATTACACCAAATTACGAAAGAGATATTTGTAGCCCATTTGAAATAGAAGGAATGAAAGAGGGGGTAAGTAGAATTGTAAAAGCGATGAAACATGATGAACTTATTGCAATTTATTCTGATTATGATTGTGACGGTATTCCAGGAGGAGCTCTTCTTTCGCAATTCTTTGATGAGCTTGGGTACACGAAGCGCATTCATTACATACCACATCGTCACAATGAAGGATACGGGTTACATAATCATGCGATAGATACACTTAAAAATGAAGGTGTGACTTTAATAATCACTGTCGATCTCGCTATTACAAACATAGACGAAGTTGCTTATGCGAAGAAACAAGGGATTGATGTGATAGTAACAGACCACCACTTACCTATTAGAGAAGAAGATGGAACACAAACATTACCTAAGGCGTTTGTCGTACTTAATTCTAAAAAAGATAGTTGTACGTATCATGACAAGATGCTTTGTGGATGTGCACTCGCTTGGAAACTTGCATGTGGGATTTTAATTGAACTACGAAATACTAAACTCCCAAAGAAGGAAAGTATGTTTAAGAATGTTTTAGAAAAAGTCGCAACACTTCCTGTTGGTTGGGAAAAGTGGTTTTTGGATTATGCGGGTATATCTACGATTGCAGATATGGTTCCACTTGTTAATGAGAATAGAGCGATTGCACATTTCGGACTTCGGGTTCTTCGTCGTTCATCACGAGCGGGGTTACAGAAGATGCTTGCAAACGCCGGAGTGAAACAATCTCTTATGACTGAGGAGGATATTGCTTTCGGTATTGCACCACGAGTAAATGCTGCATCACGTATGGATGACCCAAGGGTAGCATTCAATGCTCTTGCTTCACGAGATACTAAGGAAGCAATTGGGTATGCAAATATTTTGGAAGAATTAAATAATAAAAGGAAAAGAGATGTAGGAGATGTGATTGGAAATCTTTCATATGATCATTCGCATTTTAATGAAGAGGTGATTGTGGTGGGGGATACTTCCTGGACTCCAGGGATACTTGGGCTCATCGCGCAGAGAATACTTGATGAAACAGGGAAACCGACCTTTGTGTGGGGTCAAGGTGAAGACGCTCAAGTATATAAAGGGTCATGCAGATCAAAAGGGGATGTGCATGTAGTGGAGCTCATGTCTCGAGCAGGCGAAGTACTACTTGGATTCGGTGGACACGAAGAGGCAGGAGGATTTTCTTTTAAAAAAGGGGATGAAGATAAAGTAAGAGTAGCGCTTAATCAAGCCGTTACACATGTAACGAAAAAAGATATTGGAAATGGTGAAGAAATAGTGGATGGAATTTTAACTTTTGATAAAATTACAGATTCATTTTTTAATGAGATAGAAACATTAGCACCGTTTGGTGTTGCTAATCCGAAACCACTTTTTGCATTTAAGAATGTGAGAGCTATTTCATCTAGGGCATTTGGCAAACAAAGTAATCACCTAGAGGTGATCTACAAAGGAGATAACGGGAAAGAGATAAAAGCAATTATGTTCGGGAATATACCGAAGGATTTCCCTCTCTTGAATGGAGAGCATACGTTGCTTGCACACCTTGAGAAGAGTAATTTCGCCGGACGAACGACTTTGCGGTTAAAAGCGAGGGATATTATTGGGAGTGGAAGTTTGGGTGAATCAATTGAATAAGCCTTATTTTAAGGCAAAAGCGAGTGATTATATTGACAAAATGCTTAAAATATGTAATTATATACATAATAGCACTTCGCTAATAACCAACGTCCGAGGAGGACATATGAAAATCGTCTCAATTATTTTCCTTCTGGTTTTTGTGGCCGCTTGCTGGGCAGCGGAAGTTCCAGAGGGGACGATGTTCTGGTCAAGTAGCTTGATCTTCATGTTGCTCGTATTGTTGAATCAAGAGGCGAAGGAGAACAAGGATGAGAAGGAGGACGAAGAGGTTCTGCCGTGCTAGTCACGGCACGAATGAAGTCCCGCGCAAAACGCGGGACTTTTTTATTGGATTAGTTTAGTTAAAAGTATTCCACATTTCGTTCGATAGAATTCTTTGTAGAAATGTATAGACTGAATGTATGGACGTCGTTCAAACATCACAAAAGAAAGACAAGGTGCTTTTACACATGGACGGAGATGCATTCTTCGTTGGTGTGGAGGTTGCGAAGAACTCGAACCTGAAAGGTAAGCCTGTTGTTACTGGCCAAGAGCGAGGAATAGTATCTGCGCTTTCCTACGAAGCAAAGGCGCTCGGCATCATAAGAGGGATGCCAATATTTAAAGTTAAGAAATTATTTCCATCAGTGATCATCATGTCAGGGGACTATAAGTCATACGCAACATACTCATCTAAGATGTTTGATATTGTACGTAGATATGCGGATGATGTTGAAGAGTATAGTATCGATGAATGCTTCGCAGATCTTACTGGACTGGAACCACTTCTTAAAATGTCATATTTAGAAATAGCACAGAGGATTAAAAAGGAAATCAATGATGAACTCGGACTTTCTGTAACTATAGGTATGGCTCCAACTAAAGTACTCGCGAAAGTTGCATCCAAATGGGTCAAACCAAACGGTCTCACCGTTATCACAAAGGACACGAAGAGAGAATTTCTTTCTAAGATGAGTGTCGATAAGATATGGGGTATCGGTCCACGAAGTGCGAAGAAAATGATAGAAAGGGGAATCATCACCGCAGAAGATTTTATCAATAAAGATATTGTTTGGGTACGCGAGAACTTTTATAAACCGTACGAAGCAATATGGAGAGAGTTGCACGGTGAGATGGTAATGAAAATAAATACCGAAACGAAAGACGAGTACGATTCAATTCAAAAAACAAGAACCTTTCATCCTTCTACTAATGACAAAGTATTCTTGCTATCACAATTTTCTAAAAACATTGAAGAGGCATGTAGAAAGGCGAGACACTACGACCTTACACCCAAGAAGCTTTCACTTTTTTTGAAAGATAAAGATTTTAACTATACGGTAAGTAATGTCACACTCGATGTTCCTACTAACACACCAGAAGTGCTCATCTCAATTGCTTCAGGAGAGCTTGATCGCATGTGGAAGAAGGGGACACTCTATCGCACCACCGGAGTAACGCTGCAAGAATTGGCCTTACATTACAAGGCACAGGGGAATCTTTTTGGAAATGGAGATAAGGCGGATAAATTCGAAGCGATACATAAAGAGCTCGACTATCTTGAAAGTAAATTAGGAAAGAAGTTAGTACACCTTGGCTCTACTCATAATGCTCTCGAGCATTATGAAGGTGGTACAGATATGGATGATAAGGACAGGAATTTATTGTTTCTTTAGTTTTGATTAGTACTCTTTGTTATACTAATTAAATGGAAGTCATACTATATACAGATGGATCATCACGCGGGAATCCGGGACCGGGGGGATGGGGAGCAATACTACTTACTAAAGATATCGTTAAGGAAATTGGTGGACGAGATAAAGAAACGACGAACAATCGCATGGAACTCACTGCGACCATACAAGGTCTCGAAGAAGTAATTAAACTTCAAGCTACCGGCCAAAAGTTAAAAGTTGTGACTGTTAAGACGGACAGCGAATACGTTAAGAAAGGTATTAGCGCATGGATAACAGGATGGCTCGCACGTGGATGGAAAACTGCAGCAAATAAACCAGTACTTAATCAAGAGCTCTGGCAAGAACTATTAGCAAACAAAAGAAAGATAGAGGCAGAAGCTGGAAGTCCAAAAGTAGAATTCGTATATGTAAAAGCTCATGCAGGGGTAGTACTTAATGAAAGAGCAGACGAAATAGCTACTACGTACGCTGATAATGAGCCAACTAAGTTATACGATGGACCACGGGCACATTACATGGTGTAAGGCATGAAGGTATCACTTGTAACACTCGTTCTATCATTTATCTTGGGTGTTACTATAGGTATTTTACATACACATGCTTCTATCGTTATTATATTTCTTTCACTTATCGCTATTGTGCAAGCACTTCTTTATGTGTTCGCGCATTTAAGTAAGAAGGAGCACAAACTCGTAGGGTTTATATTTTGGATAAGTGTGTTCAGTGCTCTTGGAATCTTTCGAGGAGAGATGTACGAAGAAATTAGCTTACCAAAAGAATTTACTCAAGGTAAGCAAACATTTGTAGCAGAAATAATTTCTATTCCTGAAGCAGGAGAAAGTACTCAGAGTTTCGATGTATCACTTGCTTCAAGTAGTAATATGCATTTAAGAATTACAGCGCCACTGTATCCTACGTATGTAGCAGGAGAGGTAGTAGAAGTGCGTGGCAGTGTGAAAGAACCAGAAATACTTCTCCCAATCGACACAGAAACTATAAGTACATCATTTGACTATAAAAGATATTTACACAGTAAAGGAATAGCAGGAACTATGGTGTTCCCAAGTATTAAGAAATTGAACATGAAAGAGGAAACCCTCATGTATACACTCTTTGCTATAAAACAAAAAAGTGAAAGTATTCTTTCTTCTAGAATTCCA
The DNA here is from genome assembly GCA_964455195.1 of uncultured Candidatus Saccharibacteria bacterium. GTDB lineage: Bacteria > Patescibacteriota > Minisyncoccia > Phycocordibacterales > UBA5272 > UBA11704. The sequence goes on from CAYVUY010000015.1 coordinate 6,327, forward strand.
TCTCCAGAGAGTGCGCTCGCTAACGGAGTGCTTCTCGGGAGTGATACTTTGCCGAAAGAAAATAAAGATGAAATAAGAATTGCGTCGCTCTCACACATTACTGTACTGTCTGGATTTAATGTAGCTATTATTGTGACGGTAGTGCTATTACTTCTTAGATTTTTACCACTTTTCTTACGTGTTGTTATATCGACACTACTTATAACTGGATTCGTCATAGCAGTCGGTGGAGGGGCGTCACTTATTCGAGCAACGGTGATGACCTACGTCGGACTACTCGCACTATTACTTGGTAGAAGATATGATGCAATCACTGCACTATTCTTCGCGCTTTTTGTGTATATATGTTTCTCACCAGAGGCAGTGCTTTATGATGTGTCACTTCAATTATCTTTCTTGGCAACATTCGGCATCATCACTCTCTACGAACACATTGAAAATTTCATCAGTAAATATCTGCCATATGAAAGCATAGTAAGTGTGCTTGCGACAACACTTTCTGTGATGATGTACACCACACCATTTCTTATGTATACCTTCGGAACATTTTCTTTGTATGGCATCGTAGCGAATATCTTAGCATTACCACTTGTGCCATTACTTATGGGGAGCTCATTTCTACTCCTATGTACTTCATTTATTCCAGCGGTATCACACGTGTTTGCTTTCGTAAGTTACATACTCACTTCAGCTATTTTATGTATTGCAAAAGGTATATCGTCACTACCGTACGCATCAGTATCCCTTTCTATGTCACTTAGTATGATGACTATTTCATACATGGGTATCCTACTTTTAACATGGTATATACAGTATAAGAAAAGTGAAATAAAGATGAGGGTAAGTGATAGTGATTCAAGTATTGTATATTTCTAACTTGTTGCAATAAATTTTTTATAAAAATAAAGCGCGATGACTATACCGAGTGCCCCCATAACAAGAGAGTAATTCGTCATCGTAATTTGTGTTCCGAAGAAATAACCAAGTGCTACGAATAGTGCTGACCATAGAATGGAAGTAGTAGTAAATAAAAGTATCGCCATGTGTGGACGGATCTTCGCGAGTCCAGCCACAGCAGGAATAATTACCTTTATGGAAGGAGTAAGTTTCCCTACGAAGAGTAGCCATACTCCATGATGTTGCACTTTTGCTTGGAAAGCTTTTACATGTGAGTGTTGTACTAAGAAAAACTTTTCAATAATTGGCTCCCCATATTTATAAATTAATCCATATGCTATTAGATTCCCAAGCGCATTCCCAAGTCCACCAGCAAGAATAAGAGGAAAGAATTCTAGGTTACCACGAGATACTAAGACACCTGCTATAAGGTAGATAATTTGTGAAGAGGGGAAACTAATAACCCCATTAATAACAAGAAGTAAGAATACAAGTCCATAACTAAGCGAAGAAAGGAGGATATCCGGAGAAAGTGAGAATATATGCATATAAGAAGTCTAGCACTAGATAGGTTTTAGTACATATTAATTCGAAGATAAAGTACTTTTAGGTATACTTAATTAATCAACATGAGAAAATATCTTAGGCTAAGCATACTGATAGTTTCTCTTTCTATTTTGATAATAACTGCGTTATTTTATTTCTCCTTTCGAACAACTGATGAACTGCATGTTACGTTCGTAGATGTGGGACAAGGTGATGGCATCGTAGTACAAACTCCAAGTAAGAGAATATTTGTAATAGATGGCGGTCCAGGTAAAAAGCTAGAAACGTTTCTTTCGCATGTGGTGTCATTACTTACTAAACGTGTGCATGTTGTTCTCGCGACACACCCAGATGCGGATCACATCACAGGGTTGGTTCCAGTATTAAAAGACTTCGATGTGAGAATGATCGTGGAATCACCAGCAAAAGGTAAGAGCGGAGTATTCGAAGCGCTTGAGAATGAAGTGAATACCGAAACAGCATACGGTGCAGAAAAGCATATTGGCAACAATGGGGATGTCATTGATTTCGGTGATGGGGTGAAGTTCTCTATGGTCTCACCTAGAAATGAAATCTGGCATGGCGAAGATACTAATGATGAATCTATCGTAGGAGTTCTTACCTACGGTGAGTATTCATTTTTATTAACTGGAGATTTACCAAGTACGAAAGAGGGGGATGTTATACGTACAGGAATAGTCCCACATAATATTACTGTATTAAAAGCAGGGCACCATGGGAGTAAGTATAGTTCGGGAGATATATTTTTAAATTACTTGAAACCAACATATTCAATCATAAGTGCAGGAAAGAATAATCGTTATGGACATCCGAACCCAGAAGCCATGGAAAGATTAGAGAAAAATTCTAAAGTAATTATGAGCACTATCGATAGGGGGTCAATCACATTTATTACTGATGGGAGGAATATTAGAGTAGAGACGGAAAAATAATTTTACAAGTAAGATTACTTTTGATAGTGTAAGGAAGAATTCATCACAAAGGGGAAGTCGATGACGAAATTAGAAAAAGAAATGGAAGTAATTTTTGATGGACTTGAACTGCTTAAACAAGTTCAAACAGATTTAGATCAAAGTGCGAACACAAGAACAACACCCTTTAACAAGGCAACGAAAAAACTAGGCTCGTTCGCAGCCGCGATTGAAGCCTCACCAAGGCTTGATCCGGAAATTATCAAAAGTAAAAATAAAAAGAATGTGGTCTAAGCCACACACCCGCCAGAAGTTTCGGCGGGTTTTGTTTTTGTAATTGTAATATAAATTAACCACAGTTTTTCTCTCTTTCGTTAACTGAATGAACACTTTCTTCTATATTTTTTAAAGAATTTATTATTGGAATCATATTTTCTTCAAATGAATTAAAAATTGTTTTAGTTTTTTTGATTTCTGCAGGCGTATCTGTATTTTTTATAGTGTAGAGATTAGATATTTTAATTGTGATTTGTCTATTGTCATCATAAACAAAGTAAAGGTTTTTATAAGAAAGACCATTTGGGTTAGTATCAGAATATATTTTTTTATAAACACTTATATTTTTGTTTGCTACATCTATTTTTTCTAAATTAACTGTGTTCCTAGTTGTTTTTAGGTCTTCAATCTTCATATTTTCTACTATTATATCTACACTGTTATACAATAAAAATGTAGGGTAGGATAACTCTCTCCCTCTTTTAAATATATTTATAGTTTCAATTTCTGGGTTGGTGTAACATTTCGAACTAGTTTGAGTATTTAATTCTATGTGAATAGCTTCATTCAGAATATGTAATGGATATTGAAATGAAATACCAAACTCCTTAAATACATAGGTATTTAAGGTAGTCGACTCTCGTTCTTTTGTTTGAGGAATAAGAGAGATGTTTTCTGTTTGTGGAATAGGAGGTGGAGTCGTTCCATGTGGTGTAGTAATAGTAAGATAAATAAAAGATACTGAAAGGTACAATAAGAGAATAAAAAATAAAAACCCTAAGAAGATACTTCTTTTCTTGTATAAATTTCTTAGAATTGCATCTTGTGTTGTAAGTAATCTATACACATAAAACAATATTCCAGTCGCTAAAAGTACTCCCATAACAGGGAATACAATACTAAGAATTTGAAAATACTTAATAAGTAGCACTATATTTCCATAAACTGAATCATATAAGGAATTCATTTTAATAAAAGTATATCACTTAGTAAAATAAAACCACTCGTATGAGCGGTTTTATTTAGAGCTTAATTTGGAGGTGAAGACCTTTCTTCATACATCCGGTACAGATTTTTACACGAGGACCGTTAGGAATACGAGCCCATTGAAGATTAGGGTATTTGCGAACATTCCCACGAGGGTTGTACTTGGTCGCACGAACACGGTTAGAATATTTTCCAACAATAAGTGTTCCTTTATTACAGAGTGGACATGATGCTGCCATAAGATTTGTTTGTCGCTCTATACTACTATAACTTGAGATTTTATGCAATATAGGGGGATTCTATAAACTTTTCGTCTTTTTAAGAATATTTTTATGGAAAGGACCCTCTTTTTGATGTAACAGGAGAACAGTAGAATCTTTTGATGTGGTATTCTTAATAGAATACACAGTATGAATTCTATTATTGAATTATTCGGAATTGTATTTCCATTCATTATACTTATATTTTCTATTATCGCTCATGAAGTGGCGCACGGATTGGCTGCGTACATACACGGAGACAATACTGCACATGACCAGGGGAGACTTACACTTAACCCGATACCACATATAGATTTAATTGGGTCTATTATAGTGCCACTTTTTTCAGTAATGTTTACTAACTATTCTTTGGGATGGGCTAAGCCAGTACCATATAATCCACATAATTTACGAGGTAGATTCGCTGAAAGCTGGGTAGCATCTGCCGGCATTCTCACTAACTTTTTAATAGCAGGTATTGCGGTGTTAGTTTTTAAAAATCTTCATCTTTTCGGAGTTGACCCTGCTGCATTCTCAGATTTATTTTTATTAATAGTATGGATTAACGTATCTCTTGGATTTTTTAATCTTATTCCAGTGCCACCATTTGATGGAATGAGTATTTTGGAATCTTTCTTTCCTCGACTACGTCTTACCACACGTAGATTCGCACAAGGGTCACTCTACTTAATAGTTGTAATTTTTATTTCAGCAACACTCTTTAGTTCGCTTTCACCGTATCTCTTTATAGGAGTTAAGGCACTCCTTTCGTAACATATGAAAAAATTGTTACGTAGAACAAATAAAACAACTAAGAAGATTATCAAGTCTTTTTTTACTACGTGTGACTCTGTAACAAAGAAAATTTTTACCTATAAAAAAACACTTGTTATTTCTTCTCTTATTTTAATTTTTAGTTTTTTGGGACTTTTCGGTAGAGATATGATTTCTACTACACTTGCAAAAACAGTAGTGGTTTCAGAAAGTGAGATTTTGCGAAGGGTGGCAACACATACGGAAATTCCTAAAGAAGCCCCAACTTCTATTGTGCGAGTAAAAGATGCCGAGACACTACGCACCCAGCATATGTTTTATAAGGATATAAAAGAAGGTGACTATATTATTGTATATCCTACAAGGGTTATTATTTATGATCTTCGAGATGATACCCTCATAGGGGAGAAATCATCTCAGTAATGTCACCTCTTTTAGGAGATTACCTCTAGAGCGTAGGCTTGCGAAATAATGGCAATTATAGTAGTATAGTGTTCACTATATGCCGACAATAAATCAACTCGTTAAGAAATCTCGTTTCAAGCTTGCTCGTAAGTCACGCTCTATTGCTATGGGACGTGGATTTAATGCTATTCAAAATAAACCTAACTTCTACGATTCACCATTTAAGCGTGGTGTGTGTACTAAGGTAACAACAACAACTCCTAAGAAACCGAACTCTGCGCTTCGTAAAATCGCCCGCGTACGTCTTACTAATGGAATGGAAGTAACAGCATATATTCCAGGAGAAGGTCACAAGTTACAAGAGCACTCAGTGGTTATTCTACGCGGAGGACGTGTGAAAGATCTCGCTGGAGTACGTTACCACATCGTTCGCGGACGTCTCGACGCTACAGCAGTAGATAAGCGTCGCCAAGCACGCTCACTCTACGGAGCAAAGCGTCCAAAGGCAGGAGCACCAGCAGCTAAGAAGTAATGTAAACAAAATCACGAACCAGAAGTTCGTGATTTTGCTTTTCAAATCCCTGTGATAGTATCTAATAAAATGAACTTCTATTGTGGAGGAATCATGAGTGAGAAAAAATTTGATATCAAGAAGTTTGACCCCAATAATTTCAAGCGAATTGAAGATATGCCTCCGGAGGCCAGAGGATACTTCATGTCGGTCCCAAAACATAAAAGAAAATCTGCGGGGCTAACATTCGAACCAAACGAAAAATTCTACGATCATGGAGGTAGTATTCAGCTGTATAAAAGAAGAAGAGTTGAGCTTGTTGACTTTTGGGATTGAGACTTCCACTATCGCCCCGCGGGGCGATAGTTTTGCTTTTTAGGGTAATTTATTGTAGTATTACTTCCACTAGTTTAACTAGTCATAGAAGCAATTACTGAAATAAACATCTGTGGAGTACCCACGCTTCGGGGAACGAAACACAGAAATAACTAATAAAAGGACTAAAGACTATATAGTAACCACCCTTATTTATATTCCTAGGAAACTCAAGGAATATAAATAAGGATACGTTATTTTTATAGTCGCTAAAGCTCCTTAAAAATATACTATGCGACGAAAAGTAAAAAATCGAAATATGGCTGGCCCAGATGGCATCTATAATTCAGAAAAAATTGGGAAGTTTATTAACTATGTGATGGTGGAAGGTAAGAAGAATGCTGCACGTGAAATAGTGTATAAAGCTTTTAATCTTATTAAAGAAAAGCAGAAGGTAGAAGATCCATTGGAAGTTTTCGAAGCAGCGCTTCGTAACACTGGACCTCTTACAGAAGTTCGTTCACGCCGTATCGGTGGAGCTAATTATCAGGTTCCTCGTGAGGTTCGTCCAGAGCGTCGTTTCATGCTTTCACTACGCTGGATTCTTGAAGCTGCTCGTAATAAAAAGGGAGCTGCTATGCACAAGAAACTTGCAGATGAATTAATCGCAGCGGCAAACAATGAAGGCACTGCGGTTAAGAAGAAAGAAGATACACATAGAATGGCAGAAGCTAACAAAGCGTTCGCCCATTTCGCTTGGTAATCTAAACTTATTTACAAAAACACCCAAGTTCTTAGGGTGTTTTTGTTTTTCTAAAGTAAGAGTAAGGACCCCGACATTAGCAATACCCTTCGATTGCCCAAAGAGTGATTTTATGGTAGTATTCTTCTACTGCCGAAATGGCTTTTTGTTTTCTCTAGATTCCAAAAACTTAAGAGAATCTATGATTAAAGTAACTATTAACCAGTAACTATTAACTATTTTTATGTCACGCGACTATCCACTCAACAAAACACGTAACTTCGGTGTTATCGCTCACATCGATGCGGGTAAAACCACAACTACAGAGCGTATTCTTTTCTATACTGGTGTATCTCATAAAATCGGAGAAGTGCACGATGGTGCAACTCAAATGGACTGGATGGAGCAAGAGCGTGAACGTGGTATCACCATTACTTCTGCTGCGACTACTGCATTCTGGAACCCAACATACATGCCGAAGACTGATGTTTCTAAGAAATGCCGTTTCAATATTATTGACACCCCAGGCCACATTGACTTCACTATTGAAGTAAAGCGTTCACTTCGTGTGCTCGACGGTGCTGTTGTAGTGTTCGATGGTGTGGCTGGTGTAGAACCACAATCAGAAACTAACTGGAGATATGCATCAGATGCTATGGTGCCTCGCATTTGTTTCATCAATAAGCTTGACCGTATGGGTGCTAACTTCGATAAGGCGTTCAACTCTATTCTCGACCGTCTTTCAAAGAAAGCAGTTCGTATGCAAATGCCAATCGGAGCAGAAGAAAATTTCAACGGTATTATCGATCTTCTCACAATGAAAGAAGTAACTTTCACTGGTGAATTAGGTAAGGAAGTTGGTGTTATGGATATCCCAGCAGAACTTCTTGAAGAAGCTAAGAAACGTCGTGCTGAAATGATCGAGAAGATCGTAGAGACTGACGAAAACATGATGACCCAATACCTAGAAGGTAAGGAGTTCTCAATTCAGGAATTGAAGGACACTCTTCGTAAGGCAACTATTGCAAATGAAATCTTCCCAGTATTCTGTGGTTCTGCTCTTAAGAACAAAGGAGTACAACTCGTACTCGACGCTGTTGTTGATTACCTCCCATCTCCACTTGATATTGCATCTCCAAAGGGAACTGATGCTCATACTGGTGAGCCTGTAACTGTAGAAGTATCTGATACTGCACCTTTTACAGCTCTAGCGTTTAAGTCTATGGCGGATCCATTCGTGGGTCAGCTTACATTCTTCCGTGTGTACTCAGGAACACTTGAAGCTGGATCTTATATTTACAACTCTACTAAGGATAAGAAAGAACGTGTATCTCGTATTCTACGTATGCATGCAAACGAGCGTGAAGAAGTGAAGATGGTATACGCTGGTGAAATCGCGGCTGCGGTAGGACTTAAGGATACTGTTACATCAGATACAATGTGTACTCCAGAACACCCAGTTGTTCTTGAAAGAATCGTTGTTCCTGAATCAGTGATCTCAATGCGTGTAGAACCAAAGACAAAGGCTGACCAAGAAAAGATGGGTATCGCACTTTCAAAGCTTGCTATCGAAGACCCAACATTCCGTGTGTCATCTGATCCAGAAACTCTCGAAACAATTATTTCAGGTATGGGTGAACTTCACTTGGAAATTATCGTTGATCGTATGAAGCGTGAGTTTAATGTGGAAGCAAACACAGGTAAGCCACAAGTAGCATACAAGGAAACAATTCTTGGAACTGCTTCTGGGGAAGGTAAGCACATTAAGCAATCAGGAGGTCGTGGACAATACGGTCACGTGAAAATTAATATCAAGCCTATTGATTACTCAATTAAGCCAGAAGATCTTCCAAAGAACGTGAAGAGAAATGGAGACTTTGAATTCATTAACTCAATTAAGGGTGGTGTTATTCCTCAGGAATTTATTCCAGCAGTAGAAAAGGGACTTCGTGAATCTATGGATCGCGGTATTCTCGCAGGATTCAAGATGGTAGATATTTCATGTGAAGCATACGACGGATCTTTCCACGAAGTTGACTCATCAGAAATCGCTTTCAAGTTGGCTGCAGGTATGGCACTTTCAGATGCTATTTCAAAAGCTAAGCCAGTGATCCTTGAACCAATCATGAAGGTGGAAGTTGTAACCCCAGATAAGTTCTACGGTGATATTACAGGTAACCTCTCATCAATGCGTGGTCAAATCGAAGGTATGGATGAACGAGGAATGGATAAGGTAATCCGCGCTATGGTTCCACTTTCTGAAATGTTCGGTTATGTAAATAACCTTCGTTCAATGACAGAAGGACGTGCGACATTCACGATGGAATTCGGCCGTTACGATGTAGTACCAGCAAACATTGCAAAAGAAATTGCAGAGAATAAGAAGTAATACAAAATAAAAAATGCCCCGCAAGGGGTATTTTTTATTTTGTAGTACGACTATATTCTCTGCCATCCAAATACAAAAGTAATCTTTTGTAGTTGGAAAGGAGAATAAGAAGTGTTGTGAATAATAAAACCGCCCAAGTCTGGGCGGTTTTATTATTTTACTTATTTCTATATTTTCGCGACTTAGGAATTTAAAATTAAAAAGCTTCACTTATAGTGAGGCTTTTTAATTTTAAATTTCTAAGTGACCAGAAAAACAATATTTGTATTTAATGCTATACTTTATTAATGCTAAAACCAACTTTATTTTTTATTGGTTCAATCATTGCTGGAGTATTGAACATAATGATGAAGGTTTCATGCGGTGCTTATATAAGAACACCAGGAACAGAATTTACCAAAGACCCTTTTATATTTAATACTATTTTTCAGCCCTGCTATCCAGGAAATAATACTTACGTAATATTTTTTCACAAAGTACTTTTTTCAGTTCCGTATATTTTATCAATACTATTTTTTATAATAGCTCTTATTCTTACTATAAAATACCTCTTCTTTAAAAATAAGAATACTCAATAAATACAAAGAACGACCGCGAAGCGGTCGTTCTTTGTATTTACAACTCCCCACAATCTATTACCTATTTCTTTGTATTAAATACTTGCAAAATCAAAGAGAGAGAGAGAGAGATACTTAAGGGTATATTAATTAATTATTACATTTATGCCACCAATGATGTCAGGAGCACCAGCACCAGAGGAGAAAAAGTATTCTCCAGAAGAAAAAGCAAAAATACAAGAAATTAGAACTTTTTCAGATGTTAACCTTATTAAGCAAGGGGCAACATTCGTTCCGAGTGAAAGCGGAGAGCCAAGACTAGAAGTTACAAACCAACAAATACAAAACGCTAAATTTGAAATGGAGCAAGATGAGCGTGAAAAAGAAGAGAAGGGGCGGGAAATTACTAATGAACAATTTAATCTAGAGGTAGAAGAAATCGCTAGAAAGGATTTTTCAATGCACTATGCTAAAAAAATTCTTGAAAATAATAAATCACCTGAGGCCTATATTTGGAATGGTCGCAGAATTTTAAGATCAACCTTACAAACAATCGTTCGTGAGTTGAAAAAAACTGGGTTTGTAAAAGAAAAAGCAGGTGGATTTAAATCAAATTACGCCCCAGCTATCGCAGAGCTAGAAACTGATAATAAGGATTATGTAGAATTTGTTACAGCGCTAAATAAAGTTATGGAACAGTATGAAGGCCTTTTTACTGGTTCTGAAAATATAGCAGCAAGAGGAATTCCAAATTTTAAAAGAGAAAGCTAGGCATAAGTACAGAAAGTGTAAAAATAATAGTGAATTAACTAAGAATAAACCCCGCGCGAAGCGCGGGGTTTATTCTTATATTTGCTATTAGCTAAAAGGTTATCTCTACGCAGTACACTCCTTGCAATTCGCTTTATGAGTGAAAAGCTCATAAATAGCTGAAAGCCCTACAAGGATATAGACAAGTTTCTCAACCATTGGCCAAGAACCAAGTAGCATACTTACTACATTGTATCCGAGAGCATCCAATCCCCAGTTAAGTCCACCAACCACCAAAAGAATCCATGCAACCATATGTAATGATTTCATATATTTAAAATAGTGTTTAAAAACTTAGTAAGGAGGAACTTCTACTATTAAGTATAAAACGTTTGTGTCGAAAGAAGTTTTTTATTAAAGGGTATATGTTGATAAGTGCCTTATTTAAAAGGACAAAATTATTTTATATCAAAAAGCTCAATGAGTTCATCGGAATAGTAGAATTCATACGCTAAAGCTCCAAAACTATACTCTTTACCATTGATATCCATAGTTGCCCCACCTGATTTTGGATCTGCATTCGGAATTGACTTAGAAAAGCCCAAATTCCAAAGGGTCGCAAGTATTTCAGGTCTATTTTTAATTGAAAAACCTTTATTTTCCCACTGTTTATTAATTTGAAGTATATAAAGTGCGGCATAAAGATATGAATACGTATGGTCATGTTGATCAGTTATACGCTCAAAACGCTCTTTGTCATGATCTTCTGTTTTAAAATCAAGGGTTTTTTCAAATTTTGGCCCCAAATAATAAGGAGAAGTCTTGTCTTTCAAGTGTATTTCAACTAATTTTGCAGTTTCCTCCTTTATTCCAAATATTCCCCATGAAAACTGACTTTGCGCACCTAGAATTTTAAGTGGTGAAAAAATCTTTTTAAATAGCGGTCTATCACTATAAAATAAGCGCATTTGCTCCGGAACAAGCAGTGCTATCAGAGTTCTAGAAGAAACCCCCGTATCTTTCGATATCCTGTCAATCAAAGGCTTATCTTTAGCAATTGCTTGTCTAAAAGCCACCCATTCCGGAGTATGAGCTAAAGAAAAACGTATGTATTCTCCTTTATTTACAATGAAATTCCTATTTTGTAGGTCTATAATTCCTTCAGTATTGGTAAGCCCTGTTCGTACAGCAACATAACCGCCAGTAAGTACAACGCCAATCAAAGCAAAAACAAGGATTATAAGTATGGAGATATTTTTAAGAGTTTTTGACATCGAATGATTATACGGCAAAAAGAAACGTTAGTGAAATTTCTCTAGAAAGTCCTTTAAAAAGAGGTTATAAGGTAAGTTCATTGAGTAAAACGGAGTAAGAATTTTGTCCTACATGATGTTTGCAAATTACTACAACTTGTGATATTATTGCATGACTCACTTAGCACTTTCCTTTTATTGCTTGGCTAAGTTTGGAATTATTAGTTTCTTTATTATCATTTTTATATCTAATTTAAGTCTAATATCTCTAGGTATTATGT
>CAYVUY010000016.1:0-18066 GCA_964455195.1 uncultured Candidatus Saccharibacteria bacterium
TATTTGCTACGAATGCTTCTACTACTAACCTCGTAGCTACTAATGCTACTGCTACTAAACTTTTTGCAGTAAATGCTTCTTCTACTAATCTTTCCGTACAAACAGATACCTACCTAACAGCTCTTACAGCAGGTTCACTACCATTTATAGGTACTAATGGATTAATATCTCAAAATAATACAAATCTTTTCTGGGATAATACCAACACTCGTCTTGGTATTGGAACTAATGCCCCTTCTCAAAAAATTCATATTTTAGGTACTTCTATTACTTCAACATCATCACAAACTGACATCGCAGTTTTCACAGGCAATGGTCTTAGAATACAAGGTTCTGTCGCAGGAGAGTCACAAGATGCTATTACATATCAATCAGGTGGAGGTGGAGGTGCAGCTGCAATCGCATTTGGAAGAGGTACAAGTTGGGATACATTTATGAGTTTCTATACTAATGCAATTAGTAATGTTGGTACAGGTAGTACAACAGAAAGAATGAGACTTACAAGTACTGGAAATCTTGGTATTGGTACCACCACACCAGGACGCAAACTTACTGTTTCAGGTGATTTACAATTAACGGGAGGATTTGTCGATGCCAATACTTCTCTTGGAACGATTGGTATGATACTTCAAACTACTGGTACCTCTACTCAATGGGTAGCTACATCATCTCTCGGACTTTCAGGTGTGAGTGGAACAGGTTCAAACGGATTAGTTGCACGTTTCTCTTCAGCTTCAGGTCTCACAACAGGTATATTTATGGATAATGGTACAGTGGCTGGAGTTAACGCCACCTCATCTACCATCACTTTCAATGTGAAAGGATCAGGTGCTCTTAATCCATTCAACATAGCTTCTTCTACAGGGACATCACTTCTTAGCGTCCTTGCTAATGGAAATGTTGGAATTGGCTCATCTACACCTGGAGCAAATCTTGTCATTAATCCATATGGAGTTGGATCAAACTCTGCTACTCGATTTTTAGTAGGAGACACTACTGTCTTGGGTTCAGCTACAAGTTCTTATGCGTATCCATTCGAATTTCAAAATAATGTTGGTAATATAGGTCGTTTACAACTATCACCATATCGTAGAGTTGCTGGAGCTACATGGCAAGGAACTGGATATCGTATGCAATATGCAGTAGATAACTCATTTACTGATGGATCCAAGGCATACATTGAGGTTGGTGCTGGAGATTACACCACGGCAGGAGGTGGATATATTGCTTTAGGTACCGCAGGTTCAGAGAGACTTGTTGTTACTAACGCTGGTAATGTGGGAGTAGGTACCACCACTCCAAGTAGCCTCTTTACTATCTCCGGAGCATCTACTGCAGCGACACTACGTATTGCTGATACTAATGCTTCTGGTGTTGCAAAACTCAGTCTTATGGATGCAAGTGGTGATGAGTACACCATTGGTCGAGACACAACTACTGGTTTCTTAGATTTCAATGGTACACAAAGTTCATTTAGTGGATATAAGTGGCGGGTTAATAACGGTACAGAAGTACTTCGTATTACTAACGCTGGCAACATAGGAGTAGGAACAACATCTCCTTCATTTAAATTAACTAACTCTGGACAATCTAACGTCTTGGATGCTTCATCTCTTGGGCTTGCTGGTTCTAACTCATTCGTATGGGAACACTCAGCGGGAGATTCTGCTACTGGATACACTGCTGCAATTCTTAATACCTTAGCGGGATCGAATGCTAATGGACTTCTCATAAAGACCACTGATATGAATTCAACTAGTAAGATATTTACCGCAAACAGTAATGGTGCAGATAGACTTGTAATTCTTGGAAACGGTAATGTTGGTATAGGTACATCTGCTCCTGGCGCTACACTCTCAGTCGCATCGACGACACTCACTGGAGGCTCAAGTCTTTTCTCAGTTGCTTCATCAACATCAATCTTTAATGTTCTAGCTAATGGAAATGTTGGTATTGGAACTTCATCACCACTTAACCGTTTCGTAGTGGCAGGTGAAGGAATAGGAGCGATGGTGGTAGGAATTGCAGGAAATGGATTAGGTAATAGTTCTACCGCTATTAGTCTTACAGGAGCCATGACAGCTAATACTGATTATAACTTCGCAAGTAGTCCGACAGATAAGACACTATATATCAACCGTCCATCAGGAAATAATATTCAATTCCGTGTTGCCAATGGAGCTTCGTCACAAATGACTATTCTTTCTAGTGGTAATGTTGGTATTGCTTCTACTTCTCCAGTATATAAGCTTGATGTAGGAGGAGATATTAATATAGCTAAAGGTCAATTCTTAAGAATGGACGGCACAGTTATGTTAAGAGCTTCAAGTTCTGCTTCATCTTATTTCTTTGGTAATGCAGGAAATGATACGGTTACAGGAATTTGGAATGTTGGTATTGGAGGTGCAGCTCTCTCATCTCTCACAACCGGTAATGCCAATGTTGCAATTGGTTTACAATCCATGACATATGCTACATCGGCTGGTAATAATACAGTAGTCGGTAATAACGCTGGTGAACAAGCTTCAACAGGAAGCTTCAATGCTATTTTCGGTAGAGAAGCAGCTCGTAGTGGTACGACTGCGTCTTATAACACAATAGTCGGAGCAGAATCTATGTATTTAAATACTGTCGGTGTAGGTAATACCACTCTAGGTTATGCGGCAGGAACTGCCAATTTAGGTGACTTCAATAGTAATCAAAATTCAATTATTGATAATTATAGTTTGTTCTTAGGGTATCAAGCCTCACGTGATAGTACTATCGCTTCAACAACAGCACTTGATAATGCGACCGCCATTGGTAAAAATGCATCAGTCGGTACATCGAGCGCTCTTATACTCGGAGGTACTGGAACTGATTCTGTAAAGGTTGGTATTGGAACTTCAACCCCACTTGGACAGCTTGATATTGTAACCCCACTAAGTTCAGTTTCTGAAAATCCATGCCAGACAGCATGTACTGCTGCAACTAACACTGCAGCAGCAGATTTCAACATGGGATATAGATTTACTCCTAATGTTCCTGGACAAGTTACAGCTTTGTGGGCGTATATGGGAACTACAACAGGAACTGCTAGATTGTATGAATACCCAGGCGGAACAGTGCTTGCAAGTACTACAGTTTCTGGCAGTGTGAACTCTTGGGTATCAAGTAGTATTACCCCTGTATCAGTTTCAGTTGGTAAGTCTTATGTTGTTTCTGTTCGTACTTCTAATTATATATATAGATCTCTGACGATGCCAGTTACCACCAACAACATTACTATTAATGAGTCTCTTTATCTTGGAGGATCTAATGCTATTCCTACAACAGTAAATGCTACAACTATGTATGGACAAGCAGATATTACCTTTAAGGCAGGTGGTGGACACGCTCTCTTTGTAAATAATGATAGTGGTAGAGTTGGAATCGGAACAACCACACCAGGTCAAGTTCTTTCAGTTGCGGGATCAATTAATCAAACTGGATGTACAACCTCAGGTACACTTTCTGCGAATACCGCTGGGGATATTATCTGTACTCCATCATCTCTACGTTTCAAGAATACAATCGCATCACTTACTTCAGTAGACGGGCTCAATATCGTGAATGCACTCCGCCCAGTAACATTTAAGTTTAACGCTGACATGCTCATGGGTACTACTACCCAAGTTGGATTTATTGCAGAAGAAGCTGATACTATAGACCCAAGACTTGTGAAGAAGGATGCAAACGGTGTTATCGGAGGTTTCCACTACGAGAACTACACTGCTATTCTTACGAAAGCATTACAACAATTAGATCAAAGAACTGGATTCATCGATAATCAATCAGGTACTTCAACACTACTTACTATCAGTACTGGTGGAGCATTCGGTATCGGTACAACAGCTCCATCTGAGAAGTTAGACGTATGGGGTAATGTACGTGTAGGAACCAACACCTCTTCTTCTACACTCTTCGTTAATGCTTCTTCTGGTGTTGTAGGAATAGGAAATAACGGCATTGCTCTTGCTGACGAAGTCTTAAGAGTTTCAGGTAAGATTCGCGCTACTGGCTTTGATGTAGATAACTCCGCAGATATTGCAGAAACCTTCAAAGCAGAAGAAGCGCTTGATGCCGGAACCATAGTAGCATTTGGAACAAGTACTACTTCATGGTCACCAACAGCCTCAAGCGACGCTTCATCTACATACGAGATGAGTACAGTACGTAAGGCACGTGAAGATTACGAAGCTATCGGTATCGTCTCTACTGCTCCAGGAGTACGCTTAGGGGGAACCATAGCAAATGGAGTTCCAGTAGCATTCACAGGTCGTGTACCAGTAAAGGTAACAAGCGAGAATGGACTTATTAAGAGAGGGGATTATATTACGGTTTCAGGAACTCGCAAGGGTTATGGTATGAAACTAACCGGTGAAGGACGCTCTATCGGTATCGCATTATCTGATGATGTAGGTAATGGTACCGTCTTAGTACTTCTTCAAGTAGGTAATCATAAGCTAGATCTTAACGGTAAGTATGCATCCACCACTAATATGCTTACCACAGGTAACGTAGACCTCAATGCTAATGGTGTAGCTATTATTAATATCAAAGCTATCTCTTCTGCTAATGGTAGTTGGAGTATTGATGAGTTCGGTCGTATAAGTGCGAAGAAGTTCTGTTTGGATGATGTATGTATCGACAAAGGAACACTACAGAATCTTCTTGATAAAAACGGACTAGGCTCAACCACCCCACTTACTTCTACTTCCACTGATACAGGAAGTTCTACTAACACTTCTCTTATTGGCGGAACTTCAGATACTTCTACTTCCACCGCATCAAGTACTTTACCGGTAGATTCTACTGCAACCTCAACCACACCAATAGACCCGAATGCAACCTCAACCACACCGGCAGATTCTAACGCATCTTCAACGATATCCGTAGATACAACTGCATCATCTACTACATCAACTGATACAACCTCAGTAGCTACAACTACAGACACAACAACAACTCCCACCACAACCCCAGTAGATACTAGTTCTTCTACGGGCACTTTACCAGGGGGTGTATTTGACGGTACCGGATTTGTAACCCCTTAATTAGAAAATAGTGAGGGAGGAAGGGATTATTCTTACGAATCTGTGGATTTGTCAAAATAAGTAAAATGGTGTATAATAATACTATTATGGTAGTACGAATGAGACATACACGTGCGCATACAGCGAATCGCCGAAGCCATCACGCGCTTAAGGCTACTAACCTTGTTGCGTGCTCTAATTGTCAAGCAATGACAAAATCCCACATGGTATGTGATGCTTGTGGATATTATAAAGGTAAGCAAGTATTAAAGATTAAAGCTAAAAAAGCTTAAACCTAATTAAACCCCTCCGTTTCCAGCACATTCACAATTTATGAGTAATCGACACATAGGACGAACACTAGCACTTCAAACACTATTTGAACTTGATATGTGTGAAAACCTCTCTGCAGCCAAGGATGCAGTGGAGTCTATTGTTGTTCGTAATCGTGAAGAATTAGCCGAAAGTTTCAACGATAATGACTTTGTTATTTCCTTAGTTATGGATGTGCTTAGTCGCAAAATTACGCTTGATGATATTATCGTCCGCGCAGCACCTGATTGGCCACTTGAAAAAATAAATACCATAGATAGAAACATTCTAAGACTTGGACTTTGTGAGCTTCTTTTCGGAGAACGCACTCAAGTTCCACCTAAGGTAGCAATCGACGAAGCTATCGAACTCGCCAAGACTTTCGGAGGTGACACATCCGGTAAGTTCATTAACGGAGTTCTCGGTGCTATATATAAAGAAATGGGTGAACCAGAAAAAGCTCAGACAAGTAAAAAGTCTAGCACTCCTCCCCCGAAAGAGAACTTAGCTGGAGCAGTTGTGTACAGTATTCATGATGGGATTACTCGAGTTGCTCTCGTTCACGATGTTTTCGGATACTGGACTCTCACGAAGGGTAAAGTAGAAGGGGAGGGTAACATAGAAGCTCTTGCTATCAAAAAAATAAAATCAGAAATCGGCATCGACACCGAAATAATCACTACTCTCGGCGAGAATGAATACATAGCTAATAAACCAGAAGTTGGAAAGGTGAT
Organism: uncultured Candidatus Saccharibacteria bacterium; assembly: GCA_964455195.1. Classification (GTDB taxonomy): domain Bacteria; phylum Patescibacteriota; class Minisyncoccia; order Phycocordibacterales; family UBA5272; genus UBA11704. Next base: position 6,101 of record CAYVUY010000016.1, read on the forward strand.
AAAGCACGTGCATTATTTCTTAGCGAAAGCCAAGTTCACACCACTTGCTCTTGAAAAGAAAGGGGGACTCGATGACGCTAAGTGGTTCCCTCTTTCTGAACTAGAGGATTTACGCATGTACGATGATATCATGCCACTTATTCGAAAAGGCCTTTCTCATGTAGGGGGAGGAACACCGCTACCCACAGAAGAAAATTAATAATACCTATTACGTTTTTTATATTCCGTTATGACACTTTCAGAATTTGAATCAACACTACCAAAATCATTCTCTAATAAAAAGCTTCTAGAACAAGCCTTTATTCACCGTAGTTTTATTAATGAGAATCCTCGTTCTGGATTAGAACATAATGAACGTTTAGAATTCTTAGGTGATGCGATCTTAGAACTTGTTACTACAGAATTTTTATATACTAACTATCCTCATCACAATGAAGGAGACCTTACCGCGTACCGTTCTGCTCTCGTGAACGCTATCACTCTAGGAGACGTAGCGAATAGCCTTGATTTTAATGACCTTATTAAACTTTCAAAAGGTGAAGCGAAGGATACGTCACGCGCTCGAGGGTCTATATTAGCAGATGCGTATGAGGCTTTCTTAGGTGCTCTTTATTTAGATCAAGGGTACGACGCTGTGAAAGATTTTGTTTCAAAAACGCTTCTCATTAAAACTGATGACGTAATACAAAAAGGTTTGTATAAAGATCCTAAGAGTTTCGTCCAAGAGAAATCCCAAGAAGAAGTTGGTGTTACCCCAGTGTATAAACTCATAGAAGAGATGGGTCCTGATCATGATAAGAGATTCAAGATGGCTATTTATTTCGATGATAAGTACATTGCTGAAGGTGAAGGCAAGAGTAAACAAGAGGCAGAATCTTCCGCAGCTAAGGCAGCCCTTATCGCTCGAGGGTGGGTCAAAGAATAATAGGAGTATAGATAACAGGTAGTTTAGTAGCTAGTAAGATTTAGAGACACAAGTACGTATGCATACCATAGACACATTACGCTTAGATCAAGCTCTTGTAGAGAGAATGCTTTGTACTAGTCGTACAGAAGCACAAGAAATGATAGAAAAGGGGTACGTAGAAGTAAATGGTGATATTTGTACGAAGCAAACGCGTAAGATTTTCGCTACTGATATTTTAGATGTAAAAGGTTCACGTAAGTATGTTTCAAGAGGAGGAGAAAAGTTAGAAGGAGCATTAACGCATATATATAAAGAGAGCATTGAAGCTCATTTGAAAGGAAAGATAGCTCTTGACGTTGGGTCTTCTACTGGGGGATTCACAGATTGTTTACTTCGTCACGGGGTTTCTCATGTTGATGCGGTAGATGTGGGTACTGCTCAGACACATGTAAGCTTGCTTAATGATAGCCGTGTAGCAGTTTTTGAAAATACTGATATACGTTTTTTCGTATCCAAAAAACAATACGATATTATTGTTGCTGATCTTTCTTTTATTTCACTACAGGGAGTTATAGAAACCATTAAAAAATTAAGTAATGATACAACCGAATGTTTCTTGCTTATTAAACCACAATTCGAAGTCGGTAAAGGTAATACGAAGAAGGGAATAGTGAAAGACGAAGATTTAGTACAAGATGTTCTTACTACACTGAGTGAAAAATGTGCGTCTATTGGAGGTACACATATAGAAGTATTTCCATGTAGCATTCAAGGTGGAGATGGCAATCAAGAATACTTCGTGTATTTTTCATTTCAATAAAAGAAAAACTCTGTCCTTGCGGACAGAGTTTTTCTTTTATCAGTCTAAGGGTTACTTAGAATGAACGGCGAGGACGATCCTCACGTGGAGCAAGTGGGCGAGCTACGTTAACTGTAAGCTTGCGTCCCATGAAATCTTGATCATGGAACATAGCAATAGCTTTGTTCGCCTCCTCATCAGAACTCATTTCAACGAATCCGAATCCCTTAGAACGACCTGTCATCTTGTCGATGATGATCTGTGCTGAGAGAACAGTTCCAGCTGCACCAAAGTGCGCCTTCATGTCTTCGTTAGTTGCTGAATAAGGAATACCCCCGATGTAAAGTTTATTGTTCATTTTTTGAGAAACTAATTAGTAACCATAAGCACTGAGCACATATCTGTGGAGTTGCTTACTTAAATACTATTATACCTTATTTAATAAGTTTTGTCCACTGTATATAAGAGGTATTTGCAAATAAGCTTGTCTAGTATAGAGTTATGAGTGAAGCTTCATTTCCTAGGAAAGGGACTAAGCATGACAACGGAACCCGAAAAAGCGATGATTATCATCACAGAAGAAACGAAAGAAACATGTCGCATCCTCTGTGAGTTCTACGGAGTTTCAATGGCAATCTTGATTGATATGATGCTCCAGACCTTTATCATGACCCACGTCATGATAATCGACAAGAAAAGGTTTCTGTGGTTCGTATCTCCGATGGCGGATCACGTGGTATATGTTCCAACACTCAGTTCATTGTTGTTCCCACCCAAGGAAGGGGGTCGTATAGACAATGTACTCTCTGAGTTGACTCTTCCGCGACCGATGATGTCCATGTTCAAGAAGGCACAGAAATTAAGCATGCTCCCCAATTTGGGGCAGGCATTCATGTCAGCGGTGGAGCTTACCTACCGTATCACTGAACTTCAGTTGCAGTATCCGGAGTATCTCCTTACTACTGCAGTATGTGGTAAGGAGTCTTACCTTGTAACCCAACTCAAGCTTGACGTTAACGCCGCACTTGAAAAGCGTGGTCTTTATATCGTTCGAGATGAGAAAGGAGGATACAACCTCGTTCGAAACAAAACTTTGCGAGATAAGTAACTTGCTCGTCGCACCAAAGTAAAACACCCTCGCCAAGGGGGTGTTTTATAATTTACCTAAGTCTAATGTCTGAGTGATACCGAGCTCACGAACGAATTCTCCAACGTGAGAAACTATAATCATTGGCCCTTCGTAATTCTTAAGTGCTTCTGCGATTATCGGAATGTGACGGAAGTTGATGTGGTTAGTCGGCTCATCGAGAATGAGAAGTCCTGGTCGTAGTAAGCGGAGGTACGCGAACATAAGTAATCCCTTTTGACCTTCAGAAAGTAATCCAATAGGATGAGATATTTCACGACCACCAAGTAAAAGTGATGCCGACACACTACGGATGAGATGTTCATCATGGCGATCCAAAATACTTTTTAGTTCGTCATACGGAGTTTTATTGAAATCAAGCGTAGTGAAGTCTTGTCTATAGTAGCCGATATTAATATTATCTTGAATAGTAATACCCTTTACATTTCTTTTAGCAATTTTTTCTAATAGGGTAGTTTTACCGATTCCATTTGGACCTATGATATGTAACTTATCTCCCTTACGAAGTTCTATAGAGCAATTACGAGAAACTGGTTTACCGTCGTGTAATACTTCTACTTTTTCAAATGATACGATAACACTACCGATATTTTCTTGGCAGGGGATAGTGAATGGTTTAATAGTCTTATCATCCTTTCGTACTTCTACTTTGCTATCTTCAAGTTCTTCTACTTCGTCTTTTAGTTTTGCTGCGAGCTTACGCATTTTACCTCCTTTAAGCGCGAAGAAGTTTACTTTATCTTTGTTATCTTGAATTTCTTTTTCGAGTTGAGCATTAGCTCTTTCGGCACGCTCTATTTGGCGTTTAATATCCTCTACCACTTTATAGTAGTTACCAACGTACTGTTCTACTTGATTGGTTTGCACGTTCATATAGATAACTCCATGTGTAAAGTCGTTTAGGAAGTGTGCATCGTGAGAAATAACAATAACTGTACCATCATATTCTTTCATGAACTCTGTAAGAAGTTTGATACCAGCTTTGTCTAGATTGTTAGTTGGTTCATCTAAGAGCAAGATATCAGGCTTAGAGATAAGTGCTTGTGCGATAAGGAGGCGACCTTTTTGACCACCAGAGAGTTGTTTAATATGTAAATCAAGAGACACGGTAAGCGCTACTGTTTCAAAAACAGATTTTGCACGCTTGTCGATATCATATACCTTTTCATCGAACGCTTCTTCTAGGAATTCACGCACTGTCATTTCCCATTTACTGTGAGGGATGAATTGCTTAGCGATAGTAACACGAAGATTAGGTCCGATAATAATACGACCTTCATCTGGTTTCTTTTCACCCATAATTAAAGAAAAGAGGGTAGACTTACCAGCACCGTTTTGACCCATGAGTGTAAGCTTAGTACCTTTACGCACTACGAAATTACTCTCGATAAGAATAGGTTTATTTTCACCATATGAAAAGCTTACATCGTCGAAACGAAGTACTGCTTCTCCTCCAACTGGAATTTCTTTGTCTATAGCCATACTAAATGAAAATGCCCACGTGGGCGATTTATTTGATGATAATACATAATAACATTTTTTTAGAGTTTCGTACAGTAACCTTTATAAGAAAGGGTTATTCAGCATTTTCTCTATGTTATATACATGGGAAATGCTAGAATAGATAGATTATGGAAGATCTAAAAGATATAGTGGTTATTTATCATGCTCATTGCCAAGATGGATTCGGTGCTGCTTTTGCTGCCTATAAAAAGTTTGGTACTAGTGCAACATATATAGCATGTAGCGATAGATTAGTACCACCAGAAGGTTTAATTAATAAAGAGGTATATATTCTCGACTATAGCTACTCAAAGGAAACATTACTTACATTAGAAAAAGAAAATAAACGTTTAGTAGTATTAGACCATCATATTTCTGCTAAAGAAGCTGTTGAAAGTGTTAAAGAGCACGTGTACTCGTCTAATCACTCTGGGGCATACATCGCATGGGAATATTTCGTATCAAGTAACATACCTGAACTTATTAAAATTCTTGAAATTATTGATCTCGCAAAAGATAAGGAGAATATATATTCTAGTCTCATCACGTATGTACTTTCTAAACCATATTCTTTTGAAGCATATGAAGCATTGCTGAATGACTTTGAAGATGAATCAAAAATAGAAAAAATTAAAGAAATAGGAAAAGCTCAGGATGATTATTTAGAGCTAATTATTGATACCATCATTGATAAGCCTGATTTTGTTGAATTTGAAGGACATACTATAGCTTGTGTTAATTTCTCTTTACCGATTAATGAAAAATCCATCGCATTAAAAAAACTTTATACGAAATACCCACCGTTTGTTATGTCATATAGATTTGATGATGGGATGATTAAAGTTTCATTACGAGGTAATGGTGAAGTGGACTTATCTGAAATTGCAATGAAATATGGTGGCGGAGGACATAAAAACGCTGCTGGTTTTGTTATGGCTACGGAAGCAGTTCTTCCATTCGCAAAGAGAATTACGCAGTAGATATCCCTATCAGGAGCTAGTAATTAACGTTATACTATAATTTAGTATATGGTATACAGAATTTTCGCGTTCATCATGGCTTTTATGTTCGTAGCTATTGGCGGATACTATTTATTTCAAGAAAGAGATGTTCTTTCTGTAATAACTCAAAATAAAAAAGAAACCTCAGATTTACTTAATGAGCAGATTCGTCTTACAGCAGAAGATGGGTCTACTGTAAACACTACAAGTACTTCGACACCCACTGATGAATCTATAGCAGGAGAGGTACTTGCTGGAAACTACTCATCAGAACACGGTATAGAAGTAATTATTAAAAGAAATAAAAAAGCAGTGTTCGTAGTACCGGCAAGCCCTATTCAGAAAGGTGATTGGCAAATTATTTCTAATAATATTCTTTCGATTACAGTAACAATTAACGGTAAGCCTACTAGATATCTCTTTAGTATCGAAGATCCAGAGAGAGAAATTGTTGGTATTCAACCAGGGGAGACTACTATTTATACCCGTAAGTAAATTCATGACTAGACACCACAAAGATTCCAAAATGATGGATACTTGGCGCCTCATTGCCAACTCGACAGCTGAGTTTCTTCCAATACTCACATTTCTTATTCTTTCAGAGACGAAAGGTTTCAATACAGGAATTAAAGGATTAATAGTAGTGGCCGTGCTATGTATTATATTTTCATGGTTTGTAGAAAAGAGAATTCCTAAGTTCGGGCTTTTCGCATCAGGTACTATTGTATTTTTCGGTTCACTATCGCTTATGTTCGATAGTCCGCTTTTCATTATTGTAAAGGATACTCTTTATAATTTATTTTTTGCACTTATTTTACTTTTTGGACTATTACAAGGAAAATCAATTCTAAAAACATTTTTCAATGACTTCTTCGCAATGACAGATAAGGGGTGGATGGAACTTTCTAAGAGATGGATGATATTTTTCTTTTTACTTACTATTGGAAACGAGATTGCGAGAATGTTACTTACCCCAGAAGTGTGGGTAATATATAAATTTATAGCTGTGGTATTTACTTGGATATTTGGATTCTATCAGTTCACTCTCGCACGGAAAGAAAGACTCCCAGAAGCTTCAGCATGGGGTCTTAGACTTAAGCACTAGTGCAGAAGCTTTTCTTTGGCGGTAAAAGAATACTCTTTTAGTCTCGAGCAGTAACACATTTCCCATCAATTAATTTAATTTTGGGTGGAGCTGCTATGCTACATGTTGATATGGTCGGTCCGGAAACAATTGAAATCATCGAAGATATAATTAAGCTAAGTGTATTAGCTTTTGCCGAAAGCCGAGAGTAGCGTTCTATGTCAGTTGTTTCCGCAGAATAAACAGTGTATCCAGCAGGTCCTCCGCAAGCCTTGTTTCCAACTGGTAAATATTTACATGCGGATATATTAGTAGCTTCTATTTTAATGGTGTTATCGATTTCCTTTCGTAGATATCTTAAAAGATACTCAGAGGTTACAAGTGTAAAAATCGGCAGAAAAACTAAAAGAAATATACTAATAAAAGTCAGAGTCTTGTGTGTTTTTATCCAAGAAAGCATAGTGCTTATTGCAGATATTTTCCTATAATGGTAAAAGTTTCTTCTGGGCCAGAGGTCTGTAGTGTGGGTACACCTGTCTCCTTTACTATGGCGTCGTTACCTCCTTCAAAAAGTGCATCACCTATATAAAGAAGTTCAGTTACAGGTACATTAAGTTTTTCCGCGAGCCATAAAACAGAAAGAGTTTTATTGATACCTTTTTTGGTGATATCAACAGACGTCATACCTCCAAGAGATATTTCGTACCCAGGAATTATTTCATAAAGTCTTTTACGAAGTATTTGACGCTTTTCTTTATTTGGATCCCATGTACGTTTAGCTTCTACTGGTGCCTTTTGACCAAGAGCAGAAAGAGTGATTTGACCACCACGATTTTCTATTCGTTCTCCATAAGAAGGCTCTGAAGCCACGATTTGAGTTTCATCGAGCACTTGATTAAGTGCATTGGTTATTTCCTCACCTTCTTCTTTAGAAAAAGCATGAGAATATTCTACTTTGAAATTATTTCCATCCCATGAAAATCCTTCTGCGGCACCCTCAGGGAAAAGATAGAGATTAGATAAGTTAGTTCCTTCTGGTAAATATGCAACGAACTGGTTTTTGATTTGGCTTGGCATTGCACCAGAAACAATAGCTGCAGGCATTATAGAGAGTAACTTAGAAAATTGCTCTGCCATTTCTTTGGTGACAGGTTGTTTACTGACTGCAAGAGTATCATCGAGATCAAATAGTATTCCTTTTGGCATGGTGGTTTAGGCTTCTTGTAATTCTTTTGGTAATAACACAGAAATAAGTTTGTTAAGTGAGCACGTAGCAAGACCAACTACTGAGTCTCCTCCTCCGTAGTACATGAAGATAGTATCATCACGTAATACTGCTCCACATGGGAAGACTACGTTAGGAATTTGACCTTCAAGCTCATACTTTTCTTGAGGTTCGAATATTGGGTCGCTAAGACGAGAAATAACATATGTCGGGTCATCTTTATCAAGGAGTGCTACACCCACACGATAGATTCCATTCGCAGATACTCCGTGATAGAAAAGTAACCAACCGTGTTCAGTTTTGATTGGTGGGCCAGCGATTCCTACTTTCTTCTCATCCCACATTCCATATCGAGGTCGAAGTATTTCTATACAACGATTGAGCATATGAGCCTCATCTTTTATGTCTTCTAGGAAGTCAGCACAGATTTGATTACCGATTCTATGAAATACAAGATGCCCATGTGGGAATCTACCTGGAACAATACACGCATCCTTATCATCTACCATAGAAGGGGAAAGTAGTCGCGGCTTTGACCAGTTCTCGAATCTTCTCTTTACGAAATCTTCAACAGAGATATGCGCTATAGCTACTGCAGGAGGAGTCACACCATTATATGCAGTATAGAGTACGAAAAGTGTGTCTCCAACACGAGTAATACGAGGGTCTTCACATCCGGAGTTCCCATCAGGAAGCACTCTCTTCTGTTCGAACTCTTCGCGAGGAACGTATATAGGGTAATCGAGTCTTTCTGTAATCTTCCTACCATCATGACTTATAGCAAGACCAATAGTTGAAGTATTGTCCATCGACATGGACCGATAAAGAATGTAGATAATACCATCTATTTCGATAGAAGCTGGATTAAATACTGCACGTGCTTCGAATGCGTTTCTAGGTAATGGAAGAAGGAGTGGATTATCAAATGACCTTGCCATAAATGATCTGTACTCACCCTTCATGGAAGAAATAAGATCTTTAAGAGACACAGAAGCTCGTGCACAGATAGTATCTGCGGCGCCATAATAAATATCTAGTCTGCCATTATCATGAAGTATTGCACCACTTGGGAAGGTTATATTTTTCACCATTCCATATATTTCATATGATGCTTCTGGAACGATGATAGGACTGTTAGTTCTTCCTACAATTTTGAAAGGATTATTTCTATCTAGAAGTATTGCTTCGATACCGAAGAGGCGCTTAGATTCGTCGAAGTAGTGTTGTGTATGAGAATAGATAAGAAGCCACCCTGCATCAGTAAGAATAGGGGGAGCACCTACTTCACAGTGATCTTGTGGAGAACGATCAAGGGTAAGAATATTATCACCGTAGTTAGCATACCACGCATCCCAGAAGTCTTGACTCCAAAGATCAGAAATTTCCTGTGCTTGAACAATTACCATATTCGCAGGTGGCTGATCAGTATGGATACTAAATATCGCAGTCACTTTACCATTGATACGCTCAGGGAAGAGGGTCATTGCTTTCGCATTGAATGGAGTAACCAAGTGTCTTTCTGTAATAGTTTCTAGATCATCACTTATGGCAACAGCCACCTTAATACCAGAGGCCTGAAAAGGAATGACTGACAACGCTGTGTAGAAGATATAGTATTTACCTTCAAAGAAAGTAACGCGAGGATCTTCGCATCCAAAACGGTCGAACTCTTCAGCAGGAACAATGAGCTGGGAGGTGGCTCCAAATGTATTACCATCTTTTGAAACGGTTTTCGCAATAATAGAATTATCAACTCGAGGAGAAAACACTAAATCAGGCTTACCGATAGCACGATACACCATGTGTATTTCATTACCAACACGAATCGGGCATCCATTAAGAGTAGCTACTGCTTCCCACGAACGGTCGACACTAGGTTGTAACAAGGGATTATATTTCGAGCGGTTTACTGTGTACATATCTTTTAAGCTAGTGTAGTAATGTTTATTGGTTTAGTCAGCATCATCCATTGAACCGTGGGTAATCATCCAATCTAGAAGTGTTTCTAGGTGAGTATGAGCTACGCATACATACTTATCTCCTCCACCATAATATACGTAGAGATTGTTACCATTACCATTATTATCGCGGATAATAGCCCCACATGCATATACGATACCTGGCTTACTATCATTCTCGTACCATTGATCAGGTTCTAGAACAGGAAGAACAGATTTAGCAATTACTTGAGTTGGATCTTCTAAGTCTAAAAGAAGTGCTCCTAACTTGTACTTATGAGGTTCAGTATGTTGATTTGCATGATAGAGAACAAGCCAACCCTTATCTGTTTTTAATGGTGGTGGTCCTGCTCCACGAATTCTGGAATCCCAACCCTTTGAACCAGCAGTACGCACACCAACAGGACTTTTAATGAATGGGTCTCTTGTACCAATAGTAGTAAGTGATGATCGGTATTCTACTTCAACCTTAGGTGAGATGCTGTGTATGATTGCAAACTTACCATTAATCTTTTCAGGGAAGACCATCCAGTTTTTGTGAATTTCTCCAGGAGGTGAAAGAAGTATAGGCTTACTCCACGCACTCCATCGCTTCTTGAGGAAGTCAGCTTCACTAATCATAGTAAGACCAATACGAATATAATCCCATCCGTCAAAGGCATTGAAGGTCATGTAAATAGTTCCATCAATTCTTGTAATACGTGGATCTTCAACTCCACCGAAGCTTCCACCAGACGGGTACATTATCGGGTCGTACTTTTGAATACCAGCATAAAGGAGCCTGGGTTTTTCGAAAGCAAATATTGGGTAGGTAGAGACTTCATCGAAATGGAACCCATCACTTGAACTTGCGTATCCAACGCGAGATACTCCGTCTGAACCAACTGCTCTATAAAGGAGGTGAATCTTACCATCTATTTCAACTGCAGCAGGGTTAAATACCCCTTCTTTTTCCCATGCTAGATGATCACGAGGGGATAGGGCTGGATTTCTAAAAATTCTAGTAAGGAGATGTTTAGGAATTGACTCAGTTGTTTCATCTTCTGCTGGTTTCTTTTTTAGGAAAAGAATAGCTATAACTTCGAAGAGTACGATGAAGCCAAGAAGTAAATAAAAAAAGTATGAGCTAGTCATTGGAGGTTGTATTGTAAGGTTAGTATTTTACAATAAGTGTGCATGGTGTTGGCGACCATCCTTAACTACCACTGCTGCTACCATAAGTGAGTATGATGTCAAAAGCGCAAAGGAAGGCTGCTTATGTTTATTAGTATAACCCCAAGGTACTCCAAATGCCTATGTGGATAAGCCTAAAATTTTTTTATATTACAACTTTTGATAAGTGTTAGTTATGAACATATGAAATTTTTTCTTACTACAATTTTTTTTAGTTTTGTTATACTTTAATTACTATGAACAAACATAATTTTTCAATTAAGGATGTAATTTTATTCGGCTGGGAAAAAACTAAAGTGAATTACTTGTACGTACTACAAGTAATGGTGTTCGCAGGACTCGCACTCTATATTGCTCGGTCTGTAGCTAGACCGATAGAGGTAATTATCATGCTTTGTTTAGGTATTAGTTTAACAACAGTGTTTTTAATGATTACAAGAGGTCAAGGTACTACATTTGGTGATTTATTCAAGAAATACAAGGGATATGAGATTTTCTTGAATTATGTTCTAGCGTCATTACTTTTCGGTGTTTTGGTGGGAATAGGAACATCACTCGCTGTTTTTATAATCTTCGTTATGAAACTACTAGGATTCGTAGTCGGATTCTCGAATCTTACTGCCGGTGGAATATTATGGATAGTACTTTTCATTCTTTCACTTTTCCCAGCAGCATATGTTGTAGTGAGACTTCAGTTCTATAAGTTCTTCATTATTGATAAAGAAATGGGTCCAGTACCAGCTCTTAAATCAAGTTGGAAAATGACCAAGGGACACACCTTGAAGCTCTCTCAGTACATAGTGACGATCGCTATCATTAATGTGGCTGTTGGATTCATAGTAGCAACAGGAGGAATCATTTTCTCAGCTCTTCTTCTTGTTACAACACCAGTTATTGGTTTAGCAACAGCACGCCTCTACGATTTGCTTTCTGAGTAAGTATTAAGATAGAAAATAAAAAACAAATACCCACACAGAAGTGTGGGTATTTGTTTTTTATTTTTGTTTCTTTGCTATACTTCTTAGATATGCATAAACACAATTTTTCAATCACAGAATTATTTAAGTTTGGTTGGGGGAAGACTAAGGAACAGTATTGGTTTATTTTGAAGGTAATCGTTATTACCGCCCTTATTTATGGTGCTTCCCGTTTCCTGGGTCCTATTAGTG
>CAYVUY010000017.1:0-6287 GCA_964455195.1 uncultured Candidatus Saccharibacteria bacterium
CACGGCTTACAAGCCCCTCTTCTATGTTAAACTAGTATCTATACTTTAATACCCAATTCTTAGTACCTATGAAAGATTTGATTAAACCACTTATTATTACCGTCCTTACATGGGAAGCGAAATTGGTCCTCGCGAAGAAGAAACCTTTTATCATCGGAGTAACAGGTAATCTCGGGAAAACCTCTACGAAAGATGCAATATATTCTGTAATGAAAGACCACATGAATGTGCGTCGTTCACAAAAGAGTATGAATAGTGAATTCGGTGTACCGCTTACTATCTTGGGTCAAAAGTCAGGTTGGAACAATCCTTTCGCATGGATATTTATTTTGATTAAAGGATTATTAGTATCTTTTGAAGAAGACTACCCAACTCACCTTGTACTTGAAATTGGTGCAGATAGACCAGGAGATATTAAAGATATTACATCATGGATTAAGCCAGATATTACTGTGGTGACACAGTTCGGACAAGTTCCAGTTCATATTGAGTTTTTCGAGAATCGAGACGCCGTCGTAAGAGAGAAGGGGTATCTCGTGGAAGCGCTGAAGCAAGAAGGGTTGTTTATTTGGAATGCTGATGATCATGATGCGTTAACTTTACTAAAACAAACTACAGCTCGCACGACGGGTATCGGTATTCATAACACAGCCGATGTACAAGCGTTCAACGTGAAGGCATACGGTGGTGATGTTATAGAAGGTACTTCAGCTGAAGTAATAGTTGATAGCAAGCGATACGATATAAAGATCCCAGGAGTACTCGGTAAGTCACCAATATATTCTGTTCTTCCTGCTATCGCTGTAGCAAAAGAGTTACATATCCCTCTAGAAAATGCAGTTGAATCTCTTATGAATGCTACTCACCCAGCAGGACGTATGAGGATTTTACGAGGCATGAATGATACTACCATCATAGATGATACGTACAATGCTTCCCCTAAAGCTACAGAACACGGACTACACACATTAGAAGATTTAGATATACAAGGACGCAAAATCGCCGTACTAGGAGATATGCTTGAACTTGGAGAGTATTCCAAAGATGAACATCATAAGATAGGTATGCTTGCGGGTAAAATTGCTCATAAGTTAATTACTGTAGGTATTAGATCACGAATTACAGCAGAAGGAGCTCTTGATGCCAAAATGAAAGATGAACACATACTACAGTGCGATACTTCAATTGATGCCGGACGTGAACTTGTAAAAATGTTAAAAGCAGGGGATGTGGTCTATCTAAAAGGTTCACAAGGAATGCGCATGGAGCGAGCTGTGAAAATGATTCTTGCTTCAACCCATGACCCAGCACAGGTTCTCGTAAGACAAGAAAAGCACTGGGAGAAGAGGTAATATAAGATGTCTAGAAATAAAAAAGTGCCTTGCATCCGCAAAGCACTTTTATCTTTCGCCGTGACCGCAGCTAGATGGTAAAGGGTTCGGTGAGCACTCGCTCAAATTTCTCAATCCCAACCTTGCGGACGTTTTGAGCATGGGTATATGTCCGTCCACATTTTTCACATGTAGGACTATGGAAGCTGTATTGACCATGTGACAGACTTGCCACTTCCTTTACAACTTCCCCGTCACAGTTTTTGTTTTTACATCTGTTACCCGCACGCGGTGTATTTTTTTCACGGAGCTTTTCAAGCTCTTTAAGTACAAGTTTCTTTTTCACCAGCACCTCCATTTAGGTTTATTGAAGCTTGGTAGTCATATTACTTAATTAAATTATTACTGTCAATTTTTATGGGGAGGGATAGCGAAGGAGTAGAGATGGTTAGTTTATTTTACATACTGCCTTTAATGCGTCGATATCACTCTTTGTAAGAGATTCACGAGTGCTTTCATTAAGATAATACATGATAGCATCAGTGTCATCTGGTACGTGGTCTAGTCCCAAGGCGTGGCCGAATTCATGGGCTAATACTCGAATAAGTTTATTGTCATTATCGAATTGATAAATAGAAATAGATTTTTTACCTAGACTTTGTTCATATTCACCCTCATCGAATTCTTTACCTACCGCAGAGCCTACAGTGTTATAGGTTTTTATACTAAGGTTATATCTTGCGATAACTTCGTTCATATCATCTACCAAACCATTAAGGGCGGGGAGTGTTGCATTAATATCTGATTGTAGTGTTTTAAGCTCTTCTGCTTCAGTATCAAGATTTGATTTATCTGTTACTAGTTGGTCATATTCTGCCTTCGGGGCACCTCCACGAGATTTCCAATATAGAACGTTAGCATTATAAGTATCCACTTTTACTTTGTATTCTTTAGCGCGTGTGTTCAAAATAGCTACATCTTTTTCATATTCCGCTTTTGCTACATCATACTTAGCTTTTATTGCATCATACTCATTTTTACCAGCTTGTATCGTTGAACTTACTTCTTCCAATTTATCGGTAGTCTTTTGACGTTTATCATAAATAAGATTTACTGTAATATCACCGCCAGTTTCTTGGTATTTGAAGAACGTACGATTAAGAGCTTTATCCCAAAGAGATGTTGATTTTTCTATATCTGTTAAAAACTCTTCTCTAGATACGCCGAATTGAGTATCGAATGTTCCAAGAGAATAGGTAATGGTGAAACTGCACGGACTTATTTTCCAAAGGTCTTCTTTTAAGACAAAGCGTATTTCTTTTTTATAGATAAGACCACCAAAAGCAATACCACTAAATAAGAGGATATAGAATATTGCCGATAGGAATTTCGATATAGGTGATTGTGTAGATGATTCCTCCATGTATTGATATACAGTATATATCAAACCAAAAGAGGAAATATTATTCTTTTCCTAAAACTACGCGTTTTACGAATTTTACAATTCTCTTCCAAAGAGATAATTCTTCATTTTTTGCTTTTGCAAGTTCTAGGGCTCTTGTTATTTCTTCTTTGGTAGAAGCTTTTTTCTTTTCCACTATAGTTTTCTTAAGAACTTTCTTTGTTTGGCTAGTTTTGATTACTTTAGAAGTTGCTTTCGTAGAAGTTGAGACACCAAGTACTGTAGGTACAGTAGGGCTTATTACTGTTGTAGTAGGAGCTGTTGCATACGCTGCAAATGAGGTAGTCGTTGCCGTAGAAGGGATAAAGACATAGTATGATCCACCACCACTTGAGAACGCTCCTGTTCCAGCACTTGTATTATTCCCACTTGTTCCACCTGTTGTGCTGCCACCAGTAGATCCACTACTTACAGTAATAGGAATGGTGCGAACGGATACATTACCTGAACTATCAGTTATAGTAAGAGTAATAATGTAAGTTCCAGGAGTGGTGTATGTGTGAGTCTGAGTCTGAGTATTACCTATTGTAGTTGTAGTAGCTGTAACTATGGTTCCATCTCCAAAGTTCCATGTATACACCCAAGAATCATTGATTAAACTGCCTGTATTAGGGTCCGTACTATTATCTGTCACTGTGATAGTAAGACCTGTCACAGAAGGTGGAAGTATAGATGCTGTAGGAGGAAGGTTGATAATATCTGCTAGTAATGTTGAGGTACTAATGATAATCGGTGTTGTAGTTCCCGCCGGAGTAATACCTCCAGAGGTGATAGTGCCGTTAACTATAGTTACATTATCAAGTGTTACATTGGTAAGATTAGTTCCTGTGATACTAGAACTTGTTCCAGTAACAGTCACATTAGTAAGAGTTGAACTTGAAACAACTGCATTAGTAAGAGAACTATTACTTACAGTTGAACTCGCAAGTGTTGTTCCAGAAAGAGTTGAACTTGTTGCCGTTGAATTAGTAAGAGTACTATTAGTACTAGAACATCCTGACCCTCCCATAGATGATGCATCAAGGGATGAGTTAGTAACTGTACAACCTGATACGAGACTTAGATTTGTAAGAATTGAATTGGTAATGGTTGAAGATAAGACAGTAGAAGACGTTACAGTGCTTCCAAGTAATGTAGAAGAAGCGATAGTACTTAAGGTTGAAGTTGAGTTGGTTAGTGTTGAATTAGTTATCGTAGACGTTGCTATATATGACCCTGTGATGAATGAATATGTTACATCTGAGAAATAAATTTGTGAATTTCCGGTAACAGTAGAGCCAGTAAGATTATTTAATCCATTTAATGGGTCGACAATAGAATTAGTAACTGTACATCCGATAGCTCCATAGTTTTTTACCGTTGAGTTGGTGATAGTACAATTGGTTAAATCAGCATTAATGATGATTCCTCCAGTTGCAGTTACTCCCGAAAGAGTAGAGCTAGAAACAGAAGAGTTGTTTAGAGTGCTATTTGTGATAGACCAAGGAGATGTAAGCGTGACTCCATTTAATGTTGTGGTTCCGAATAGTGACATGGCACTAGATGATGCAAGTGTAGGAGCGAATGTACTGTAGTAGATACCACCAATAGTTGAGTTAGTAATAAGTACAGTACCATCACTTATGAGAATTGGTCCGAAGTGTGCAACAGTACTCATATTTCCAACGTTGTCTAACGCGACGATATGGAAGTAATAGTTTCCATTAGTAAGCGTTGTTGTTGCTGTGAGTGATGTAGTATCAACCGTAGCATCAGGGATGGTGTTTGTTGCTGTATCAAATACATATGAATATCCCGCGAGTCCTGATCCTCCGGTATCTGTTGATGCTGTCCAGTCGATAGATACAGATTGATTGCTACTGATTACATTAGGTGTATGAGTACTTGAAGTAGGGAATACTGATGTTGGTGGAACGGTATCTGGTGGATATGCAGTGAATTGTACATCGATAGTATGATCTGCATTAATGTTATTGAACGCGTATGTGGTTGAAGTAGCAGTAACTACGCCATCCACAGTAAGGGAAGAGATATAGTAACCGACATCCGGAGTAATGGTAAAGTTCTGATTATTTCCTTGAGGAAGTGTCGTGGTTCCTGATGGAGAAATAGTTCCCCCGGTATTGTTACTAGTAGTAATGGTGAAGTTAGGGAGAACACCTGAAGCTACGAACGCAACATCAAGAGTATGATCACTTTGAACATTATTAAATGTGTATGAAGTGGTACTAGTTGATGTTACTACTCCGTCTATCGTTATACTTGCAATAGTATGGCCGAAGTTAGAGGTGAAAGTATATGTTTGATTATTACTTTGAGTAACCGTTGTTGTTCCAAGTGGAGTTATAGAACCATTTCCAGAGAAGGTAGAGAATATACTGTAGATTTGAGGTACTACAACTAGTACGTCACGAGTTCCTGTGGCGGTATTACCTGAAGAGTCGGTAATAGAATAAAGCAATGTATATGTTCCTGTTGCTGTCGTATTGACTGAACCAGTAATAAGAATATTTGCAGTTATATTTCCATCTATAGTATCTAATGCTGTTGCTCCAGCATCAACATAAGAACTATTAAGAAGTACAGTAACTGGGTTTGCTCCATTAATGGTGAGTGTTGGTGGGGTTGTATCAGGAGAACTAAGTACATGAATAGTGCCAGTAACAGGAATAGCATTATTTCCAGAAGTATCAGCTACAGTATAGGTAACCACGTATGTGCCAGGAGTAGTTATATCTACACTACTACTTGCAACGATATTTGCAGTTATATTTCCATCCATTGCATCAATTGCTGTAGCACCAGCATCAACATATGGTGTATTTACTAGTATAGACACAATCGAGTTTCCATTTAGTGAGATTACTGGAGCTGTGGTATCTATAGTAACAGCACCACTATCTACAACCGTAGATATATTAAATGAAGTATCTACTGCGACGAGATGGAAGTAATATACTCCATCAGCGAGTGTTGCTGTAGTTGTTGTTGATTGTGTGTCTGCTATTGTATCAGGAAGAGTGCTTGGGAATGTATCAAGCACATAAGAGTATCCAGATAGGCCAACATTGTCCGTTGCATCTGTCCAAGTTGCTTGTACGGTAGAAGAGGCTATTTTAATAAATGAGAGTGTTGGTGTGGAAGGAACTTGAGTATCTACTGGAGGATTGGTATTTATAATGACTGGTCCGAATGTTATTTCAGGACTCGAAACATTACTTGAACTATCAACAGAGATAATATGGAAGTACCATGTTCCGTCAGGAAGTGACGTTGTTGTAGTAGTTGCTGCTGTTTCTGTTATTGCATCAGGTACAGTCGAAGCATTCTGATCCCACACGAAGGAGTATCCAGCAAGTGATGTATCATCTGTTGCATCATCCCATGACACTGTTACTTGAGGAGTCGCTGAAGATACATTCACTGTGTGAGTACTGCTTGTAACTACTGTTGGTCCAGTAGGAGGGGTTACATCACTTGTCGTTGTTGCGATA
>CAYVUY010000017.1:6297-7440 GCA_964455195.1 uncultured Candidatus Saccharibacteria bacterium
GCCCAAAGTCAACAACAGGAGAAGAAACATTTCCGGAAGTATCTACAGAATGTATATGGAAGTACCATGTTCCATTAGGAAGCGTGGTGCTAAGTGTAGTAGAGGTTCCGTCAACAATAGTATCCGGAGTTGTACTTGCGTTGTTATCCCATATGTATGAGTATCCTGCAATAGCCACATTATCTGTAGCGGTATCCCAAGTAACAGTTATAGAAGAAGCCGCTGAAGATATATTTACTGTGTGAGTACTACTTGTAACTATAGTCGGTCCAGTAGGAGGAGTTGTATCAGTTGGTTGTGGAGCATTATTAATAACAATAGGATTTGAATCAGTTACAGGCGTAGAAACATTACCAGCAGTATCTATCGCGATGATATGGAAGTACCACGTTCCATTAGGAAGAGTGGTGATACTACTAGTACCTGTCGTATCGACAATAGTATCTGGAGTTGTTGAAGCATTCTGATCCCACACGAAGGAGTATCCAGCAACAGCAACGTTATCTGTTGACGCTGCCCAATCCGCTTCTACAGTTGATCCCAATGTTGTTGTCGCTAGTGTAATTACTCCAGAAAGGACAGGCGCAGTTGGGGCAGTGATATCAGGAGTAGTTGTCGTCCCAGAGACTAATATATCCACAGTACGAGTAGCAGTCGCAGTATTATTTGATGAATCAGTTACTGTGTATGTTACGAAATATGTTCCAACGGTGTTACTGTCCACACTACTACTTGCAACAATATTTGCAGTTATATCTCCATCAATATTATCTAATGCAGTTGCTCCAGCATCAATATATGCAGTTCCAACAGTCGTAGTTGCAGGGTTATTACCTAGAATGGTAATAACAGGAGCTACAGTATCTGGTGGAGTTACCACAACAGTAGTTGAGGCAAACAATACATCAATAGTATGTGAAGAGAATACTGAACTAAATGTGTAGCTAGTACTTGTTGCAATAGATACACCGTCTACAACTAATGAAGATACAAAGTATCCAGCGTTAGGTGTTATGGTATATGTTTGACTTAGTCCAGAAACAAGATTGAGCGTTCCAAGAGGTGAGATAGTTCCATTTGCTCCTGCGGTTGAGGTAATCGTAGCAGTTGGTGTTCCCACTGCAGTAAAGACCGCATCAACTG
>CAYVUY010000017.1:7540-10962 GCA_964455195.1 uncultured Candidatus Saccharibacteria bacterium
TTGTTCCTGTTGGAGTTACTGTTCCAGGGCCAGTAGCAGAGCCGGTGGTGGTAAAGAATGTTCCAGATACAGGAGCATAGACTGTATCTATTGTATGAGTACCACTTACAGCACTAAAGGTATATGACGATACGTTAACAGGAAGTGATACTCCATCTACTACAAGAGAGATAAGAATACTTCCGACATTAGGAGTGAAGGTAAAGGTCTGAGTTGCTCCTTGCGGAATAACAAGGACACCTACTGGAGTTGTTGATCCTGTTCCATTACTTGTTGAGGTAATCGTAGCAGTTGGTGTTCCCACTGCAGTAAAGACCGCATCAACTGAATGATTAGCAGTGATGTTACTAAAGGTAATAGTTGTTGAAAGAGGAACAGATACTCCATCTACTACAAGAGAAACAAGTGATGCTCCAGGATTAGCAGTGATGAGATAGGTTACTGTTCCACCAGAAGATACTGTTGTTGTTCCTGTTGGAGTTACTGTTCCAGGGCCAGTAGCAGAGCCGGTGGTGGTAAATGTTGGAAGTGTCGGTGAGAATACTGCATCTACAGTATGGCTAGCTTGAATATTTGTAAATGTATATGTACTTGTTCCCGCGACGATAGCCCCATCAATTAAAAGAGAAGAAATACTATATCCAGCATTAGGAGTAAAGGTATATGTTAGATTAGAACCTTGAACTACGGTAGTCGTTCCAGATGGAGTGATTGTTCCGTTACTAGGTAATCCTGCAACTACAGTAAATGAAACAAGAGGAATAGGTGCGAAAGTAACACTTACTGAGTGATTCGCATTTACATTAGTAAAAGTAACAGAAGAACTTGTAGCTACTGCTACCCCGTCGATAGTTAAACTTCCAATAAGATATCCTGTGTTAGGAGTAATTGTGTATGTAATATTTTGTCCTTGAGCAATGGTAGTCGTCCCAGTTGGAGTGATTGTTCCATTACTAGACGCGCTACTTAGAATTGTATATGTAATTTGAGGAAGGACGACGACAGCACGTGTTACGGGGGTTACTTTATTTCCAGAAAAATCACTTACATTGTAAGTGATGAAGTACGTACCAGCGATAGAAGTATTAACAGCGCCGGATGTAATAATAAAAGCGGTAACATTACCATTAACATTATCAAGTGCTGTCGCTCCAGCATCAGCATATGTAGAGCCATATGCTACCGTCGTAGTAGCTTGACCTAAAAGTGTAATAACTGGAGGAGTAAGATCTGTCACACGTACTATTCTGTTGGCGGTTGCAGTGTTGCCCGCGTTATCTGTTACTGAGTATGTGATGAGATATAATCCTTGTGCATTGGTATTAACAGTACCGGTACGAATTATTTTTGAAGTGATATTACCGTCTACATTATCAAGTGCAGTTGCTCCAGCATCAGTGTAAACACTACCAAGTCCTATAGTAAGAGAGCTACTTCCAGTAACTGTAATTACAGGTGCTGTTGTATCAGGGGTAGGGGCTATTACTCCAGAAACGACATGAATGGTTGCAGATACTACAGTAGTAGGGTCTGACTTCTTACGGAAAACCGATTTGGTTTCTAACCCAGCAATTCCCCACGTATCTTTTGAATAAGAAAAGGTTCCGACAAAGGTAGTTCCACTTAATTTCCATTCTTTATTACCAGCACTAAAATCAAAGAAATGTGTCGGGTCATCACAGTATCCTTTCGGAATACGTGGGTCGTGATTAGCAGGTGATACCACTTCATAACAAGCTTCTATGTCAGAGGCTTCAACATTAGAGAGATTGAAAGTAAGTGTGTTACCTTCTGCCATATTGAAAGTTCCTTCACTAGGGCTCATTACAAGAGGAGCCTTTAAAAGGGTGAAATTGTTTTGATTTCCAGGAACTAGATTGATAGATCCAGTAGAATAGGTTTCCTTTTGGAAAAGGACATAAGGAGAGAATCCATAGGGAGCACTGGTTACATATCTACCATTTATATCTGTTGAGGTAGCGTAGCTTCCGAAACCGGTGAGAACTGTGGTGACAGTAACTCCAGAAAGTGGGGTACCATTTTTGTCCTTTACGATACCAGAATAATCAAGAGTACTTGCGGACTGAGCGTATACAGTAGTAACGAAAGAGTTGGCAACTTTACTACCAAAAGTGCTTATATCTTTTGAATTTATTTGAGAAATGCCAAACAAAGCAAGTGTTATGAAAAATGCAAAAAAAGCGTCCCTAAGAAGATTTTTGTAAACAGTATTTAAAATAAGTGAAGTGATGGTTTTCATAACCTTAAAATTCAAAAATAAAGCGAATAAATAAGGATATAAAACCAGATTGTCTCTTAGAAAGAGATAAAGGACATATCCTGCTAATAAGTAGTGCAAGATTTGTCTTTTATTCTAGTAGAGTTTGTTACAAAGACAGTATCTACATAGATACTACTCTTCTTCATAGAAAATGCAAGATTAAGAAAATATGTTTCATATTATACTGTTACTTACTATGACCACCCCTAGTCACATTCTCTATAATCTAGCTCTTTTAGGTAAAAAGGGAGACAGGAAACTAAATATTGCCGTAGGATTAGGTGCGCTTTTTCCAGATACTGCAGTCTGGATATTCTTCGTTGTTAATAAACTATTTCTTGGAATACCGGAGAAGATTATGTGGGATCAAATGTATTTTGCTTACCCATGGAATGGGGTGTTTAATCTTTTTCATTCTTTTTGGTTGTTACCACTTCTTATGGTGGTAAGCTACCTTTTCAAGAATCGATTAGGGATATATTTTTTTGGAAGTGCATTATTACATGCAGTGTTTGATTTTTGTGTTCATGCTCGCGATGCATATGCTCATTTCTGGCCATTTTCAGAATGGAGATTCCACAGCCCGATATCATACTGGGATAGAGATTTTTATGGGCAGTATGTAAGCATTCTTGAGTTTCTTTTCGCTGCTCTCGCGGCATACATACTCTATAAAAGAGCAGGGGATAATAAATGGAGATGGCTTTTCTTGATGTTATTCGTGATTGAGACAGGGATGGTGGTTGGAGACCTTGTGATGGTTATGTAGAGGGAGAGTTTTTAGAATAGTATTACTTCTCAGTCATTTTTTTTAGTTCATCGATAACTGCTTTCTCCCAGAATTTCATAGAATACCACTTGATCAAAGGTGTCGCCACAACCCTAAGCCAGAGTTTATGAATTGATACTTGATAAGTGTAATCAACCAGAGTTCCATTTGGATTTTCGGAAAGTAATAGTTCTTCGTGTCCTGATGTTCCAAATTGATAACTGTCGTTATCAGAAATAAATCCTTTTCCAGGAATAATCTGTGTTTTCATTTTAACCTTAAATTTTCTGCCGAAAGATTTTACTGTTGCTTCCATTTCTAGATTATTTCCATCTTGTCTATTAATATGGACTGATTCGGCAACTTTTGGAA
>CAYVUY010000017.1:10972-17689 GCA_964455195.1 uncultured Candidatus Saccharibacteria bacterium
ATACTCAGGGAGCTTTTGAAAGACTGTCATTATTTTTGCGATATCTGCAATGGGTGCTTTAATGATCCATTGTCTGTGGAGTGTTATGGTCTTCATATAGATGATTATATCAAAAGTTAATAGTTCCGTCTGTCACATTCTGGTTTTGTACGTCGATAAGTACTAGAGCCTTTTATTTCGCTCCACTCATAAAAGTCTAAGTACTTCGATATCGCAAAAATATAGTCGTTCCACTCCTTATTTTTTGTGACCCTACGCGGAATCGAACCGCGCTTCCATCCTTGAGAAGGATGTGTCCTAACCGATAGACGATAGGGCCATTTTTTATATAAAACCTAGAAAAGGCCTTTATATTGAAACCTATTTTGACACACTTTTTTAGATATAGCAAGAAGTACTTGTAAAATAAGACTCTTTTTGGGCTATGTTTGACATAATTTAAATAAAGTTGTGTAATGCTTGACAAATTGGTTCAATTTTGCTACAATATACCCATACAAATAGTGAGTAGAAATAGTACCCGTTTAGTCAGGTATTTTATTTTTCACTAAAATCAGTTTCGTCGTTGATAGAGCGTAACTATCACTTTATGTTAAAACATATACAAAAAGTCGGTCAGGTTCTCGCGTTTGTGCCGTTAATGGCCATCCCGAGTGCCCAACTCGCTTCAAATATTGGTCAACTCCCACAGACACCTGTAACAAAGGTAGAAGTGAGCGCTGACGAAGTTCGTAAAGAAAAAGCAGACGCCATTGATTCTTATTTCAAAGAAAGATCAATGCCACTTGAAGGAACAGGTATGACATTCGTACTCGTTGCCGAAAAGTATGGTCTTGATTGGAGACTTCTTCCTGCTATTGGTGTACGCGAAAGTTCTGGAGGAAAGGCTGCGTGTGGATATAATGCCTTCGGTTGGGGATCATGCAAGCTCCATAACTTCAATAGTTATGAAGAAGCTATCGAAGCCCTAGGAAAGAACTTAGGTGGAGCTAACGCTAAGACTTCTCGCTACTATGCTGGTAAAAGTACTTACGACAAGCTCTATCACTATAATGGTACTGTAGTTCCTACATACCCAGATGAAGTTATCGCTATTATGAAAATGATTGAGACTGATACTGATTAATAAATAAAAAGTATAGTCTCAACGTTCTCATACCAGAGAAACAAAGCACCCCGCCTATGGCGGGGTGCTTTGTTTTGACCTCTCTATATATAGTTGCTATACATATTAATATGGATTGGATATTTGATCATGATTACAACGACACCGTTAGATACACACTTGGTCAACCAGTAACCGGTAAAGGAAAGAGTAATCTCGTGTGCTTTGGTATTAATCCAAGTACTGCAAGACCAAATGATTTGGATAACACTTTAAAATCAGTAGAACGTATTGCCAAACGTGCCGGATATGACGGATGGATAATGCTAAACGTCTACCCTCAGAGAGCTACTAATCCCAATGATTTACATACTGATATACAGCACGAAATTCATAAAAAGAATGTAGAGCGTATATCCCGTGTGCTTACAGACTACAATGTTACTATTTTGGCAGCGTGGGGAACATTAATTAATAAAAGACCGTATCTTAAAGAGTGTCTACAAGATATTTATACTGTTACCAAGAAATCAAAAACCAAATGGGTGAGTATCGGCAAAACTTCAAAAGAAGGACATCCGCACCACCCACTTTACTTATCCAATGCTGAAATGCCAAAGGGGTTCGATATTGATACATATATTAAAGAGTTATAGTTTTATGTATTACATAGTGCCTAAATAGCGCTGTCATTCTCTATATGTGGATAGTATTTTCTATTTACTCTACATAGTTATACACTTAAGGTGAAAGGAGGGACCAACCATGAATCCCTTAGTTATTTTTTTCAAGCTTTCTTTTTTACCTATGGAGATACTTGGCCAGTCACTGATTGCTGCGAAGTTCCTGCAAAGGACCGTGGAGCTCTCCACCGAAGGTCAATTGTTCGAAAGACCTTCATTTTTGAAGAGTTTGAAAAGCGATGCAAAAAGCATTCCCGAGATTTTCATTTGGATGCTGACGCCCAGACCGATTGCAACCAATGCAAGTATTTTCCCACAACCTCCGGCGCAGGTTTTGCCGGAATATCATCAAACGCCTCAAAAACCAAAAGGAGCACACCGTGACAGAGTCAAACGCCAAGTCAAGCGAAAGCAAACGAAACCGATTCGAACCGCTTGTAAAGGGAGGGCCAAGGGATCACCCGCATGATTCCTACAATGTCGCTCTCTACATGGGTGGCAATGGAAATCCATGGGAACAAGTAGAGTTCTTGCGGAAGCGTCGTGAAGCGGGTTTACCGCTACGCATGTTCGGGTCATAAGCCCAAGAAGCGTGCAAACAATCCAGCTGTTCCCCAATCATTACAAGATAGGGAACAGTTGGTTTTATTTTTATACAGAGGACAACACTTTTGACTTATTGGTATAAGTAACATACCATTTATAATGGAGGCGTTCTTTTCTTTGCTTCCATGGGCGCAGTTTTCATCAAATGTCACATTTGGAGGAATTAAGCCAATGAAGACTTTCAAAATGATGTCGCTTACAGCAGCAGTTGTGGCAGGACTCGGAGCTCTCGGCGTTGCCGGCGCTGCGAATGCGGTACACGTCAATCCGGACGGACTCGGCAAGGCGCTCGTTGCTACACCGTACTTTACGGTCAAGGACGACACGAACACAGCCGCGTTCCTGTCCCAACAGTCCAACAACCGGACTGACACGATCGACAACTCCTGCGCAGGACCCCGGGCGAAGACGAAGGCCAAGATGCCACAAGTCAATCGGCAGAACCTGATGCGTGCCGTGAACCACGACCCGTGGATGAAGCAAAAGGCGAAAGCCAACAGCTACCAGCTCGATCGCACGGCTGCCGTTTCGACCGACCGGCGTGACTACGTCAGTCTGGAAATGGTTGCCTGAAAATCCGGCCGCGGCACTACGAAGTCATCGCAATCCGACTGAGGGTTGCGTACAAGGGGGTCTACAATGCACACAATGCAACGTAGACCTCTTTTTTATGGGAAAAGTGCATATCCACTATAGTAATAGGTGCTAAACTTACTGTACATATGAAAAAGAATAAATATCTAGTGTTAGCATCGGTGTGTTTTGTTTTTTTGTTTCCATTAGCAGTATCTGCTACATCTGTAACATTACAAGAAGGTCTTAATGGATATACAGGTACAAGTGATGCAGATATTAATACATACAGTCCAACCGCAAATACCGGGTCAGCAACAACACTTAGATTAGGCGCATACGGGGATTTGAAAAGTGTTTTTAAATTTGATCTTTCTTCTATTCCTTCAAACGCTACAATTAATAGCGCCACATTAGGATTGTATGTACAAAATTCTCCAAATAACGGAGGAGGAGATACAGTTAGTTTACATAGAATTTTTACTCCATGGACGGAACCTACTGTTAATTGGAATATTTTAGGTGCGGATAGTAATTATAGTGCCTCAGCTGAATCTTCTCCGAATGTTGGATATACACCAACCAATGTTTGGGTAAGTTTCCCACTTACTAGTTTGGTTCAGGGTTGGGTTAATGGAAGTGTTTCTAATAACGGTGTAATGCTTTTGCCTGATAATGGGCCACAAGTCATTACTGTAAGTTCTGAAAATAGTTCCACAGCATTACGTCCAAAGTTAGATATTGATTATACTGTTCCTTCATCAACTCCAGCGCCAACACCAACACCAACTCCCGCTCCAACAGCCTCCATCTCTGCTAGTGCTACCTCTCTTTCATATAATACTGGAACTACCATCTCATGGAGTTCTACTAATGCTACGTCTTGTACAGTATCTTCTGGTCAATCAGGAACATCAGGATCATTTTCTACCGGTAATCTTACAACCACCACTCTCTACACTCTTTCCTGTTCAGGTTTAGGAGGTAATGTTACCCAAACGCTCACTATAACAGTAGCTAGTGCTCCTGTTACTACTACTCCAACTCCTACGCCAGTAAATGGAACATGTGGAACATCTAACAATACTACAGTTTCATCTATTCCAACCACTAATCTCTGCTCTACAGGTACACCATCATCTGTATCTGGCTCAGGTCCTTGGTCTTGGTCATGTTCTGGATCAAATGGTGGAAGTACAGCTAGTTGTAGTGCACAGAAGACAGCAGTAGTTACTCCTACTCCGACACCAACTCCTACTGCTACAGTAGGGACGTATTATGTTTCACCAACAGGTTCAGATGCAAACACCTGTACGAGTGCTCAAAGTTCCCTATCACCAAAGAAAACATTTGCTAGTGCTTTCACTTGTTTAGTACCAGGATCGACACTCTATTTACTTGATGGAATATATTCAGATTCTATGACGAATATTCCTAACGGTAGTGCTACTGGAGGTTATATCAACATTAAAGCTCTTAATGAAGGTAATGTGATACTAACCGGAGGGCTTAGCATGGCTCATACTAATCAATACATAACATTCCAAGGACTTCGTTTCCAAGATTCACTTGGACACGCTATTTTGGGTAATCATATCAAATTCTTTAGAAACGAATTTAAAGGTGGATGCGCTTCAGGAAATTGTTCTAACACAAGTATAGGAACTAATGATTACAACGATACAGCAGATATTTTACTTGAAGATAACTGGTTCCACGGATTGGGAGGACGCTACAATGTTCTTGTTTATAATGCAAATCGTGTCATTGTTCGTAGAGCTGTTATTCGTCATGATGGAGGATGGACTGACACTAAAGGGGATCCAGAAGCTGGAATCAATTTCTATAACAGTTCTAATTCCTCAGTAGAGAATTCTATTGTTATTGATTCTGATTTAACATACCACACATGGCAAGGTGCATTTTATTCTGTGTACAATTCTGCGAGCCCTAATGCAACAGTTAATAACACATGGTATGGAAATATGGTTGTGAATGCTCCTTCAGCAGGTGGCTTTAGATTAGATGGTAACGGTTTAGTGTCTGGCACAGTACAAGATATGTATATATATAATACATCTTTTGGAGTAGCTATGGGATCTGGCTCAGCACAGATAAATATAAATATGGATCGAATAACAATAAATAAAGCAACTTACGGTTTAGTTCAATATGCTAGTTCATTTACATCTAATATAACTAACGTAGTTCTTACCAATGTTGCTAATTCAACTGACCACGTGACTATTAATTCAACAGGTGGAGGTGCTCAAATCGGAAATCAAATAGGATATAGTGGAACACTTTACGGTGAATCAGGTTGGAATATGGCCAATGGACAAACTATATGGCCATTCCCTAATGAAGCTCGCATAAAGAAAGAAATGTGTACAGATGCAGGAATAACTCGAGGTTTCTGCGCAAGTAGTTCTCTTAGTAATTATGTAAATGGGTATATAGGTGGAGCTGTTACCACTACTCCTACCCCTGTAACCCCAACCCCTACACCAGTAAACGGTACTTGTGGAACCTCTAACTTAACCACAGTCTCATCTATCCCAACCGCTAACCTCTGCTCTGTAGGTACTGCATCAACTGTATCTGGAACTGGTCCTTGGAACTGGACTTGTTCTGGATCAAATGGTGGAAGTACAGCAATATGTTCAGCTGGTAAGACAGTGGTAACAACTACTACTCCAACTCCTACACCTACTACAACTACTACAACTACTACCCCAACTCCCGTAACAACTAATACAACCCCTACAACCACTACCACTCCAACCCCAGTAACTACCACCACAACAGGAACAACCGGAGGAAGCACAGGGGGGTCAGCAACAACACCTATAGTAACTACGACAACTACACCAACTCCTACAACTACCACAGCTCCTTCATTAATTACTAAACAATTAAAACAAGGTTCACGTGATGTTCAAGTAGTTACTTTACAACAATTCCTTTTCAAACAAGGATACCTAGCAATCATCAAAACAAAAGGATACTTCGATATGGCTACTCTCACAGCTCTTAAAGCTTTCCAGTGTGCTTATCTTAGTGTCTGTTCAGGTACAGTATCTTCTACTGGATACGGTGCTACAGGTCCTAAAACCAGAGCACTTATTAATCAGATGAACGGGGCGAAATAAAAGATAGAAAAATAAAATCGCAACCACATGGTTGCGATTTTATTTTTTAAAGTAAATTAATCTTTCTTATCTAATTTTTTCTTTTAATTCCCATATATTTAAAGATTTTATTTGTTGTTGATTTTAATTATGTTGATTAGAATGTTTATATTCATTAAAAGGTTTTGAACCAGAGTTTTCTTTTTTCATGAATATAAAAGTATCAGGAATTTTTATCCTATTTTACCTAAGATTTATCACTCTTTAAATTGGAGCGTAATACAAAGGCAAAATAAAATGTTAATTATCTTCTTCATAATCTCTAAAAGGGAAGAAAAATGTCCATCCTAATAATTCCTGTTGTTACTAATATAATCCATGAATTTAAAAAAGAAGCAAAATATCCTCATTTTCTTGAGTAAATTTAACTAGTTATTGAATGGAATTACCAACACCTTATGAATTCAAATCAACCAAAGGAAACCACAATGTCTGTTGTTCTTCAACCAATTATGATTCAATTTATTTTTATATGGTGATTTTGAATTAGTCAAATTTTTAGGCGCTAAAACAAACCATTTCAATTAAAAAATTTAAATCAGTGCAATTTGTATTATAC
>CAYVUY010000018.1:0-17393 GCA_964455195.1 uncultured Candidatus Saccharibacteria bacterium
TCAATAAGAAACTTCCACATCCAACGTATTTGCTCTTCTTTGAAATAATCTCCGAATGACCAGTTACCAAGCATTTCGAAAAATGTTGTATGACGATTATCTCCCACCTCCTCTATATCTTGTGAACGAAATGCTTTCTGTGAGTCTGCTATACGCTTGCCTAGTGGATGAGGCTGGCCGAGAAGATATGGCACCATAGGTTGCATTCCAGAGCCTGTAAAGAGTGTTGTAGGGTCATTCTCTGGTACAAGCGATGAGGATGGAATTATCGCATGACCTTCACGCTTCATAAAATCTAAATACGCCTTGCGAACTTCATTAGTAGTCATCATATAGTTTAATTATACAGAAACATATAAAGAAAACAAAAGGCGCCGCTACGCGGCGCCTTCGAACCTATCTTTCAAAAACTTATACGGGATTAAACCCCGGCATGAGACCAAACTGCGGGACTGGGGAGTCCTTTTTGTTTTGGTTGTTGCCGTTACGGTCAAGCCGTTTACGAAAGCGAAATGTTAACCTCCCCACAACAAAAGCTTCGGTTAACATGTCGATTTCATTGTGACGAACTGCAGAATCTTCCATCGGATCCAATCTCTCCCACTCAAGGAAATATTTTCTATTCTCTTCCTTCATTTCCTCAGTGGGTGAAACAGTTACGAATTGTAGACTACCCTTATCCACGTACATTGCCTTCTGAGGTAATGAAACGATTTCCTCGAGGGTAAGTAGATTCTGGTAGAATGCCTTGTATTCCTCCGGCAGGCGATCGATGATCAAGCGATGAGCACTAGCAAATTCCTGGCTCAAGATACCAACCTCAATCTCTCCTGCCACAGACGCGGCATAGAGCAGAAAAGAACAAAATCTGTTTCTGTCCTCCTCCAAAGAAGCCGCCGGATACTTCGCTTTGAACGTAAGAACATGCTCGTCCTGTGCATGCCTTACCAACACCTCGTCGACAAACAGCCATTGATACGACAACTGCTCGGCCAGATGCGTGACGAGATTGTTCACGTCGACTTGTATAGCATCTTCTTCCTTTGAAATCTGGAAGAGGTTAGAAAACCAGCTCAGTATAGATTTGATTATTTCCATGACACTCCCCTTGTAATGAACAAATAAAGTTATCAATACACTATCATATATTTAAAGTATAAAAAACTACAGGGAAACTAAATGCCCGCACGTTTGCGCGCGGGCATTCTTATTTCGATGAGGCAATCATCATGGCTTCGAAAAGCGAAGCCACATCTCTCCGAGAATAACCAAGTCGATGACATCTTTACGAGTCTTGTCAGCCTTTTCGGGATCGGTATCGAAGGACACCTTTTGCCACCCATTCTCTTTTGAATACATCTCGCAAAGAATGTTCGGAATATCGAAGAGACAGTTGAGAATCAAACGCTTCTGCTCCTCGAAACTCTCTGCCTTGATATTCTGCAGGAACATCAAGGCAGTAGCATCCTCCTTCACCTCCATGAAGAAACTCATGAAATCCTGAGGTGTAGGATGGATGTGCTTTGATAACAACTCGGCGAGGTTTTCATACTCCGAATGTTCCTTCTTGCTTCCTGCTACTCTACCCGAAACGACTACAGTGATGACCCCAGCCACCGCAAGGATAGACAGGATTATCCAGATGGTATCGCTATTCATAGAACTTGCCTTTCCTTGAAAGAACTGCAGTTAATGTTATAAAAAGCGTAGCACGGTACAATAATTACACAAAATTGACTAAAACCTTTAAAACTTGTAGAGTTTTTATAAATCAAATCAAGCAAGGAGGCGTGACATGGAGTTCTTTACCCCGAAATCTGCAACTGCAATCATCTTCGCACTTGGTGCGCTCTTCACGCTCTACCGAGTACTACATCCGGCAACTGTCCGCCCGTGGTACCAGCATTTGCTCTGGGGACTCGTAATCCTCTCGCTCGTTGCAGCAGTACTCCTGCTTCTCCTCTGCAACGGAGGTGCGCTGTAGGAAAAATCCGGATGACTCGCTTCGCGAGTCATCCGGATTTCGTTTATTATTTTACGTATTCAAAATCAAATTCAAAATACTCTGAAGCTTTACCATTGGTGGTTATACTTCGAATCTCGCGACTGAGCCCAGCGAGATGCGAAGTATTGAATTCAAGATTTAAAATTAAATCTTGAATTCAATACAATCTCCGTCTTTCACAATGTATTCCTTACCTTCGGTTCGTAATGTTCCCTTAGTCCGAGCTTCGGCCATGCTTCCTGCTTGTATAAGATCATCGAATGACACCACCTCCGCACGGATGAACTTGGTTTCGAAATCAGTGTGAATCGCAGCTGCAGCACGTGGAGCAGTACTTCCCTTCTTAATAGTCCATGCACGAGTTTCCATCTCTCCTGTAGTGAGATATGTTTCAAGTCCGAGTAAATCATAGCCAGCTTTTATAAGACCATCTACTCCTGCATCGTGTGCACCGAGTTCATTACGCATCTCAGTAAGTTCTGCTCCTTCGAAGTCCTTAAGCTCATCTTCAATCTTCGCATCTACAACTACATAATGGAATTTGTGTGCTTTGAAATACTCGATTAGCTTCGTGAAGCGTTCATCATTCATCTCATCTAGATTCTTCCCACCTGATTGCTTATTAAGTACATAGAGAATCGGCTTCATAGTGATGAGGTGTAAGTCACGTACAAGCTTAAGCTCTTCTTCATCGAATGGTAGGCGATTCGCTAGTGTGCCTTCATCGAAAGCTTTCTTTAGTTGAGCAAGTAATCCTTCTAGCTTGATAGCGTCCTTGTCCCCTCGCTTCACATCACGACCGATAGTTTGTGAACGCTTCTCTACAGTCGCCATATCTGCCAAGATAAGTTCCATGTTGATGATATCGATATCACGGAGTGGATCTACTGTTCCTTCTACGTGTATGAGGTCACTGTTTTCATAAATACGCACCACTTCTGCAATAGCATCAGTCTCACGAATATGAGCGAGGAATTGATTCCCAAGACCTTGGCCTTCTGAAGCACCTTTCACGAGTCCTGCGATATCTACGAATTCTATGATAGCTGGAATGATTTTTTTGGAACCAGAAATTTTCGATAGCTTCTCTAGTCTCTCATCAGGCACTGGTACGATACCAACAGATGGGTCGATAGTACAAAATGGATAGTTATCTGCTGGAACAGATTTCTTGGTGAGTGCGTTGAAGAGTGTTGATTTACCAACATTAGGAAGTCCGACGATTCCGATAGATAGTGACATATGACGACTACTATAGCAAAAATTAAGTAATTTTGCGATACGTCGCATTTATTTTTGATATACTGAAATAACTATGGAAGACTTTTCGGAAACAATAAAAAGAATTAATGAATTACCAGAAGATAAGAGAAAAGCTCTTTCACATGAAGATATTTCAATACTAGAACAGCTTGAAAGGAACTTTCTCGTGTGTGAAGACATGAAGAATAAAACTTTCGCTGATGCGAATTCATCCGATGCGATAAAAAAAGAAATGGAAACACTCCTCGAAGCATCTCGTCAGAATCTCCATGATTTCAAAGTTAAACACAACTTATATTAGTAGCTACGCTACTCTTTTGTATCATGTTGTTCCTTGTTCCACTTTATTAATGCATTCTCATCACTTTTTTCTCCGAGATACTCACCACCCTTTTGCTTATACAAAATAACTGCTTGTTGCATAGCGCGAGCTGAAAACTTCCCCAACTTTTCCACCGCCCCCCTCTTACACGCTTCCCACAACTCCGGATTCGTCCGTATTACTTTAGTTTTTGACATACAATTTTATATTTTTTACCTTATTTTATTAAAGTAATAAAATCATTATAAGTGTCAACTTCTTTATAATTAACATGAATCACTTCAAAGTGTTTCTTTGCTGATTCTATTTTTGCCTTTTCAGTTGGACGTAAGTTGTTCACGTCGCCTTTTGTTTCAATAACAAAGTAAACTTTCTCGCTTTCGTTACCTCTGAGGTCGCGTTTTGCAGTAACAATAGTCCAGTCGGGATTATATCCACCAACAGGGGTTTCAACTTTGTACCAGTTAGGCAACTTAATAAATAATTTTATGCGCTCGTCTTGCTCAAGGTTCAAAGCAAAGTTTTTCTCAACATCAGAGTCATGAACGATTGCATCATAAATTGACCTATTAACTGGCAAAGTTGAATCCTTGTAACTTTCAATAGTCTTAAATTCTTCTGCCTTATAAGAATCAGAAATAACTTCATAACTTACTTGCCCAACATAAGACTTTACTAGTTCTTGTTTTATGATTTTACTAGCCTCAACAACAAAGCGATCGGGATTACTAAAGAAAGCCTCCCAGTTATTTGCTTTAAGGACAATATCAGCAATCGTGGACCGAGTAAGACGAGTTTGTGCCTTAATCTCAGAGATACAATCAATCGTTCGACTTTGTGTTGCCCATGTTTCGCCTGATTCAGCTCCCAAGACCATAGATTTGATACCTTTCGCAGATATATCGATACCTGCACGTTCAACACGAATGTGAGGTTTTTGTAGGCGAAGTTCAGAAATTCCCTTGGCGGAATTAGAGATAAGGGCGTCTGTGTTTACTTTCACCAAGTAGCGAGTTTTCTTTGAAATGCGGTCCCATAACTCCTTAAAGTTTTCGTCTTTTTGGAATCCTGGCTTAAGTGATACCTTACTTCTTTGTTTAGCGTTATGAGGTAACTGAGGAGTTTTGTAGATGCCGTCTTCTTGAAACTCAGCCTGTAGACTAGCAACGTAATCCGCATAACTTATGTTTGCAATCACAGAAAGCAAATTGATTCGTCTATCAAAAATACGATCGCCGTCTTGATTCACACAAAGACGCATACCACGACCAATCTCTTGTCGCTTTTTCATGCTTGAAGTTGTCTCGTTCAAAGTACAGATATTAAACACATTAGGATTATCCCAACCTTCACGGAGAGCAGAGTGTGAAAAAATAAATTCAACAGGCTCTTCAAAAGAAAGGAGCCGTTCCTTGTGTTTCATAATGAGTTCGTATGCCTCATCATTTTTCTCAATTGCAGAGTCTTGTTCAACAAAACTACCGTCTTTCTTTTTTGCAAAGTATCCAGCATGAAGTGCGTCGATAGAGTTTTGTCCCCCAGATATATCTAGTGCAAAAGCACTTTTTACTTTTCCCAATTCCTCGGTAAATATCTTGCGAATCATACCATCTAAACTTGCATAGTTAGCAACTTTGTCGATAAAGAAAAGACTAAGGACTTTAATATCAAATTCCTTATGCTTTTGTTTTTTCTCAATATGAAGTCTGATAGTTTCAGATATTTGTCGTCGCCAAATATCTTCCTTGTTTTGATTGATAGCGGCCCCTCGAGAGAGAGCAAAACCATTAGTAAAATGTACTTTACCCTCAGCATCAAACTCAGGTGCCTCAGCGTCGATATTTGAAACCATATACCCCTTATAAGCATTGTTACCTGTAAGAGATGCCAAGTCGTCACCCTTTTTAACATTGGCTACTTTCACTTTTCTATTGCCGTCAGCGTCAACAAAAGCGAGTTCAATTTTTGCTTTGATACCACTAGCAGTCTTTGCTGGTTTTGCTTCAACGAAAGCCATTTGAGGTACAGAGGCTCCACTGTCGTCGTCGGTCACAGAGAATACTTCTATTTTTTTAACAAGTCCAAGTTGGTAGGCATCGAAAGGTGTAAGTTGATGAACCAAGTTATGAGGATTTTTGTGCGTAGCAGAATAGCGAAGTCGGAATAGTGAGTTGAAGTTTTCGAGTGCTTTTCTTGTAGCGTCACCCTCCATATTTTGCGGTTCATCGAGAATAAGAATAGGGTTGGTCTTTTTAATAAACTCAATTGGCTGTTCACCTTGCATTTGATCACGTGCGCCATAAAGGACGTTTGCATCTTTATTAAAAGCGCCAACAGTCATAACCATGATATTGATCACACTACTATCAGCAAAATGGCGAACTTGAGTTATATTTTTTGATTTGTATTCGTAATACCTAAAAGGGGTATTTGCATAGAGTTCCTTAAAGTGGTCCTCGGTGATTTTCAAAGTCTTGATAACACCCTCACGAATAGCAACGGATGGGACCAAGATAATAAACTTTTTCCAGCCATACTTTTGATTTAGTTCAAAAATGGTACGCAAGTAAACATACGTTTTACCTGTACCTGTTTCCATTTCAACAGAGATGTCTTTGATTGATGACTCGAGTCCAATAGGTGGCTCATCTTCAGCAAGTAAGAACCCTCCGTCCTCGGTAAGTAATTTGTCTTCAGCTGAGATGGCTAAGTCTTGTGCCTTCTGAATTGTCTGAATGTTTTTCATTATTTCCTCTTCAGAAAGAGTAAGCACATTTGGATAAATACCAAACAAACCCAAACCAGCCACAGTTTGCGCTGTGGTTTTTTCTTGTCCTTCAAAACAATTAACTACTGAATTAATTGCGTCGAGTTGATATTCTTGATTTGGATCAAACTTAAATTTCATAATTATTAAATGGTTTTCAAATCAAGGTTAAG
This sequence comes from uncultured Candidatus Saccharibacteria bacterium, assembly GCA_964455195.1. Taxonomy (GTDB): domain Bacteria; phylum Patescibacteriota; class Minisyncoccia; order Phycocordibacterales; family UBA5272; genus UBA11704. The sequence goes on from CAYVUY010000018.1 coordinate 6,531, forward strand.
TGATAGGTTAGCGGCAGTAGTGTCGTCTAGCGCACTCTCAAGACAGATAAACAGCTTATCTTTATGAGATTTATCTGTGAGTTCTTTTACGGTTTCAGATGCAAGTTTATTCTCAAGACAGATAAGAAGTTGCTGGTCGACATCAGTAACTTTGTAAACTTTATTCTTACCTAAAGTAAGTGCCTCTACTTTACTGTTTAGTGATAAGCCTTCTTTAACAATATTTTCGTAAACAATACTGTTGCCATTTTCTTTATCAAAAAGCTGGCTTTGTTTTTCTTTGTACAAGTAGGCAATAAACGCCTCCTTATTTTCTTCCTGAGACTTTTCGGAATTAAACTCAAAGTTATTTTCTAGATAATTTGATTCAGTTAAAGTAAATACTTTAACTCCAACATCTATTGGCTGAGGGTTTTCACCGTAACCTTTTATGACACGTCGAATACGCTCTTTTGCGATATCAGCAATAGTTTTATATCCAGCTTTGAATGCTTCAGATTTTTTATCAACTTTTTCTGGCAACTGTACACAGATAAATTTTCTACTTCCTTTATCTTTTTTGTTCTGCTCTAGAACTGCATGAGCAGCTGTTCCAGAACCAGTGAAAAAATCTAAGACAATCTCATCCTTTTCCGTACCAATTTCAATTAATTTTTGAATGAGTCTTACTGGTTTTGGATTGTCAAATAACGCACCATCATCATTTTTACCAAACACTTCACGCAAGTCACTTCGACCTTCAGAGGTCGTTCCAAAATCTTCATAATTTAAGAGGCTTTTGGGAATGATACCACCTTCAATTTCAGATAAAAACACTTTCAATCTAGGTTCAGCGTAATTATTATTTTTTCCCCAATAAAGCCTACTTTCTGCAACATGTTGTTCATATCTTTCTTTTTCATATGCCCAAGACTTCTCCTTAGGCCATATTTCTAGTCCGGTGATTGGATGAAACAACGGATAGTTAAGATTAGGTCTTTCTGTTGGCGACTTTGGACCATGATATGAAACATCACTCCAATCACCTCTTGGGTCATTATCTGGATTAGAGAATCGCGCTCTAGCCTCTTCTGAATACTCATATCGAGAAATAGCCTTATCAATTAAATTCTTATCTTTACAATATGCAACTATATATTCATGAGTATAGCTTATGCCTTTTATATTATTACTAGTAGTATATTTCTTTTCCCAAATAAGCTGAGCAACAAAATTCTCCTCACCAAAAACCTCGTCCATCAACATGCGCAGATGGTGCACCTCATTATCGTCAATTGATACAAAAATAACACCATCCTCACGAAGTAGATTCCAAGCCAACTTTAGGCGAGGATACATCATTGAAAGCCAAGCGCTGTGATAGCGTCCGTTTGTTTCTTTATTTGTTGTCACACTTTCTCCAGTTTCAGTTTTTTGCCCTGTTTGTTTCAAATAGTTATCAAGAGGCGCACTGAAATTGTCGTTGTATACAAAATCATGACCCGTGTTATAAGGCGGATCAATGTAAATCATTTTTACTTTCTCAAAATACGCTTTCTGAAGTAGTTTCAAAACTTCCAAATTGTCACCCTCAATAAAAAGGTTTTCAGATTCATCCCATTTAATACTTTCGTTCGGTTTAGGGTCTAAGGTTAACTTGCTTGGTATTAAGACACTTTTAATAGCATTACTTTTACCAGCCCAATTAAAAGAAAATTTATCAGCCACGTTAACAGGCTGACGGCTCAATTCTTCAATATACTTTTGCAGGCCAAGAGACTTCTCAAAGAGAGAGTCATCGGATGTTAGGTTTATTTTTTTAATCATTACTAACAATTCTACCACCAAACAAAAACAATGTCTTGCGACATTATTTTTATTTCTTATCTATACTAATAATATAGTTTTATCTGTAAAAAACTTCACGTTGCATTTCATTTGCTTTTCTGCCCGCATACTCAAAAACTTTCTTTCGTTCTGAAGAAGAAGCATTTCTAAAAAAATCAGAAAATGTAGTGTTGGTAGTTGATTTCTTAAAATAAGATATCTTAAAAAAAGATAAAAGGTTTTTCATGGTGTTTCTGTAATAAAGTTTACTCTTCTTTAAGCAGAGCTTCAAGTTCTTCCTGGGTATAACTTTTCTCCAAATAGGACTTTATACTACTTATATTTTGTTTTTGTGTCAAGGTATTATTTTTTAAATTTTTAATAACTAAGTTTAATTTCACTTTATCACTGAATTCATTTTTAATTGTCTCTACCACTATCTGTGACTGCAAGAAACTTTTAATAAATGCATCTTTTGGAATATTCCTACCCTCTTGCCTTTCTCTACGTTTGGTAAACTCCCATGCAAGTTCTGGTTCTTGGTAAATAAACACTATTTCAACATATCGACCCTTATCGACAGATCGTCTAATATTTTTCCTTGCAATCTCCAAATGAGAAAAAGTTCCATCAAAGATAAAACTTTGGTTATTATGTGATGCTAGATCATGTATTGCTTCAATTAAGATTGTTGTTGCCCCCTGAAACAAAGAAGAATTACTTCCTGTGTAGTCTTCAAAATACTTTCTTAGATCGTCAGCATCAATTCTTAAGACTGTATTACCATTATTTGAAAATTCTTCTATGAGACCAATTGAAAACTCTGTCTTACCTGCCCCAGGCGATCCTGCCATAAAAATAGATACTGGTGTTTCTTCTTTTGGACACAATGAAATATCTGTAAACTTTTTAGCTATCGTTTTTTTATTTTTATGAGCAAAGTCTATTGCTTTCTTACTAATTTCTTCATTATTCATGATTTAATTATATACCACTAAAGTAAAGAAAGCTTAAAAACTATCAAAATTGCTTTAGATGCGAGACGGGAAGAATTTTCGCGACCAAGACGTACAAGTGTACGGCGCGTGGAGTGAAAATTCCTCCCAACAAAGCAGATGAAGTGATTTTGGTAGTTTTTACTACTTTTGCATTGCAGCTTGAAGTTGCTTCTGATACTTCTTCATCACATCAAGCGCCGCATACATCTCTGGCTTGCCTGCTTTCTTCAGTGCATCTATTTCCTTTGCTATCTTCTCAAAGAGTTCTGGGTCCTTCTCGACTGCTTGTTGAAGCATCGCTTGTTGTTCTTTCGGTAAGTCCTTGGCTCCGAATTTAAGTGCTTGTTTTAAGAAAAATTCTTTAATCATATGTCGTTACTACTAATTAGTCTTAGCTGGAGTTTGGGTTGGAGTAACTTTCGCAGCAGCTTTCGCATCTTTAATAATCTGAGTGAATTCTTCTATAGAACGAGGATTGTTTTCTAGCTTCTTACCATTAACGAAGAATGTTGGTGTACCTTGTACTCCTAACTTAACCCCTTCTTTGTACTGCGCGAGAATCTTATCCTCTACTGACTTAGAAAGTGCATCTTTCGTTAGCTTGGTAACGTCGAGCCCAATAGTCTTACCGTAGCCTTCAAAGAGAGTCTTGGCCTGCATAGATGAAGACCAGTCCTGTTGCTTAGCGTAGAGCATGTCATGCATCTCCCACCACTTACCTTGAATACTAGCAGCTTCTGCATAACGTGATGCAAGGAGTGCATTCTGGTGAATCTGTGTAAGTGGGAAATGTCTGAAGACGAAACGAACATCTTGTGCATTATCTGCTACAGCCTTCGCAACGAGAGGTTCATATGCTCCACATGCAGGGCATTGGAAATCTCCGAATTCAACGAGCGTTACTGTTGCATCCTTATTCGCACGAATGTGATCATCAAGAGATACGACAACATCTTCTGTCTTATCTGTACCAGTAGAAGCTCCTGGAGTAGCGAACATGTAATACCCAAGTAACACGACGACAATAGCTGCGAACGCGAGTAAAAAATTATTAGTGGTTGATTTTGACATTTGCATAGTAATTATAATTGTATCGCTTCAATGGCCAAAAACAAAGGAATTTCTTTGCGGGCTTTATTTTCTGCATTTTGGCGAGGTCCTTTCTCACTTTCTCGATGTGATTCCCATTCTTCCATACGGGTAATGGCTAGGTTGTGCTTATGTAAGAGCTTACTCCATAACTGAAGTGGTCTATGGAATGAAATAGTGAATTTCTTCTCCTTCGCATTCCCTGGGGTCATATCTATCTTCACCTTCGATTCAGAAAGGTAGCTATCTACCCTTCTATATTGAATACCGGCAGATTCATCGTACCCCCAACTCGTTTCTCTCGGATTCCTGAAGCTTGGGTGATTAAGTACGAAAATAAACTTACCTCCCTTTCGTATCACTCGCGATACTTCTTTCATGGTGCCTAGGATGTTTTCGATATTCTGTAATGCTAAGACACACACAATCATATCCATGCTTTTATCCTTCAACATATACAAATCATCTGCTCCTGTTACGAAGTAGTGAACTTTCTTCGCTTTACCTTTCTGTAACTCTTCGGCGCTTGCTATTAATTCTTTACCGATATCGATACCAGTCACATTCGCACCAGCTTCTAATAACGCACGAGAGAAGAATCCTTGGCCACATGCTAGGTCAAGAATATCTTTACCTTTCGCATCACCTACTATACGAAGTAGTGATGGCAAAATAACTTTCGTATGATACGTATCGTCCCCTTCTAGGTGCTTGTCATACCATGTAGCTACGGGGCCCCAACTAGTTTCAGTTTTGAGCTGGTGAGATTTGGTTTGGAGTGTGGCTATTGGTTTTTGGAATTGTGCTCTTTCAGACTTCTTTTCTATTCTGTTGTCTCGCTTAGCACCCGGTCGAGCGAACTTCTCGAAATGAGTAAGTTTCTTACGCTTGGCGAAGCTCTCTTGAATACCGAAACGTGCTGGCTTCTCACCTCTACTCTCTGCTTCTTTCTTGTCATGCTTAAACTTCTCTTTGTTCACATCACGACGAGTGAGCTTGCCGTTATTACCTTTGCGGTGGGTCTTTTTTAATTTTGTTGGTTCCATGTTGTTATATAGTGTTTGGTGTCTCCGCGCTTTTCTACGCCAGAAGCTGCCATGTATCTGATACTACCAAATATCGGTCGACTAAACCATGGTCTATCATGTAAGCCTCCTATGCTCCACGCGCACCCCACATAACCATTCGGATCTCTTCCATCTAATTCATAGGTGTCGTTCAGGTACACTGCTATGCGCATCGCGTCCTTGGGTGACGCGGTCCACTCTAATATCTTCTTCGCCCAGTACATACGCATGTAACCATGCATCTTACCGTGAGTCACCATCTGTAGTTGAGCGGCATTCCATAATGCATCATGAGTGAGACCTTTTTCTAATTCTTCTTTTGTATAAAGATACTCCCGCTTATCGGTGGATGCTTTCTTTAATTCAATCTTCGCCCAATCAGGGAAACCGTTTTCGTTACTATAGGAATCATTATAAAAACAAAAGTTATCTGATAGCTCAGCACGAACTACGAGTTCTTCTATAAATGCTGATACACTTCCTAACTTGCCATTGGAACCATTCTGCTTCTCATCTAATACTTCTTGTATATGCTTATGGTTCTTGGCAAGTACTTCTAATACAATGCTACGTCGAGAAATATTACCATGTGCCAGATATGGTGAGAGATTACTCTGTCCATCTGTGTTAATGTTGTTGCGAGTGTCATCATATGTGGCGAGTTTGTTTTCTAAAAAGTGTTTAAAAACGCTCTTGGCTTCCTTCTCCCCGCCGTGTGCCCACGAAAGCGCTTCTACATCTTCTCTACAAATAATCTTCTTAGAAACTTCATCCCAATCTATAGGTTTAATCGTATCGAGCATATCAGCATTATGAGAATACTTCTTAAGTGCGTCGTATGTATCTAAGAAATCTGGTAGCTTGGCATAGAGCTTAGGACGGATAGTGCGCGCAGCGAACTCTTGCTTGGGTGACGTTATCCATGCAGGAACAACATTGTGTGCATCTACTTCATAGAGTGGAACATCGGGATGAAAATGAAGGAAATCCTTCTTCCACTTTTTCATAAAGGAAAGTGGAAGCTGGTCGATTACTACTGCACCGATACTAGTAGGCATATTACTTCCTCTATGAGCACTGCTCTCTTTCCCAAAAAGCTCATGGGTCTCGCATGTGACTACGAGAGGAACTCCGTGTGAGCGCAGTGTCTCCTCTACTTCTTGAAGTGAAGTAAGTACCCAATCATAGAACCTTCGTGTCGCCCCTTCCCACATATAATTCCAAATAACGTAATTCACTATGAGTTTCTCATTTTTACTTTCTGCTAATTCTATAGCGTAAAGTAATGCATCATTATCATGCGCACGAATATCACGACACATCTGATATACAACAGTACCTCCCTTATATTCTGTGGTCGAAAGTTTGCGGATGCGATGTGGGTTAACCATTAAATAATCTTATCATATAAGCGCCGTTTGTAATGTGAAGACTTTTCTAGTAGAGTTATGGGGAACCTTGAAATACACTATTCACGAACCTAGAAAGGATGCATATGCTCGAAAGCACGCAAAAAGCGACGCCTCCTTCCGAGGATGTCGTCGAGAGGTATATCAAAGACCTGTTGAAGAAGAGCGGATACTTCCAAATCTTCCTTGTCACCAAAATAACCGGCAAAGCTGTAAAGCAACCCTATATGCCAAACGCTGGGGGTGTTACTCTGCCGGTCGCTACATTCTGGGGATGGAACTTGGGGTCGGGAAGTATCGATGTCTATTTCCCACAGTGGCTTGTCGATATGAATCGTGAAGTGTTCGATTTCGTCGATATCCACCACAACATCCTAATCGATGGTTGGCATGATGACAAAGATTATCGTACTGAAGGCGGGTACTCCATTCGCATGGCGGGGAGGTATCTGAAGTTGCGGTAATCGAAGGGCCTGGCGCGCAAGCGCCAGGCCCTTATTGTTTATTTATAGAGAATAGTAGCTAGTCAAAAATTATTTTATATACTAGGCGCGGAAAGCAAACGTGGCTCCATAACGAAGGCTATAGGTAATTTTTAATTAGCGATCTGGTGGAACTTCGTAATAGGAAAGGAGAAACTTAACCAACTTAAAGAATGGATCTGTAAGTGTCGCACTCGCATATTCTGCACCTTTCGGATAGGTGTGGAAAAGGAAAATAATATAACGCGGTTGATATGCTGGGAAATATCCGAAGAATGAGTGAAGATATCTGTCTTCATAGTATCCCCCACCTGGCTTTACCATCTGAGCTGTACCAGTCTTAGCGGCGATACTGTAGTGATCCATTTTGTCTGCACCATTTTGAAGTGCTGTATCTACAACGTGCACAAGCATTCGTGAAATATGTTCACTTGTTTCTTTACTGAAAACCTGTTCTGGATCATTCGGAACAATTTTCTTAACATCACCATTTTCAAAGACGATAGAATCCACCACATGTGGGTCTACGAGCTTACCACCGTTCCCTAATGCTGCGAGAGCTCTAACGGTTTGAATCGGAGTGATAGCGATACCCTGACCGAATCCAGATGTCGCACTATCAACGAATACGTTACTATCTAGGTTACGAGTAAGACCTTTTGCTTCATTCGGTAAATCTATTCCTGTTTCTTCACCGAAACCTAACTTATGGAAATATGATTGGAAGCGTTTCGCTCCTAGTTGCTCAACCAAAAATACAATACCCACGTTAAGTGATTTATCCAAAATAGTTTGTATAGATGTTTTACCGCGTGCTTTACCGTCGAAGTTTCTCACTTTGTAACCATTCAAATCTCTAAAGCCAGTATCCATATATGTCGTATCATCATTCACTACTCCGGCATCCAGTGCTGAAGCCATGGTGAGTGGCTTAATAATACTTCCCATTTCATATACACCACTCACGAGAGGATTAGTGAATGCTGATTGATCTACGACGTTTTTATACACATTAGGATCATAACTAGGAAGTGCATCCATAGCGATGATCGCACCAGTGTTCGGATCCATGATGATGCCACCTATGGTTTCACTCTTCCACTCGGCCTTGGTCTCTATAAGTGTCTGATGAAGGAATCGTTCTGCTTCTGCATCTATGGTAAGAATGACATTACCTTCATACTTAGGAACATTACTTGCTGTTGTACTCTTAATATCTGCAAAAAGCTCCGCGAAGAAGTTCGTGCGAGATTCTATGTTATTACGCACGAGAACATCGTCATAGTATCGTTCTATTCCGTACTGCCCACGACGTACATTACCATCGAATCCTACGAATCCTAGCACCTTAGCCCCCACTGCTTCTTGAGGATAGGAACGGTACTTTTGTTTATTAAAGGTAAGTCCTTTTACAGAATACTTCTTAAGAGCTAGCACTGTGTCTTCATCTATGTTATCTACTATCTTCTCGTATGGATCATCAATCTTCGCTGCTTTAATAAAAAAATCGTTTTTATCTATGGTAGGAATATAACGCGCGAGTAATTCATAGGTGTTCGTCGCATCTTTAAGCGCGTTAGTATCTAATGCGATAGTGTAAAGCGTTCTTAAGTTAGCAGCTGGCACAAGCTCACCCTTATGATTAGAAAAATAAATTGAACCTCTATCGAATCCTTCTTGAGAAGAAGAGACATACTGACCTTCTGCTTGTTTAGTATAAAAGTCGTGCTTACCTAGCTGTAAATACAAAACGCGTCCTATCAATATGATAAGTACGAGAGAAAAACAAAGTCCGAGAAGATGTATGCGATATATAGAAAGAAGAGCTCGTTTCTGAGCTACTTCTACCGGAACCTTATCTTGCATAGAGGAACGCATAGGTTGCTATAGGGTCCTTACGTACAGCAAAGTGTGTTGATTCAAAACGAGAAAACCCTCTATCAGAAAGTGCTTTGTCATCAAGTGTTCCTAGTAATGATGCATAACTATTCTCTACACGCATAAGGTCATTACCGATGGACGCTGTAGCTAAAACATCTTGCTTCCTTTCAAGCACTGAGAATACTATCGAAAGGAGGACGATTAAGTATGCAATACAAAGTACACCGAAAAGCGAAAGAAGTGCGTGTACTGTTTTTTCTGTTAGATATGTGTGGCGTAATGTTTTGTTCATATTCTTTCTGCGATTCGAAGTTGAGCACTGCGGGCACGTGGATTAGATTTCGCTTCTTCATCAGTTGGCATTATCGCCTTCTTAGAAACGAGTGTGAGACCTTCTGTCTCACGTAATAGATTTTTTACGGTTCTATCTTCCGTACTATGAAAAGTAATGATGCAAGCTCGACCTCCAACAGGAAGTACTTCTGGTAGTGATGCGATGAGTTCTTTTATAGAACCGAGCTCATCGTTAACCGCCATACGCAATCCCTGGAATGTCTTGGTTGCGAAATGAGTTTTACCATGTCTGTACACTGCTGGAACTGCTGAGGCGATAATGTCTACTAATTGAAATGTAGTTTCGATTGGTTTCTCATTTCTTGCTTCTACGATTCTATGTGCGATACGACGTGAGTATTTCTCATCTGCGAAGCCATAGATAATATCTGCGATGGTTTCTTCTTTCCAGTCATTGACTATGTCTTTCGCTGTTAATGTAGATTCATCTACCTTATCTGTGAAAGTCATAAGAAGTGGTTCATCGAAGCGAAATGTGAATCCTCGTCCTGCAGAATCTAATTCTTGAGATGACAGACCTAAGTCCGCTATAAGACCGTCTATGGTTTCTATATTGTGAGTAGCTAATGCGCTTTTTAGTGTGCGGAAGTTCGCATTAATCGCGATTATCTTCGGAGCATCAGGGAGAGACTCTAGTGTGTTCTTCGCTTCTTGTAGTGCAATGCTATCTAAGTCGAAGATAACGAGTGTCCCCTGTCTACCAATAATCTTGGCGATTTCTTTCGAGTGACCTGCACGATTAACTGTGCAGTCCACATACGTTCCGCCTACTTTAGGCTGTAGATACTCTAATGTTTCTTGTAAAAGTACAGGCACGTGCATAGAGATATATGATTATCCCTAGAGGATACCTAGGTCACTTAATTTGCCCGCAAGAGCATCTGCTTCATGAAGCGTCTTTTCTGTGTAGCGCTTCCATTCTTCTTCATCCCATAGTTCGATACGTGAGTGCATTCCTGCAACTACAACCTTGCCATCTAGATGAGCGAAGTTCTTCAATGTATCTGGAATGAGTATTCTTCCCTGCGCATCAATATCGGTCTCGAACGCATGCGCAAGCATAAAGCGATTGAACTGTCGTGAGTCAGCATTTCCGAAACTCATCGATGCTAACTTCTCAGCAATCACCTCCCATTCCTTAAGCGGGAAAACAAAGAGCGAAGTATCTAATCCGTTAGTGATGACCACTTTTTTACCCAAAGAAGAGCGCCATTTTGCAGGCAGCGTCAGACGTTTCTTTGGATCAAGGTCGTGTGTAAATTGGCCAATCAGCATATACGGATTATTGTGAACCTTGTTATCTTGCTTAGTCTTAGCTTTGTACTGATGCATGTTTTGTAAAATCACACGCAGTAGTTCGTCTGACTAACAAAACATGTGTCAGAACAAAGTTATTTGAAGACTTCAAGGTTCTTGGAAGGATTTCCCACAATCCTCCACTAGCACCCATTATACCCCACTTTAATTTTATTCTCCTAGAGAATGCCTGTGGATAGCGAAAAGAGGCTGTGGTTACTAGACAATAGATAGTAGAAATTAGAAAATACAAAGAAAGAGCCCCGCGCGAAGCGCGGGGCATGGTCAACTGTGATTCTGTTTCAGTTTTCAGATTGAGATCTTAACGAAGAATCAATAATTCTTTCTTAAAATGATTCTATTAATATATGAAAGTACTGGTAAGTAGTTGGAATTATTAAATAAATCCAGGTATGAAATGAAATGAATGTGAATTTTATGTTTTTATTAGCTATTTAATATAAATTGATAATGGTTATAT
>CAYVUY010000019.1:0-17334 GCA_964455195.1 uncultured Candidatus Saccharibacteria bacterium
ATCCAGCACTCCTTTCTTGGTGGGTTCATCCTAAATACTACACGATTTCTGATAGTTTTAAAATATCCCTATCTACTCGGGATGATATACTCTAAGTACCTATGGATCGTAAACAAACCAAAATTTCTTCATCACTTGCTGTCGTTTCTATAACACTTCTACTTCTTATCGGAGCTAATGTGTATGAATTCCAAAAAATTTCTAAATTAGAAAATAAAATTATAGTTATGAATGACGAGCTTGCGTCTACCACAGCATCACTCTCTCGCAATACAAGTGCGCTTTCAGAAAATATCAATTCACTTAATCAACAAACTACTGGACTTTCTAATAATCTTATTAATACTCAACAAAATATCGATTCAGTAAAAACACTTGTAGGTGGAGTAGAGCAAACAGTTGGTTATATATCAGGAACAGTTGGAACGCTTCAAAAGCTTTCACAAATAGATGCACAAATTCTCAAGAAATATTCTAAGGTGTATTTCATGAATGAAAATTACGTCCCTGCGCATCTTACAGTACTTCCACCTGAGTACACTTATAGTACTAATCGACAAGAGCAATTCTTGACCGAGGCATGGCCACACCTACAACAAATGATAATGGATGCGAAAGCACAGAATGTAACCATCTACGTGAAATCTGGATATAGGTCTTTCGCAGAACAGAAAGCGCTTAAGTCAGTTTATTCTGTGGTCTATGGTGCAGGAACAGCTAACTCTTTCTCAGCTGATCAAGGATATTCTGAACATCAGTTAGGAAGTACTGTGGATTTCATCAGTACTGGTCAAGGTGGAGACTTAAGTGGATTCGATGCTACAGTAGCGTATAAGTGGCTTACAGATAATGCGTATCGATACGGCTTCATCCTTTCGTATCCAAAAGGAAATAAATATTATGTATATGAACCGTGGCATTGGCGCTATGTCGGCGTCAAACTCGCAACATATCTTCATGATGCTAAAATTAATTTCTACGATTTAGACCAAAGAGAAATCGATAAGTATTTAGTAAATACATTTGAATAAAATAATTTTTTTCTCTAAAATCTAACACTTTACATTACTTTCTTACTACTGTAGTGTTACTTTTAAACTTAGTTTTGTTAAAACTAAAGACAGTTTAAGCTCATTCTTTGGAGGTTTTGATGAATATCAACGTCGCTTGGGGCACTACGAGATTCGTAGTACTGTTGGGGCCGTACGCTTTCAAATTCGCACGTTTTCGCTTTGTGCATGCTTGTATTCGTTTAATTAACCGTGCATTTTCTGGTACGGTGACGAAACGACTACATGATTATGACCGAAAGTCATCTTTGTGCGGTGGATTCAAGTATTTGATGTACGGGGTTTATTCCAATCTCAATGAGTTCACCATCTACAAAGAAAGTCACCACCCTCGTTTAGTTCCCACTTTATTTACATTCTTTGGAGTGGTGAACATCCAAGTGCGCGGTGAGCGAGCACGGGAAAAGGATCTTCTCGTCGATAACCCCTTCATGTGTCTAAAAGAGGACCCTCTGATCGGAAAGGACGTGATACTTAGTGCTAATTTCTCTATTCTGCAAGGGAAAGTTTGTTTGCATGACTATGGGAATGAAGCGCTCAGAAGTTTTCTCTTTTGAGGCCAGCTGCACTTCAAAACAGCCCGAGACTTCGGGCTGTTTTTGTTGAGAAAAATTTCTTATATAGGATTTTTATAATATCTTGGTAAAGTAAAGACTTATGTGATAGATTGTGTGCATGAAACTTAAAAATACTTATTACGTAGTACGACATGGTGAATGTGTATTTAATGTTTTAGGTAAAGGAGATTTTTCAGGTAATCCAGATAATTTCTTAACAGAAAAGGGTAAACTCCAAATACAATCTTGTGCTGAAAATTTAAAACATGAAAACGTAGCTTTCGAAAAGATTTTTTCTTCTCCACTTATACGAGCGAAAGAAAGTGCAGATATTTTCTTAAATATACTAGATGTTACCGATAAAGAAATCACAGTAACTCCCCTGTTAAAGGAAATGAACCATGGAAGTGAAAGAGATGGTCAACTACTTACTAAGAAGGAGATGACTGAAGGGTTGGAGGTTGATTTCCACGCACCACATGGAGACGGTGAATCATTTTGGAATGTGAGGGAAAGAGTGAGTACTCTTTTAAAAGAGTTGGAAGCTAAGTATCAAGATAAGAATATACTTCTGGTTACTCATGGTTCACCAACATGGATGTTCTACAGTGCAGCTTATGACTTAAATGAAAAGGAAACTCTAGAGTTCAAAAATCAAAGAAAAGTCGACAGTGGGTATTTTATAAAAAATGCTGAACCATTGATAATCAGATAGCTTTTTCTAATCTGAGTAGATATTGTTGATAAAAATTTCATATATAGAATTTCTCTGCTATCATTGATAGAACATATGAAAATTAATCCAGCAGAAAAGCATTCACGTTCTTTAATCAAATCTATCAGTTATCGCCTAGTAAGTATCACAGCTGATGCTCTCGCTGCCTATGCTCTCACGAGAAGTTTCGCTATGACGCTCGGTCTTGTAACGTTCGTAAATACATATAGCACCGTATTATATTATCTCCACGAACGCGTATGGGCGAATATTCATTGGGGTAGAGTAAAGAAAGACTAGAATTTCTATAGAAAATTACGATATACTACTTAGCATGTTAAAACATACTTTCATCATACTTTTCTTGATTGCGTTTCTCATTCTTTTTAGTATCGCTTTCATTGTCATTCCTGGACAAGAACTTACTATAAACAAAGCCAAGTATGCTAGTTTCTCTAATTGTATAAACAAAGCAACAGATATTTCACAACAAGAGTTGTGTGCGAAAATTTATAAATAAGTGTATGAAAAATAAAATAGCTACTATTATAGTTGTACTATTCCTCATAGTAATAGGAATTTTGTTTTTACAAGATAAAAATAAAACACAAAATACTGCCACCTTCATAGAATCATCACTACCAGTGGGTAAATCTGTAACCTTCGGAGCACTTACTCTCACATTTAATGGATTACTTAATGATTATAGGTGCCCTGTGGATACTACATGTATGGAGGGTGGAGCGGTGAATACTAACGTAACCTTTACCGTAGGGAATCACACCGAAACAAAGAATATGCCGTCAGATGAAGTACCACAAATATTCGATGGCTATGGTATCTCTATTATCAAAGTATCCCCTGATACAAAAAATAAAGTAACGATTAATCCAAAGGATTACGTAGTCACTTTTCGTATAGAAAAGAAATAAACGCTAGAGATGTAAGCTTCTGGGTGGCTTCATGATGGCTTGCGGGTTGTTTTTCCATTCATCATTTATATCTACATATAACTCAAGCTCATTATTATCTGGATCTAGAATATATAAACTATGTGTTACATGATGATCTGTAGCCCCAACGATACGCACTCCTAAGTCAATTAATTCTTTATAGACCACACGTAACTCATCATCACTGTTCCCAACTTTGAATCCAATATGGTAAAGCCCCGGGGTTGGCATGTGCGCTTCTTTTGGAACTCCACCTACTTCTATAAGTAGTAATTCATGGTGTGTCCTTCCTCCACTAAAGAGTGCAGTATGTAAATCACGATGAATTTCATTAAAACCAAGGGTATTTTTATAAAAATTCGCAGAAGTTTGTAAATTAGAGACATAAAGAACCACATGTCCCAGTTCGTGTATTTTCATAGGTAAAGTATACTCAAGAGACGTGATTTATAAAAATATATGTTTTATTTTCTGATTCGTCATATTATCCTCATAGGTGCTCTTTGTATTCTGATGTTTGCAACATATCGTCACTTCGGAGGAACGCTACATCAAAAGTATTCTAGATTAGATATTGCTTCTATGTTGCCTACAGCTTCTTCTACTGAAATAAAAGAAGTTGCGACACCAGAAGTGTTGGTTCTAGATAAAGAAGCTTACGATAAAAAAATGTATGAATTAGCTAATAACTCACTTAGCTTCGCTAGTTCTACATTACCAGAATACGCAACAATAACATCAAAGCATCTTTGGCCAGTTAAGAGTGTGTATCCTAATGCTGGCGCGATATTACCTTTCAAGAGAGTCGTTGCTTATTATGGAAACTTATACTCTCGTCAAATGGGAGTGCTCGGCCAATATGATGAAGAAGAAATGCTTACTAGACTCGGAGTGGAAGTAAAGAAGTGGGAAGAAGCAGATCCAAGTACCCCAGTGGTTCCAGCCTTACACTATATCGCTGTAACAGCACAGGCTTCTCCCGGATTTGACGGTAAATATAGAGCGAGAATGCCTAATAGTCAGATAGATGAGGTACTACGCATGGCTGA
Organism: uncultured Candidatus Saccharibacteria bacterium; assembly: GCA_964455195.1. Taxonomy (GTDB): domain Bacteria; phylum Patescibacteriota; class Minisyncoccia; order Phycocordibacterales; family UBA5272; genus UBA11704. The sequence continues at coordinate 4,345 of CAYVUY010000019.1, forward strand.
CAAAATACATGCGATTGTGTTTATTGATATTCAAGTTGGATTAAGTAATGTTGAAACAGAGCTTCCTATGTTTGAAAAATATCTTAAGATGCCTAATGTTCATCTTGGTATCGACCCAGAATTCTATATGAAAACAGGTAAGCGTCCAGGGACAGTCATAGGCACTATGGATGCAGCGGATATTAATTATGCAGCTAAGTATCTTGCTAAGTTGGTACAAGAAAATAATTTACCTCCAAAGATGCTTATTATCCATAGATTTACAGAAGGTATGGTTACTAATTATAAACAAATAACCCCTCTCCCTGAAGTGCAGATAATCATGGATATGGATGGTTGGGGAGTAAAACCTAAAAAACTTGATACCTACAACACGTTTATCAGTAGACAACCAGTACAGTTCACTGGATTTAAGTTATTCTATAAAAACGATGTTTTAGAAGCTTCTACCACCCTTATGACCCCTAAAGAATTGCTTAAATTAAAACCTATCCCATCATATATTCAATTCCAGTAATTAAATATTATTCACTTTTCTTCCTAAAAATGCTTACTTTTGGGTAAAAGTGTATAACATTTATTTTTTCACATGGTATAGTTAGGGAGTATATTATATTATTTATTGACCTAAAAAAAATTCAATGATTGATCAAGAACAGCTTACCGAAGCTCTAAAACTTAACGGTGTTGATAGTAGTAGTCCTCTTGCGAATGTTGATGCAGTGCTTGCACTCTTCCACTATTCTCCAGAAGATAGATTAAAAACTATTGCGTACTTAAGAACACAAGGATGGGCATTAACAGAAGGCGTAGCTGTTACTCCAGAAGTAGTAGCGGCAGCAGCTTCCCCTGTAGCTCCACCGGTAAAGCCAATGGCTACATCTATTCCAACCCCAGCTCCAACACCTATTACTGTTCCTCCAGTAGCTAGTACTCCAGTTCCTCCTGTTGCTCCAGCACCTGCACCAGTTACACCACCGGCGCCAGCACCTGCACCTATGGCTACACCAGTAGCTACACCTACAGTTAACCCACTTACTGGTTCTGTTACTATCCCTCAAGCTACACCAGCTCCAGCACCAGCTGTAAAGATGACATACACCCCACCTGCAGGTTCTACAGGTACTGTGCCTCCTATTTCTGTGGCTCCTATGCAAGGCGGAACATTCGTTCCACCTCCAATGCCAGCTCCTACTCCTACTCCTACTGCTACAGCTGTATCAACTCCACAAATGGCTTCACCTATGGGAGGAACACCACTTGGAATGAATGCAGCTCCTTCGATGGCAGTTCCAGCGGAAGAGAAGAAAGACGGATATGGTATGGCAATATTCCTTGTTGTAGTTATTTTCGTGTTACTCCTTGGAGGAATAGTGGGTTACGCTTATGTACAACACATGGGACCATTCGCTCAACCTGCTCCGGCTGAAGTTCAAAATGTAATCAACTAAATATAATTTTAGGTAACAAAATTCCCAGGTTCATCACCTGGGAATTTTCAATACTGGCCTTTAGGTGTAGGTCAGTAGACGCGGTTTCTCGAACGTATTTCGTGGAATCTAATCATCAAGGATTCGCATGTATTCTGCGAATCGATTGAAAGTGACTTGCTTTCCTTCCACATCGTCACCTGCAAGATATGGAACAACGAGTACCTTGCGATTCTTCTTACTGCCGGTGACCTTCCGAATAATCCAGAGCTCTTGGGTGTCAACTTGCGCCCATATTTGATGACGTGCTGGCACTGGAGAATTCGTTAGAGTTCGCGTAATCTTTTCAGGGTGTTCCTGCGGTAGTGACTGATGCAAATCTTTCACTTCATAACACTTGAAGTACAACTTACCGCAGTACGTGTGATACCCCGGAGTTATGTGTTTTTTCATCGATCTGAACTTCAACAACATTCGCAACCTAAGAACAGTAGTCATGATGACCTCTTCCAAAGTGGATTAGGTTATTTCTACAGTCTTTCTAGGATTTAGTCAAGTTCCTCTTTTAAATTTTTATGTCGACTCTTTCTACTGGAGTTGAGGTTTCGATAATATTAAATTTCATACGGCCAACTATTCTTCTATCCCCAATGCGCACCGAAACTCTCCATAATCCTGGTGTAATCGAATCTTTGTGAGAATACGCTCTGAAACCCTCCTCTCTTCCACCTGTTAAAGGGAATGATATCACTGAGTTAGGAAGCCATTTTTGGGTTGTAGCATCGTAGTATTCCCACACATGAGAAATCGGTGCTTGTAGAGAACTCGGTGCCCCTATAGCACTAAAGAAATATATTCCTTCACCTGAGGCATGATGTATTTCTTTTGTTTTAAAGTAAGACAATAATCCAGTTGGTTCGCTCACTTCTGTGGTTGCAATATAGTTACCGGTAGATGTTTTTTCTACGTAGTGATACACACCTGCTTCTTTTAATGAAAGGGGCACTGCAGGAATGAGATTACTAAAATAAAGCACCATTACTGTAAGTGGTATAGCTAGAGCAAGAGCGTAGGCTTTATGTGTGAAGACTTTAGCTTGTTCAGAAGAGAAACTAAGAATATAGAGATAGAAGAAAGAAACTAGCGTTGCAAGGCAAACACTAATAACGAATATGGTGTCATTTTGCTCTTTAATGAAAAGCGGTATGTTAAACACTAAGAAGAATATAAGTGATACCATAAGAACTGCCAAATCGAGCATGAATCTAAATGAATGTGAAGACATCACTTCATTACTCACAATAATAAGAGCAAGACCTAAGAAAAGAGGCCAACTCACTGAAAACTCTGCGCTTCGGAAATAATAAATAAAAACAAAAGAGAGTATCGCACCAGAAACAAGAGAAATACCAAGGGTAAGAATCGAATACATCTTTTGTTCGAATTTACTTGCTGTATTTTGGGCAACTATAAACTCACGACCCATAAGAAAAATACTAAGAATAATTAAATAAAATATTCCTAAATACTTCGCAAGTACATCTCCTGGTTCTGGTAAGTTAATAGAGTCAAATATGAAACCAACAAAGAAAAGCACTGTGGCCATGTGATGATATCCTGCTTTGATATAGTCTTTCACGGTTATATGGACATTCATAGTCATTATGGTAACACGGGAGAGAAAAATTAGTTGTAATAAATCCCCGACTACTCTGTAGTATACTCATATGCATATGAAGAAAATTTTGTTAAGCCTTGTACCGGTTATTGTGCTCGTGGGTCTTATCTATGGTGGATATACGTATAAACAGTATAGTGACTTTTATGCAAGTATCGTTCCATTAGTTAATGCTTCCACAACGAAACCATTCACTATGGCAGATGTAGTCACTCATAACGGTACTACAACATGCTATACATTAATAAATGACGGAGTCTATGACTTAACAACATGGGTAGAGAGACATCCGGGTGGAGCAAAGAGAATCTTGGATATTTGTGGTAAAGATGGAACCGCAAAATTTGAAAAGAAGCACGGAAAAGACGACAAAGTTCTCGGAGTGCTAGCTAATTTCCAAATTGGAAGTCTTATTAAATAATGAAATAAATAAATCCCGCATAGTTAGCGGGATTTATTTTTATTTATGGAGTTGCTATCAGTATCATTTCTAAACTTAGATAACTATCTACAGATGAAAGTTTAAGATACTTTTCTCCATCTAAAAGTGAGAAAATTTTTGCTGAGTTAATAATAGTAGGATATGTGGTGCCAAGAGTTTTTAATTTCTCCTGGATATCTTTTAGATGATGATGTGCCACTGTCTCTCCACCTACTCGTGCAAGTAATGCTAAGCGCGTGTATTCAACTAACTCTTTGTAAAGAAGGATGGCTTGAATGTTCTTGGTCTTCGCATCAGCTAGAAGTTTCACTATTGTGTGTATATCCTTTTTACACATAGCTTCAAGTAGTGAAATAAGCAGTATTTCACTTGGAACTCCGAGAAGTGTAGCGACGTCATCTTTGGAAATTGTCTTAGCGTCGGTTCTTGTGATGATTTGTTCTAAGACTCCCAACGCATCCCGATATGATCCTTTACCATGACTTGCGATAAGGTTCGCTGCATCAATATCAATTGTCTTACCTTCCTTTTTGGTTACATAGATAAGCTGAGATGCGAGAGTGTCTATACTTGGTTGTTTAAACTCAATTTTCTGACAGCGAGATACAATAGTTTGAGGTAATTTATCAGGATCAGTTGTGGCGAGGATGAAAATAACATGTTGTGGAGGTTCTTCAAGTGTTTTAAGAAGAGCATTAGCTGCTTCTTTGGTAAGCATGTGTACTTCGTCTACTATATAGACTTTATATGGTGAAGAAAAAGGTGCTGAACGTACAGCTTCACGAAGTTCGCGTATCTCATCTATACCACGATTACTTGCTGCGTCTATTTCGATAATATCTTCTGGGTTACAGCCAATATCTCGTGCCAAAATTCGGGCTACAGTAGTCTTTCCTGTACCACGACCACCGCAAAAGAGATACGCATGGCCTAATTTTGAGCCTTTTAGAGCCTTTGAGAGTAAGTCCACGACACCATCCTGACCCACTACTTCTTCGAAAGATTTCGGTCTATATTTTCGGTACAATGCGATGTAATTTGACATTTTCATTAAAAAGTAGTATTATACGTAGTAATTGTAGTTCTCGTCTATCGCAATATTATATCACGGAGTTTCAAATGAACCTGAAAATTGAAGAAGGAGTCGACAAAAATAGTGCGCGTGAACTCGCGCATTTTGCAAGCACCTTCGAGAAGATGCTACGAGTCGCAGTCTCGAGCGAGCTGAAGGTTGTATCTTCGGTGAAAGCGAAAAACAACGGATGCGGTGCGACCTCTCCGAAGTCGCGTGTCATCACGTATGCCACCCTCTCCCGGAACGAAAGCTTCACGAATTTCATGCTCTGGGTGAAAGTGGAAGATGCCTGTCTTGAACTCTTGATTCAAAGGTTCAAAGGTCAGACATCCGAGCTGCAACGGATATTGCAACGTTTTGAGGAATTCGGAGTGGTTTACCACCCGACACCGCGGTATCAGTAATCTGTACCGAATCGCACCGGCAAATTTATTCGCTGGTGCTTTTTGTTTTTAAGAAATGCTGTATTGTAGATTCTACTTCTTCTGCAGTTTCAGCTTCCATAAGCTTCGTTCGTAATTCTTTCGCTCCATCGAAACCATTTACGTAGGCTTTGTAGTGCTTTTTCATAATAGCGAAGCTCTTTATGTCCCCTAGTTTCTTTTCATATAATTTAGTATGTTCAATACAGATAGCAAGCTTCTCGCTAAGTGTCTTTCCTTTATTAAATACTTCTTCATCAAAAAGCCATGGGGTTCCAAATACTCCACGTCCAATCATCACCCCATCACAACCACTTTTCTTGGCCCATTCTTTACCGGCGGTAACATTCGGTACATCACCATTACCAAGTACTATGGTTCCACCATCTTTAACCTCTCCTGTTTTTTCACGAACTAATTTTACAATCTCCGGCATAAGTTCCCAGTGTGCAGGAACGAGAGACATCTCTTTTCTTGTTCTTAAATGAACAGTAATTGCCGGAACATTGCAATCAAGAATATAAGGTAACCACTCCATGAACTCTACTTTGTTAAACCCGATACGAGTTTTAACAGTCACTGGTATATCTATTGCTCCTTCTTGAGCAGCACGAATCACCTCTTGAGCACGTCGTGGCGTGGTCATCATTTTGGCTCCTGCACCTTGTTTTTCTATGCTTTTATCAGGACAACCCATATTGATATCTATTCCATCAAATCCTAATTCTTTACAAAGTCTCGCAGCCTTAAACATTGTCTCAGGGTTAGAAGTGAAAAGCTGAGCAACTATCGGACGCTCTTTGTTCATATATTCTAAGTCACGCTTAAGTACTTCTCTTCCAGGAGAAGCTAGACCATCCGAAGAAACAAACTCAGTCCACATCACATCAGGGCCACCACCTACTTCTCCAGTTCGAGAATATTTAGCTATCATCTCACGAAAAGCCGTATCCGTAACATCTGCCATAGGAGCAAGCACAGTGAGTGTCTCACCGTGAGCAAGTTTGTTATCTATTAGGTTTTGCCAAAATCCGCGTATCATATGATGAAGTTGTTGTTGCATTTACACTATCAGTTGTTGTGCTTGTAGTAGGTATACTGCCATATTTACCAAATTTATAAAAGACCTTATTTCCGAAACGTAAATCAATATAAAGAAGTGAATCTCTGGAGGCTTCTAGAGTTGTTGCGAGTGGATCAGTAGTAATAGCACTTATAAAGGTACTCCAAAGTGTTTCGTTATCAGATTTTAAGTCTGTAATAATGTAAGAAGAATTATTCGATAGTGTATAGGTAATATCTTTATTCTCATCAATAAGAATACTATTAACTTTAAATAATGCAGTTGTAAGCTTCTTTGCAAAGGCTTCGATACTTAAAAGCTTAGTTTTTTCAGGTAAAGGAATTCTAACAGTAAGCGTTGGTAGTGTAGTAATATCCTTCGGTTCTTGATACACAACACCTTCAGTATCGACAGCCAATCCATTATCTAATTTAAATAGCGGTGTACGCAATGTAAAAGTAATAGTAATACCTTGTAAGCCTTTGTGTTCAATGGTTACATTGTTAATTTCTGGAAATTTCGTCTTGATTGCTTGAATTAAAGTGTGATTAGGAATAAAAGCAATATGAGATGCAGGGATGAGATACCAACGTTTGTCTTTAAGTATAGGAGTTACTACTTTAGTGATGCGTGACTCATAATCATCCGGACTAATAGTAATTGTAGTAACATACATCTTAGGACTTGAGAAAAAAACATACACCACCGAAAGTGTTATGATTCCAGCGAGAAAAATAAAAAAATAACGAAGAAGTCTTTTTATTTTTTTATTAATACGCATATGAATGAACAATTACCAAAGTGGTTTACCAAGAACGGTTTTACCTAAGAATGGAACAAGAGCTTCTGGAACTTTGATGGTACCATCTTTCCGTTGATAATTTTCGATAATTGATACTAAAATACGAGGAGTAGGAATGGCAGTAGAATTAAGAGAGTGTACATAGCGTAGCTTCCCGTCAGCATCTTTGTAACGAGTATTCACTCGACGCGCTTGAAAATCATGGAAGTATGAAGCAGAAGAAATTTCACGATATTTTTTTTCAGCTGGAACCCAAAGTTCTATGTCATATTTCTTTACTTGTCCTTGACCCAAATCTCCACCACAGTTAGCTACTGTGTGATATGGAATGTTAAGTAATTCAATAAACTCTTCAGTATTACGATTAAGCCACTCATGATGCTTCACTGATTCTTCATGAGAAGCTTCACAAAGTATCACTTGTTCCCATTTGAAAAACTCATGCACACGTATCAAGCCTTTCACATCTTTTCCGTGAGCTCCAGCTTCACGTCTGAAACATGGTGAAAATGCTAAGAATTTAATCGGGCCGTTAGAGAGATCTATTACTTCATTCATGTAATATCCCATGGTAGCTACCTCTCCAGTACCAGCTAAGTATTCATCATCTTGAGTTCTATAGAGGTCTTCTTCTCCGCCTGGAAGATAGCCGGTTCCTACGAGAGTATCTTTACGGACAAGAGATGGAACGTGCAGTGGTACGAAATCTTTCGTCATAAAATGCTTGATAGCAAGTTGCCACACAGCGTATTCAAGAAGTGCACCGTCCCCTTTCAAGAAATACCCACGAAATCCAGCCACCTTAGCTCCACGTTCAAAATCTGCCATGTCTTGAGCCTCCATAAGAGTGACGTGGTCTTTGGGTTCGAAATCAAACGCAGTTGGACTACCCCAACGCTTTACCTCCACATTATCTGCATCACTTGCTCCATCTGGAACAGTCATATCTGGAATATTAGGCACAGCAAGCATAAGAAGTTGCCAAGATTTCATTATTTCTCCGAGAGACTCTTCCTTTGCCTTAAGAGCTTCTTTTACTTCACGCATCTTCTCAATAATAGAACTACGCTCCGCATCACCTGCTTGTGCCATCTTCGTACTTGCGTCATTTTGTTTCGCTCTTAGCTCTTCTACGTCTTTTAGAAGTGCAAGTCTCTTATCATCCACCGATAGCAAGTCATCTACATTAAACTTGATTCTCTTTTTGGTAGCAGCGGATGCAATGAGATCCTTATTTTCACGGATAAATTTAATATCTAGCATAGTCTAAAAAGTGTACCACTAAAGGACTTCCGTGACAAAAGATTAATGATACACTGTAAAGATATGGAACATATAGACAATGCTATTTACGAGGATGTTACGTTAAGCACTCCTCATGTTATCGAGAAAAAAGATGGTTATCACTACTTGCCGAAAACATTCGGTGACCACGTAGCTAGAGTAATAGTCACAGTAATGGCAAGAACTGCTGATTTAATTTTCAAAAATCGTTATGGTGAAAGAGCTATAGTACTTGAAACTGTTGCTGCAGTACCTGGAATGGTTGGAGGACTACTTCAACATTTAAAATCACTTCGTCTTATACATGATGATCGTGGTTGGATAAAAACGCTAGTGGATGAGGCCGAGAATGAGCGTATGCATTTACTTATTTATAATCAAATCGTAAAACCAACGAAATTTGAAAGATTTTTAATTATATTCGTACAATTCTTTTTCTATAACTTTTATTTTCTTGTTTACCTTATATCTCCGCACACTGCACATCGAACTGTTGGATATTTTGAAGAGGAAGCTGTAAATAGCTATCATCATTACTTGGCACTGATTGAAGGTGGGCATATTCATAACGGTAAAGCTACTGATTTAGCCAAGAAATATTGGGGTTTAGCAGATGATGCATTGCTATCTGATATGGTAAAAGCGACCATTAAAGACGAAATGATACACCGTGATGTGAATCATCAATTCGCAAATGATGAGATTGGAGTTAAACTTTGGAGTTAATCAATAAAAAAGCCCCGCATGTGCGGGGCTTTTGCGAAGCCAAACGTGGGATTACCAGTTATTGACCAACTTCGAGCAACGCTCGAGCCGGCACTTCTTTTCTGCAAGCACGAGCTCGTAGGCTCTCTTACGTATTTCATCGGGCACACGCAGACCTTCGCTGAGAAAGAAGCGGTGCTTCAGTAGCATGTCTTGCGTCTCGAGATACTCGCGCAGAATTTTCTGGTCAAGTGTTTTAATGTTGTACTTGTCCAGAAAACGTTCTGTGTATAGGCAATACTTCGCCGTTACTTCGTCAGTCGCAACGTACAGACTGTTGCGATTGATTTCGGGGAGCACCTGCGAATGTTTCATGCCGTTGCCGACATCTCCCGAAATTACCAACTTTTGACGCTGGAAGACGTATAGCAGTGGTGAAAAATAACCAACCACTGCAGACTTCGCTCTCGCCAGAACCCACCGCGTAAGTACGGACATCTTTCCTCCTGATTTTAGGTTGATTTTGAAAAGGACGAACCAAAATATTTCAGGTATAATAATACTATTTTTAGAGTAAAGTGTCAAGTTTATTTCTCATCAAATCTCCAAATACCATCCCAGCCTTCTGGCGTAATATCTCCTAGCTTCTCTAGTCTTTCAAACATTTTTCCTGAAGGTTTATCACCTTCATCTGCAATAAATTTAAAATGTCTTTTTGCATTCATGAAGTCACCTCGTTCATATTCATCAAATGCAATTGCATAGTTTTCTAGCATTATGGTATCAGCATTTTTTGACCACATAGCTTCATAGATAACGGTAGGTAAGTGCTTACCCTTAACAGTGATAATATCTAACTTTCGGAACACAATATCATCAGTTGAAATTTTATTTTTTACTTCTTCTGTGACAATAAGTCCCACACCGTAGCGTTTAGTTAGTCCTTCTAGACGAGAACTATTATTAACAACATCCCCTAGTACAGTGTAGTTAACACGTTCCATGGAACCAACATTCCCTACAACTACTTCACCAGTATGTATTCCAACACCCATAGCAAGTGTAGTGGTATTCTTCTTATTAAATTCTTCAAGTTCATCATGCATGATGAGTGCCGCTCTCACCGCATGAAGTTGATGGTTTGGTGTAAATAATGGAGCATTCCAAAATGCCATAATTGCATCGCCAATATACTTATCAATAGTACCCTTTTCTTTTAAAATGACTGGTGACATAGCACTTAAATACGCATTAAGTGTAGAAGTGAGTTCCTCAGGCGTCATCGACTCAGAGAGTGTGGTGAATCCTCGAATATCTGAGAAGAGTACTGTAGCTTCACGTTTCTCACCTCCTAGACGAAGTTCAGCGCCGGTAGCGAGAAGTTCTTTAAGAACATCTTTATCTACATACTTAGAGAAAAGATTTTTAATATAATCATTTTGTTTACGTTCTTTCAAAAAACGGTACAGTATTGTGTACCCTGCATAGAGTAATACGGTGAGAATGCCAAACGGTGCTGGGATAATAAAATGTTGATCGAATGTAACTTGGGCAAGAACAACCACAACGACAAGTATGGCAATCAGAATACTTACTTGAGCGACCAAAGATCTTAACTTATAAACAAGAGCTGTTGTTACTATCGCGAAGAATAAAAGGTATAGAAAAGCAAGATAATTAGGTATCTCAGTATCAATATCATTATTAAGTAATGAATTAAATATACTTGCATGGACGTAAACTCCTGCAATTTTGGAACCGTTCATTCCAACAAAGTGATCTGGTAAATCGAGAGAAACTGATCCAATAAAAATTACTTTATCTTTAAGCGTAGCGTCTGTATTTGTGGCAGTAATAATATCTACAGCAGAAATAGTACGAATCTTCGTAGAGTGTCGGAAAGAGTACGTACTTAAGTCATCACATGAAGGAGTTTTGTGTGTATAAAGTGTAAATACGGTGTGTGATAGTGTATCAACACAAGAGCCTTCTAGTGCTTGAACTTTCGGGAACATACGCACCTTACCGTCTGAATCTGGCCCTACATTGGCAAGCGCACTAAGCGTTGGTGAAGAAGTCGTATGTAAAAAACTTTCTAAATAACTTCCACTATCGTTTTTGGAAGCCAAGATAATAGGAACTTTTGATTCCTTAATGGCTTTTTTGAAAGCGTCATCCCCTGTTCTCGGCTCTAGAAATAAAACATCGTACACTATAGCTTTTACTTCTGATTTACTAAGTTCTGAAGTAAGAAGTGCGAAATTAGTTCTATCCCATGGCCAAGCACCTATGGTTTGTAAACTCTTATCATCTATACCTACAACTACAGCTTCTTCTCTTGTGGCAGTAGTACGTGATGGATCGAAAAAGTGAGATGTGAGCTCCTTTCCTCTAGGAGAATTACTAAGCACTACAATGAGAAACAGAATAATAAACCATACGACAGTGAACCATCCGTAATTTTTAAATATATTTCTTAGGTTCATTGTTTATCTCAGTTTAGAGACTTTGCTTAAAAGGGAACTCGTCGTCGAATCTCGTTTGAAGAGTTGTACGAACACGAGCATCTCCTTTACCATTCTTACAGTAGTAAATGATGTCATCTGAGAATTTGGTAAGAGATTCTGTAGTTCCTGCTGGGAATGGGTATCCACTTGTTGTAGCGTAATCAGACACTTCTTTTACTCTAGCAGACGTAGTGGTTGTAAGACTACAAATACTGTCATCATTTTCTACATAGAAATTCTTTACGAATATCGTATTAAACTTATCAAAGAAAGTTTCTTCGTCTATTTTCTTTATAACAGGAACTATTGGTGTGGTTGAAGCTACAATTTTGGTGGTTATTACAGTTTTTGTAACGTCAGTTGTCTTTGGGGCAACTACTTTGTTAGGGTCAACAACTAGAGGTTTGATAGTAGTAGGTGCTGGTTGTGTAGTGTCAGTTGGCTTATCCTGAGACTGAAGAGAAGTTTCAGCTTCTTTCTGAAGGATATTTTCAAGCTCTTTACGGTATTCTTTTTTATCTGGAGTATCTGTTTTTAACTTTTCAATAATAGGATCTTTGGCTTTGTTCTCTTCTACCCATGTTTTCACTTCCGTATCTTCTTCTATTTTACTAACAAGAAGGGTTGGTGTAGGTGGGACAGGTTTAGTTCCCTTTGGAGGAGTTGTGGTAGCTTGAGCTTCTGAGACTTTCACAGTATCACCCTCTGAGACACTTACTTCTTCTAACTTCATTTCTGGAGTAGTTGTTGTAGCATTTACTTCAAAAGATTTTTTAACACGAGCAACCGAAACAGAATGCTCCGTTACCGCAACTTTAGTAACAGCTTTTATCTTGTCATACGAAACCGCAAACTTAGTTCCACGCACAGCAGCGAGCGTTCCTGGTGTTTGCACTTCGTATGTTTTACCAGAAATAAGAGCCTCTACACGGTGATATGTGTTACCTAAACTTTGGAAAATAGTAGTTGATTGTGGTGTGTAATTAATCGAAATTTCAGTGTTATTAGACAAAGAAATCACTGAATTGTCAGGGAGGAGTACTGTAGCGCTACCTGTTGCTGTTTTTACAGATGTAAGATTAGGAATTTCTACAGAAGTAAGAGTAAGGGCTTGATAACTAGGGTCTGTTGATCGCTTGTAACTAACATCACCAGATTCTTTAAAAAGAATAATCTGAGGAATTTTTTCCTTTACTGGTTGTGCTGTTGTAACAACTGGTTCTGGTTTAGTAAGAGTGGTAAAGAAGTAGTACCCTTCTCCGACTAGTAATAATAAAGCGACAACGGCAAGCCCTATAGTTATTTTTTTCATAAAGTTAAGTATACCAAAGATATTCCACTTCCTAAGTTAATAAGTTGCGAAAGTGTTGAAAAATGGTACAATATATTTCACTTACGAATTTGCAAGTTTGTAAGCGTTTTAAATAAATATGGGCCTTTAGCTCATTTGGCAAAGTAAGAAAGACACTGGTTTTAAAACACTGTCTCGTTGCCAGATGAAAGCTCGTTAGTTTAAAAATAGAATATGGGCCCTTAGCTCATTTGGTAGAGCACTGGTTTTGCACTCCAGAGGTGAGGAGTT
>CAYVUY010000020.1:0-9072 GCA_964455195.1 uncultured Candidatus Saccharibacteria bacterium
ATATATAGCTATTATTGAATATGAGAGTATCTTTGTATGTACTTAGATAATTGAGTTGTGACCTCCTTTCCCCTCGACGTGCGGATATCTGTGATTAGATAAGTTTGTAAACCCTTTTGCACATAAATTTGAGAAATGAATTACGGTATCTTTTTATAGATACTTTTGAGCCCTACGCAGTTTTGGCTTCTACGGTATACTTAGTGTCATTATATGACCCAAGAAGAAGCCCTCACCATACTCAAGCTAGGTTATACCACCTTCTTAACTGGTGGAGCCGGTACCGGTAAGACCTACACCATTAATGAGTTCATTCGTTACTTACGCATGCACAAAGTCCCTTATGCGGTTACTGCTTCAACTGGAATAGCAGCGACTCATATCGGAGGAACAACCATTCACTCATGGTCTAGTATTGGAATTAAAGATTCACTTTCTGAATGGGATATTGATACTCTGACACAACGCGAATCACTTGCAAGAAGAATTCGTAACACTAGCGTACTTATTATTGATGAAATTTCAATGCTTCATGCATCACGATTAGATATGGTTGATGCAGTATGTAAGGCTGTACGTAATAGCTCTTTACCATTCGGTGGATTACAAGTAGTTTTCTGTGGGGATTTCTTCCAATTACCCCCTGTTGTTCGAGATAGAACGATTGATGCTTCATCTGAGTACGCATTTAATAGTCGTGCATGGCGCGAAGCTAAACCTGTAGTGTGTTACTTAGCGACTAACTTCCGTCAGAATGATGAGACACTTACGCATATCTTAAATGATATTCGTGCAGGATCTGAAGATATTTATGAATCAGTAGAATCTCTTGCTGAAACTAAGAATAATCATCTCCCTGATGCAGTTAAACTCTACACACACAATGTTGACGTTGATTCTATAAATAAAAAAGAATACGACGCTTTGGTTTCAAAAAATAACATAGAAAAAGAATTCTTCATGATTACTAAAGGTAAAAAGCAACTTTTAGATACTATGAAAGAAAGCCTTCTTGCGCAAGAAGAACTAAAACTTAAAATTGGCACTAAGGTTATGTTTATTAAAAACGATACTATGCGTCGATATAGTAATGGAACTTTGGGAAAAGTAATAGGATTTGATGATAGAGACTACCCTATAGTAGAAAAGCACGATGGTGAGACCATTACTGTCATGGAAGATACCTGGCAATTAATGGAAGATGACAAGGTACTTGCTGAGATTAAACAACTCCCGCTTCGCTATGCGTGGGCTATTACTGTACACAAATCACAAGGTATGACTCTTGATGCTGCAGAAATAGATTTATCAAAAGCTTTTGGTCACGGTATGGGATATGTTGCTCTTTCACGAGTACGATCGCTTGATGGGTTACGACTACTTGGTATGAATGGTGATTCATTTAGAATGCATGAATCAGTAATGGTCTTTGATAGAGATTTAAAAAAACGTAGTGACCTTGCATTAGGAGCTCTTGATAAATACAAAGCTTCTGCATTAGAAGACAAGCATCGTATTGTTCGGGTTCAACTAGGAGGACAAGAAGAAGCGGAAGAAATAGAGATAGACAGAACCGCACTTAATCCAAAAGTAAGCACACTTGAAGTAACATTAGGGTTTATTAATGAAGGTAAATCCCCTACCGAAATTGCTGAAATTCGTAATCTTACATTAGGTACTATTATTACCCACTTAGAAGAAGCCAAAGAGAAAGGAATAAAGCTCGATATAAAGCCATATTTACCCAAAGCAATGCTCCTAAAACGTATTCAAAAGGCTCTAAAAGCCTCTAAGATGGCCCTTAAACCAGCATACGTGGATTTGGCTCAAAATGGTCCAAAAGTCGATTATGAGACTATTCGTCTAGTGAGACTTTCAATGGATAGGTAATCTTAGACATTACTTCCTGCAACGTATCCGGTAGTCCAGCATAACTGAAGACTGTAACCACCTGACGGTCTATCTATGTTAAGTACATCTCCTATAATATAAAGATTAGGCACAATACGAGATTGCATTGTCTTGAAATCAACTTCCTTCAAATCTACTCCTCCAGAAGATACCACTGCCTTATCAGCACCAAGTAATCCTTTCACATGTAGCGGTACTGTTTTTAATAGTTTAGAGAGACGTATTCTCTGATCGGTACGTACACTATGAGTATGGGTATCACCATCAATACGTGCAAGTTCTAATAACCCAGTTACCATCCCTGATGGAACAAGCTGTCCTAAGATATTTTTTATTTTCTTATTACTCTCCGCAACAAGTAGAATCTGTAATGCTTTCTTTACTTCACTTTCATCAAGCTTCGGAAAAAGATCCAAAAGAATTTTTACTTCTCCGTATTTTAAAAGTTCACCAACATCTCTACTCATGTTAAGTACTGTCGGACCACTTATTCCAACATGTGTAAAAAGTAACTTACCTTTATAGCTTTCTTGCTTCATCTCATTTTGAAATGTGGTGAGTTTGATTTCTGGAAGTGTGAGACCACTTAGTTTCTTAACCCACTCATCTTGTAGTGCAATTGGCACGAGAGCTACGTTATTTTCATGTATAGTGTGTCCTACGTTTTTTAACCACTTGAACCCTTCACCAGTAGATCCAGTTTCTGGACGGGATGTTCCTCCAGTTGAGACGATGCAAGATTTCGCAAGAATTGTACTTCCATCCTTAATGTGAATTTTAATATATCCTGAAGATGTGTCCACAGATAGTTTAGTTACTGGAGCGTTCACACGAATAGTCACTCCACCTTCTTTTATATATTTTGTGAGAACATCCCATACGGACTGTGCAGAATTTGAACTAGGGAAAATTCTCCCTTCGTTTTCTTCTTTTGTCTCCATTCCTCTTTCATTAAAAAACCTAAGCGTATCTGTTACATTGTGCTGAGCAAAAGCAGAAAAGAGAAATTGGTCATTTCCTTTGTACTTAGTAAGTAGTAGTCTGTTATCTTTTTTGTTATTGGTCACGTTACAACGGCCACCACCAGTAATTAGTAGTTTCTTTCCTAGGGTAAAGTTCTTTTCAAGAAGTAAAACCTTTTTCCCCAGTTCTGCTGCACGACCAGAAGCCATCATTCCAGATGGTCCTCCGCCAATAACCACCACATCCCAAAGGTCTTCGGTAGTAGTATTTTTTGTAGACATAGTAATGCTATCCTACAGTAAATTAACTAAATAGTATATGGTATAGATTATTTGGTTTCTGTGAACTTGATACCTTTTGGTATCTCGAACATTGTCTCGTCTAGGGTCCAATCATCACATGAGTAGTCGCCTATTTGATCGCCATTCCAAGAATATGCACCGGAGGTTTGTGTTGTAGTTGAAGTTTCGTCACTTGATGTGGTTGTTTTGGATTTGAACCCTACTGTAGGAGCCATTGAAGTCCATGTATAGGTATATCCGTCACGAAGTATCATGGTGGTGTCTATCTTTTGATTAGCGACAGCAGTAGCGAATTCACCACGTAACATTCCTTTATTCATATATACAGTACCTTTACTTTCAATATTTTGTACGTATTGATTCACAGTACATTTGTAAGTCCCATTTTGTGCTACTAGCTGTGAAAAAGCAATTTTCTTAGTAGTTGGTACCGGAGTTGTCTCTTTAACTTCTGACGGCATAATCTCCTGAGAGCCCAAATAAAAATAGTAACCAGTTCCTGCGATAATGATTAAAATAATTCCTACAATAGTTTTTCCAAATAATGTCATATCTTTACAGTATAGTAGTAAGAGTACGTAATGTCACCTGTCTTTGTGTGCAGTATTGTAAGACACATTGACAAATATTTATTTTAGTTGTAAATTTATAAATAACGTTTTTAATCTTAATCATCAACAACCCTCGAAGGAGGCTTGCATGTTTAAAAAGTTCCTTGGTGTATTCAAACAAGGTGACCCTTCCTCTTCAAAGGGAGAAAGGGACGACATCACCCTTGGTGCGGTTTGCCCACTCCCACCACCCGCATCAAAAGTGGAAAAGCCTTTCGTTGAGAATCGAAAGCGGCCGAGACTGGTGAGGCACACCCCCAGCCTTCGTTCCGGTACCAAGTTTTTCATGAATGACGGGGATGGCTATTTCAATATCGACAACCCAACCGAACGGATGTCATACGAAGAAGCCCAAAGGCTTTCCGCCATGCCAATCGTTGAACCTGACGCCGTCAAGGAAGTTGTCCCAACAACGAAACTTGAAATCTGGGAACAGCGTCGAACAGGCCAAATGCCGGCATATACCGGCTAAGCTAAGCTTAGTCCCCACCCTATTTAGAGGTCCGCTTTTTTGCGGACCTTTTCTTTTTTATAGTAGTACTAGTGGCTAATTCTAATTTTTTTGTACGAGGAAGTTTTTTTATTCGTAGTTCTTCTTTTATTGCAGAAGATCTGTCGCCTACTTGTTTAGAAAATAATAACTCTACAGGCCTTCTAAGCGAGGTATATTTCGCAGCTTTAAGAGATGAATTGTGTTCCTTAACTCTACGAGTTACATCAGTAGTAATACCAGTATAAAGGGTTCCATCATTACACTTGAGAATATAAAGGTGATATGTAGAGCTCACGTTACTTTAGCTTACCTATTCTAAAAGAAAGCAAACCATGATCATCTTTATTATAGGTATAGTATGCTTGCCCAGATTTCATGCCATCGGAATACATGAATGTACCCGTTTGTTTATCAATATTTACTATGACATTAACAAGATGCCAAGTTTTTCCAGCTGTCACTCTTTCTGGTGTGATTCTTCCAATATTATTTTTTATATAGTCTTCTATGAGAAGCTTTTCATGCATTGCTTCGTTTAGTTTCGTTTCCGGAGAGTACACATTACTTCCGTCAGTTCCTATGAATGCAACTCCAAAGAAAATAACAATCCCCACAAGTACTATTTGTAATGTTGGACTATTTTTAAGTATAGTTTTTAAAAATTTAATGTTTATACGCATGAATTTCAAGTGGAGGTTCTTCTGGGATTGGAATAGAAGACGGAGCTAATTCTTGTGTTATGGTGACATCCTCGAAACCTCTTCCTTTTAGTATTGATAAAGCAACTACTGCCAACTTCTCATCAGGACAGTAAAGAGTAATAGCTTGAGGAGGGCGAGCACCACAGAGCTCACTGCTCCCTAGATGGTTAGCGGGTATATTAATAGCACCTTTTAAGTGTCCTGTAGAAAATTCTTCTGGAGTGCGAACATCAAGTAGTAACATAGTATAAGTATACAACGGTTTATAAGAAGAAGGAGACTAATTATTAACAGAATTTCTAATGAAGCGTGTATATTTCACAACGTAAATAAAGCTCAGCTCCTTCTATTGAATTTTCATCAGCTACTCTTTTTACAAAAGCACTACAGTAGTTCTGCACCTCGTCTAACTGCTCAACGAGAAGATTCTCTTCTAATTCATCTGCCCAAGCCAAAAGACAGTTGCGATATTCATTACCATTGGGTTTATAAAATGGACAACGCTTTTCTATTGTTGTGCTAGAGAATTTAGAAAGTGTACTTTCGGTAAGTGTGGGAGGCGGTGTCGGTAATGAACTAGTAGTTGTGCTGGTATTAACAGTTGAGATAAAACGCGAATCCGAAAACCAGACCATCAGTAATGCAATAAGAATCAATATAAGTATTGAAATCTTCTTCATGTAGTTAGTGTATCATGAGATTACTTAGCGATAATATTTCCTTACTACTGCACTAAGAACAGCTTCTATTTTAAGCTCGTTTGGATTCGGGTAGATTTTTCTGAATTTTTTATTTGCTGGAACGAGAACGGGTTTACCCCTTTCCATGTCTAGATATTTAAGTGTGTATTCATTATCAACAAGTGCGAGCACTATCTCACCGCGTAATGCTTTGCGCCCTCGTTCTACAAGGATAAGATCACCATCTAGTATTCCTGCATCTTTCATAGATTCACCCTGAACTTCGACCATGTATGTTGGAACCTTTTTACGTATAAGCATGCTATCGAGTGATACTAATCCCATCTCAGCTGATTCTGCAGGTGATGGGAATCCTGCTTGTACTGTACCAAGTCTAATAATACTTCCAGTTTCTACGAGAGAAAGTCTGCTACCGTTTTTTTCTAAAATTCCTTCTTCTAATAATTTTTCGACTTTATAGGCTACAGTGCTTTTAGATGCTACTCCAAAAATCTTTTTCATTTCTTCGTATGTAGGCATCCTTCCTTCACGAGCATAAAATGTCATTAATTTTTCGCTATCTTGCATATGTCATTAGTATATAGAACGTTCGTTCTACTACAAGTGGATAACTTCACACTTGGAATTTCTAAAGCGCGAGTAGTTTCTTAGCTTCTTTTCTAAGAAGATCAAAATCATTATATTGATGATCATTCCCCTCTACTTCTACCATTGTTTCATTAGATATATTGCACTTTTTAATGGCTTCTTTTAACTCAACAATGGAACATGTTCTATCGAAGGTCTGATGTATATATGTTGTCGGTATAGAAAAATCCTGTAACCATTCTTCTACAGGGAAAGCATTCTGATATGCCCACGTCACAGGCACTCCTGTAAAAAGACATGCAACCGGATGAAGTTTATTTTCACGTGCTCCTCTTGTAGTAAGGAGTGTTCCTGCAGATTTAGCGAATATCATATATTCACCAAAGTTTTCTGCAAGTGTAGTTACTTTCGCAAGCTCTGTGTCAAAGTTAAGTATAGGCTCACCTGTTTCCCAATGTGAGTAGTACAGCACTCTTGTTTCTTCAAATAAAGGAGCAAGTTCTAGACGTACTGTATCAATCCATTCTTTGTGAGATGGTGAATTTCCTGGAATTAAAATAAGATTCATTGGGTTTATATAAAGGAGTATAATTAAATATTGTTTTTAAGCAATGTGTTGTATCTGTTTACGAAGGGCTTTGTAATCGGGAATAGTTTTTGCTACAAGTGCCCAAAATGCTGGACTGTGATTAAATTCTTGCAAGTGACAGAGTTCATGAACAATAATGTAATCACACAGCGAAGAATCAAGAAGTGCAATCTTGTAATTAAAACTAAGCGCTTTACGTTTCGAACAACTTCCCCAACGTGTTTTTTGATTTCGTATTGATATACTTTTCCAATTCAAATTATAAAAACTGTTAAAGTGTTCTAGGCGATTTTTTGCAAGACGAAGTGCTTTTTCTTTGTACAAAATAAAATCTTGCTTACTATTTTTACTCAGAATAATTTTTGGATTCTTTTCTATCTTTTCCAAATGTTTAAGTATCCATGTAGCTTTCGAATGTATGAATCGTTCCATAATGCTTGTTGTAGCAAGGTAAGGAACGCTTAGTACTACTTCTCCATCAGGTTTAATGGAAAGTCGTAGTGCCCTAGAACGCATACTCGAAATAAGTGAGTACTGTATTTTCTTTCCTTGTAGGGTAATTTCTTTTTTCACAACTATTATCTACCTAGCATATCACTATCACCCAAATAAAATCCCCTCACGCCGGTAGTGAGAGGATTTCATTAAAATAAAAAAGTATTATTTTACAGTAATTACGAATGTGTAGTCACTTTCTGCAAGTGTTTTGGTTGAGGTCTTTTGAGGAGCTACTGAGGTAAGAGTAATTTTCTTTCCTGCGAATGTTACTGTTTTACCAACTGAGAGAATAAAGTTTTGTGAAAGATTACCACTTTGAAGCAAGGTGTTAACATCAACTGTTCCTGCTTGAATACATTTCACATCTACTGGACAACGACTATCAAGTGTGAGGTGTATAGGTGTAACGAAAACATTGTTAATGAGTTTTCTTTGGTTAATTCTGAAAGAATCTCCTGCGTATGCTGGAGCTGTTGTTCCTCCGGTTGCAGGTTTTACAGAGCCTGTAGCAGGATTTACAGCTGGTGTAGCAGAATCCGTTGTTGTCGTAGCGGTTACTGGAGTACCAGTACTTTCATTAGTTGAAGTACTTCCAGAGAAATAATAAAATGCTGCTACAACAACCACTATTGCTAAAATAATTATGGTTACTTTGTTATTTTTCATATGAAAGTAAGTATACCATTTTTAAAAAAACATGGAAATATATACACAAATAGACACTTATAGCTACTTTTTGTCAACTTTACTTCTTGATGATATACATGTCTTGCTTAAACATGCCTTGGCCTACGAATTCTACCGATGGATCTTTGGCTAGTATTGCTTCATATGGTCTACAGTGTATACACCCACCGTCCCCTTTTGGACAAAGAAACTCATTTTTGGTTCGAGCTTCTTTCACTTTCAGTGCCATAGCAAGTACATCTCGATATGCAGTTTCAGCATCTGGTAATTCTTTTTCTACCACCTTATCGCTTTCTAAATACCAGTAACTTGCCTTTGAAACTTTACGCTTCTGAAGTGCGTTACAAAGAAGAAGATAAATAGGAAGTTGAAGAGATGCTTCAGACTCCTCATTCTTACCTGTTTTGAAATCGATGATATGAAGTGTGTCATCTGGTAAGTATTCTATCCAATCAATAAGTCCATTAAGAATGATGTTTTCATCATCACTTAAAAAGAAATTTGGATTCATCGTTTCTCTCGGAAGCTTGATACGTTTGTTTACTAGAAAGCGAGGGTCTTTTATTACATTTCGTAACATTACCTCTCCTCGAGTTTTGAATTCTTTTTCTTCTTCGTCACGTAAGAATCCACCCTTTTTACCAGTAACCTTTTTCCATTCTTCTTCGTAGATTGCTAATAGGTCACGATTCATACGTTCATTTGAAGGGAATTCTCCAAGACCTTCCAGTACTTCGTGCACTGCAATACCCAAAGACATATGTGGTGTAACAATCGCCATTTTATTCTTTGTTATTGGATCCTTATAAACATTGTGGAGATAGTACAGCCGTGGGCATTTAATAAAATCACCCATTGAAGAGTGAGACACCCATATTGCTGTGTACTTGTCTTGCATATGTATAGGAGTATACCAATTTTTAACGAACGAAGTGAGTATAAAAATTGAGTACTCCGAACCTGTGAGGAGTAAACCCAATTTTCCTAATCTTAACGAACGAAGTGAGTATAAAAATTGAGTACTCCGA
>CAYVUY010000020.1:9172-15481 GCA_964455195.1 uncultured Candidatus Saccharibacteria bacterium
ACCCAATTTTCCTAATCTTAACGAACGAAGTGAGTATAAAAATTGAGTACTCCGAGCCTGCGAGGAGTAAACTCAATTTCCTTATTTTTAACAAAAGAATGGCAGTGTATAAAAGAGGTTGACAACTACATCGTCTAGAAGTAAGATATTCCTTACCACTTGTTTTCTGCTGTATCCGTCTCTGTAGCCACGGACTTAATGCCAAGGCTTATGCAAAGGCTTTCTGAGCAAAAACAAGGGTCGTTTTCAAAGCGAATGCCGCGATGCCACAAACCATGGAGGATGGCCAATGAAAATTCGTCAAAAGACTCAAACGTTGAACCAAGTGCACAACAACGGGCCGGGCTAGTCAGTCACAGTTCTTTTCAAATCCATATCGCTCGATTTTTCGGGTAAAGCACGTGCGGTTGGGTAATACGGAGTAAACTCCCGTCAGACCCATACACTTTGCAGATATGGTGTGCTCGGTTCTTCAGTGAACGACCAAACGAGCATTCAAAAAGGCCGCGTGTACGCACGCGGCCTTTTAGTTTTTATGGTAAGGATAGTTAACTATACGTTCCCTTTCAGTAAATCTTCTTCGAATGCAAGAATGCCCTTGAAACTCTTTTCGTATTTCTCAGTGTCTGGAAAATCTAGTGTTGTAATTTTTTTATATACAATTTCTACTAACGCGCGCACTCTTTCCACTTCTTCGTTAGTTGGAGTGTAGCTTAGTGTTACTATTTCCCCCTTTTCTTCTTCTACGAATTCAAGTGAGAGTTTTGCTACTTTATTTTTGTAATGATTAGAGTTTTCAAGAAGTAATTTATATACAATAAGTTGAGTTTTGTATTTGTGTAATTTTATTTTGTCATAATCAGTAACTGCATCATCCCAATCAACGAATGTGTCACCTGTTTTAAAGTCAACAACTTCGTAGCCATCTTTTGAAGTACGTAAGAAATCTAATTTTCCAGTAAGATGCGCGCCATTTATTATCACACCCTCATCTTTCATATCTACTTCTATACTATCATCAGGCAAGAAAGAGTTTTTCTTTTTGTTGTAATACATTTCAAGCACCTTCTCTCCCCGTTCTAGTTGTTTCAAATGTTCTTTTGGTGGGAGTCTCCCCTTAGATAATTCACGGGTAAACACTGCAAGGATATGTGAAAGTGTTGGGGCATCACCTCCATTAAACTTCTTATACATAATGATTTCTTCTATAGCCTTGTGCGTAGCAGAACCAAAGACTGCAGACGGAATCATCGGCTGAGGGAATCGAAGGAGATTCTGTTCTATAAAATAAAGTGGACCACCTTCAAGAACATTTACGAAGTTACTCAAGTGAGTTACCGGCATTTGATAATTCTCTACGAGCTTTTCAAGTACCGCCCACTCATCTTCCTTAAAAGGTTTCGTCACTATTCCCAAAGCATTCATATGTGCTTCTACATCAAGAGCCATATCGTGTACATCTTTTTCATCCTCTTTTTTTACTACACCGAAATAACGCACGAGATCATCATGTGCTGTTATATGTAATGTGTGCTTAGCTCGTGTAATAGCTACGTAGAGTAATCGTATGAAATCATCTTCATTATCTCCAGCTGGAGTAAGTAGCGGTGAAAGCACTGACGGGAGTGGAGCTTTGTTAACACGTGGTGCTTTGGTCCATAATGCATCATGTGCCGAAAGAAGGTATACATGACCGAATTCTAGGCCCTTGGAAGCGTGCGCTGAGAGCAACTGTACTGAGTGAGCACTTTTGGTAAAAATAGACTCTGAAACAAGAGGTATGTCGTGTTCTTGATGTAGTGCTACGAATGGTCCTACATCAGAGGCAGTGATTATTTCACCCTCCTTATACTCTCGAAGCGCTTCGATGAATGTTTTAAGTGATGCGAGGAAATAAATATAAGTACTTGGGGAATCCTTAAGCTCTTGTTTACTAAAGTAATAGTCTTTGAAACCACTTTTCTCCATGAAAAGTTCAAGAAGGTGAGGAAGAGGAGTATTAGATGCTTCGGCATGTAATTCCATGATAAGTTCTGCGACCTTCTGTAGATTCCCGTCATTACTTTTCATAGCAGCTTCAAGCCAGGGAATATTTTGTTTCTTGGCAATGGATGCAAGTAAAAATAATTCACTACGTCTAATATTCCAAAATGGGAACGAAAGTATCTCTGGTAAAAGATAATCCGCAGTGTGAGTATAACTAAGTACTGATGAAAGATAGTTACAAACTATAATAAGTTGTTTAATGTGTGGCTCATCGAAGACATTTGCTTTCTTAATGTACTCATATGGAACTTTTTCTTTATCAAGATATGGGAGAAGTGCTTTTAGTTCGCGGTGTCCACGAGCAAGGACTGCGATATCTTCAGGAGCTACGCCTTTCTCGATGGCTTTTTTAATTGATGAAGCAACATGGCTATATTCTTCTATGTCAGTGTTGAAGGTTTGAATGTTAATGGTTCCCTTCGGTAAATCCTTACCCGCAACAGTGAGAACTTTATTAATATCATCAAAATAATTTTCTAATCTATTTTTCCCTTGTGTAATAACTGTACGAGCAAGAGCAAGTATATCTTCTGTGGAACGATAGTTTTTATCTAGTACTATTGTTTCTACATCTTTGTATCCTTTTGTACGGAAATTAATTACGTGAGATATTTCTGCACCTTGGAATTTGTATATTGCTTGATCGTCATCCCCCACAACAAGCACATTCGGTCTTCCTTCATGGTAAGAGCCTCCAGTAATAGCTCGCACGAGATTCATCTGCGCTTCGTTAGTATCTTGGAATTCATCAATTAATATATATTGATATTGCTCTTCTATTTCGTGACGAAGTTGTGCATTGTCACGTAATACGTGTGCCACATCGATAATCATATCGTCATAGTCATAGTAACCCTTATCATGCATTTCCTTTTCGTATGCGACATAGAGTTCTATGAGTGCCTCTATTTTGGATAAATTGTGAGCATCTTTAAGTACTACTACTTCAGTATCATCAGTTACGGTGTACTTCTTCTTCCACTTAGAAAGAGGTTCAGTTTTTCCTAGTTCTTCTGATTCTAAGAGTGCTTCTTTAAGTGTTTTTGTAAGTAAGGTACTTGTTGTATTTTTTATAGATGAAAGTTCATCTACGAGTGTATTGAATTCAGAAAGTCGTTTAATACTCATTCTCCCTTCGGGGTAGTTTTTAATTACCTTATTAATGGTTTCATATTCCTTTGCAAGACCGCTCACAATCAGGGCGAACTCTTCCGGAGTATAACCACCTGCTTTAATATGTTTAATTCTCTCTTTTATATCGCGTAGGTATACATACCCTTCAGACGGATGATAGCTAGCGAAGACATGTTTATGTGGAAGATTTTTGAAAAGGGATTCTAGTATTTCGGCGCGTATCACGTCATTTGCCAGTGTGTAGTGTGCAGCATTATAAAAATGTTCTGGGTAGCGACCTATAATGTGATTACAAAATGAGTGGAAAGTAAATATTCCTACACGGTAAGCGTCAGGTCCAATGAGCTTAGATAAACGTTCACGCATGTTAAGCGCAGCATTATCAGTAAACGTAAGACAGAGAATCTGTGCCGGAGATGCAAGGCCTTCTTTTAGAATGTGTCCGATTCGTATCGCTAAGAGTTCGGTTTTACCACTTCCAGGACCAGCAATCACCAGTACTGGGCCTTCAGTAGTATCTACTGCCTGTTTTTGTTTCTCATTGAGAGCTTTATATCGAGCATCAAATGATATTTCCCCTTTCGCTTTTGACATAGTGTAAGTATAACAGACAGATTCCAGCTTATGGTGGTGTGTCTACTGCTCGTATTCTTTAAACACTTCGTGTGCTTTCGCTAGTTCTTCTCGGAATCGTTTTACGAGTTGATTATCATTATCGAGTCTTTCTAAAACAATTTTCTCAACTTCGTCATTAAACCAAAGTGTATTTTTCATACTACTGAAGTGTTTCAAAAAATCGTCCCCCTCTTTCTTGTAATTACTCATTAAAGTAATCAAATTATGAGTTTTGTCAGCAACACTTACTAAGACACTTTTATCACTAGCAGAGCGCAACGTATGTAGGTATGACTCTTTATGTGTAAGCCAACGTAATGTTCTATCTTCTATTGGAGAGACATCACGGATTTCAGTGACGCCACGAACTATATCTGCAACTTCTTTCCCGCAATCAGCTACTAATTTCTCGTAGGTATATCCTGCAACATCTTCCATCGAATCATGCATGAGTCCAGCGATAAGGATATCCTCATCTTCTGTAATAGAAGAAAGAAGAAGCATTACTCCCATAAGATGAGTAATGTATGGTGTACGGGAAGAATCCTTTCTTATGTGTTCACGGTGTAGTCTCGCTGAAAGTTCAAGAGCTTCATGTATTCTGGGAGTAAAAGTAATCATAGATTTTTATTATAGCAAATATTCTTTGACTTTAGTTTTTATAGACGATAGAGTTAAGTGTAATTAATTCAATTGGAGTAAGTAAATGCAATCGAAATCTGATCAAATCACTTTTTGGATTGGCACGGTGCTTGGCTTATTGTTCTTTATTCTCTGTGCACACCTTCTGTATGTGCACTACGTAGCACCCACGCTTGAGCTACCCACCATTTTCGTCTACAAAAAGTATCTCATTTTTTGGGCGATGTTCGGTGCGATTCTCTCCGCGATGAGCGTCGCTCTGCCCGTCGGCGGTGCCATCAAGAATGGTCTTTACTGCAACATCCTGACAGCACTCGGAATATACGAGTTCGCTCTAGGTGCGTTCATCGGAGGTTTGTATCTTGGCTGGACGGTATTACAAATATTCGGAGTCTTGCTGTTCCTGTTTACAACGGGAAGGATAGCGACCTTTGTATATCGGGAGTACCGGACACACGCTAGACCAGCAGATTAAGCGTAAGCGAAAAGGAAAAGCCGCACCCCATGGGTGCGGCTCTCTCTTTACGCCTTAGGCACTACCTTTTTTGGTTTCTTCTTTTCACGTCCACCATGTTGTTCTTTTTTTGCCATACAATTTTATTTTATTTGTGTACCTTTAGTATATCGATTCTACGCTAAGTCTGTTGTGGACAATTATTTTTTGTTGTAGTAGAGTAGTGATGGATTTCCTCTGGTTGCTTCGTTTTGATGGTGGGACTGCTACCTCATTATGAGTTACAACAAGCCGATTCTTTCCCCAGTCTCTCTTCCTCTTCGTGTCGGTCCCGGTAGGTGGCCACGCCAGCACGTTTAGGATGTTTGATTCATAGGATTATCTTGTGCAACCAGAGGATCCATTGGATCCAATTCCGCAGTACATGCGGGATTTCTTTTTTATATATAAACTTGACAAAAGTGTTATATTATAGTATAATTCAGTACGAAATTTGTATCCTTTCCAACCTGTGTCACCTTCCGAGAAAGAGGCTAAAGCATGAAAATAACATTTTCGATAGCGTCTGTACTGGGTATCTTGATTTCAAATAAGATCGCCCTCACGTTCCCCGCTGGAGACCCGAAGCTTATCTTGGTTCTCGCAGCTCAAGCAGTAAGTGTTCTGGTATCCGTCGGATATCTGGCGGGGATCCTGTGCCAAATGACACCGTCCACACACCTTCTCAAGGTGAAGGCAGGTCTGTTCTTGGGGCTCGGAGCACTGTCGTTTGCCATGTTTGTGGTCGGGACATATTTCTCGGCGCAAGTAGGTTCGCAGGTTGCACTCGTTGCACTCTGCGACGGAGCTGTTGTCGGGATAATTTCCCTTATCTACATGGCGCTGACGCTCGCAACTATTTTCGGAGCGATTCGCCAGGTACCCCGCTAACTATGACACGCCGGAAAGAAAGCCACCCTTCGGGGTGGTTTTTCATTTTATTTCATACAACTACTTGCTAAGTACCTACCGCTTCCCTTCGCATCATTTTCTGTAGAAAAAGTAATTTTATTTTCTAGTTTTATTTTCTCAACCCCTTTACACCAAGAATATAAGTATGTTTTACCATTTTTACTAGCGACGATAAGAGCCGTCTCACTGGGTGCTGCAGCTTGGAATTGGCTTACTGTAGGGTCGGATTCCATGTAGGTAACCTCCTTGCGAGAAGAGAAGTCTTTGATGGTTAAGGTCACAAATAACCCTGAAATAATCAGAATAACCCCTATTATAGCCATAAAATCAATGAAACTAAGCCTTTCTACAAGAAAGCTATTGATTTTTCTTATGAATTCTTGTATAATGGTCAACATAATTTAGTAATAAAAGTATACCTCATACACTATGGCAACCAGAAAGGCCGCGGGTTCGGCTAAAAACCT
>CAYVUY010000021.1:0-14708 GCA_964455195.1 uncultured Candidatus Saccharibacteria bacterium
GCTATATATAGGGGGCGGGCTTTTATATATGGTTAATGTCGCACAATATATCTTTTACGACTATACTATCCACAGATAGCCTTTATATATAAGGTTCTTACCTTTAATCAAGTAATGAGATGCCGTGTAGCTTTAGGAATAAAAATGTTCCGATAATCATCCCCGAAATAAAGATTGCGAGCCCTATCATTATTGCTGCTGCGATTGTAAGTGTAATCATAATTAAGTAAGTATATTATAAATATGTTAAAGGATTCAAATAACCAGCCCGAGGTGCTACTGGCATAATCAAGTATGTCCCACATACTTTACTCTTGTACTCCCCTGCCGTAGTCATATGAACTACGTCAGAAGCATACACAGTGAAGTGAACATGAGGTCCAGTACTGTAACCTGTGTTACCTGATAAACCTATTTGATCTCGAGCTCCTACCTTCTGCCCCATACTGACACCAATCTTAGAAAGGTGGGCATAGAGCGTAGTAAGACCATTGGCATGTTTTATGAGTACGAAGCGTCCATAAGAAACTCCGGCACATTGAGTGTCAGTATCTCCTGTACCAATAACTGTTCCAGGTGCAGCTCCGTACACTGGAGTTCCTACTGGAACACCTAGATCGATTCCATTGTGTCCCATACCGTTGTATACCTGAGGATTTTGTGTGGAGAAAGGAGTTGTCCCGAAATACTGTGTAATCTTTACATTATCGACAGGAAACTTAAGTACACCTTTTCCATACTTAGGAAGTTTCGACACATCTACAAGTGCTTTAATCTTGGATTCGTAGTCAAGAACTTCAGATTCCAGTTCAGTTTTCTTTTTCTTTCTTTCGGCTAATAATTTTTGATACGCTGTTTCTTTGTTTTTCGTTTGTTCCAAAAGCTTAGCCTTTTCTTCTTTGTTTTGTTCCACTAGAAAACGTTGATCTGTTAAATTATTTTGTAACTTTTGAAGTGCGGTACGCTGTAGTTCGAATTCATTCTTGGTTTCCATTAAATCATTTTGTGCACTTTTAAGATCTGATAAGTGTATACGGATGCGTGAAGAAAGATCTTGTGTACGTTTCAATTCATCTATCATATCTGATAAATGCGCATTCGGTGTAACCACCTGTAAAAAGAGCGGTATATTCTTCTCATTGGTGTACTGACTATTCACGAGTTCCGCAAGTCCTGCACGATTCTTATCTATGGTTGTTTCTGTAAGAGTAATTTTACTCTTGGTGTTTTCTATTCCTTTAGAAGTTTGTTTAATTTTTAAGTTAGTTGATTCTATTTGGCGTAATAATTTCTTACGACTAAGCTCAAGAGCATTAAGTGTAGTCTTAAGCGTGTTGGATTCACCTTGTGTCTGACTTATCTTTTGAGTGTACTCTTTTATTTCCTTATCTATCGCATCAATTTGTGCATTAAGATCAGTAACGCTTGCCTTTAACTCATCTACTGACTGTGCAGAGGTAGAGACTACTATACTTAATGTAAGCATGGTGAGTAGTATTGAGTTATAAAAAGAGCGATGCATATAGGAATATATTATGGAGTAGCTTCTACACTACTTAATAAAGTAATTGCTGTATCTATGCGTTTTTCAGCTTCTTCTTTTCCGAGAATAGAAAGAAGGGTGAATGGGTCTGCAGATTTTTGACGACCGGAAAGCGCTACACGTAGTGGCCATAACACTTCACCTTTACCCTTAGCTTCTGCGTATGGGAAAAGTACTTCTTTAATTATTTCTTTATTCCATACTGGTATAGAAGAGAGCATTTCTTTAACTACATCCAAATGCATTTTTAATGTAGAAACATCAGTATCTTTCCATAGCAATTGAGATGCTTCATATGATGGAGTATCTTTAAAGAAAATAAATTCGTCTGCTTCGATAGCTTTAATTTCACCATAATGAGTAATACGTTCGATAATTAATTCTCGCATACGATTCAAAAGTTCAGCACCGTAATTTGGTAAGTACTCGTTGATTACCTTCAACTGTTCTTCATGTGATTGTAATTTAATATGTTCTTTATTTACCCAATCTAGTTTTTCTTCGTTACAAATAGCACCACTTTTACTAACATGATCAAAATCGAAAAGACTCACTAATTCACTTACAGTAAAAATTTCTTTTTCTCCGCCTGGATTCCACCCAATGAGCGCCATGAAATTAAGTAATGCCTCTGGTACATATCCTTCATTTTTATACCATGTAATAGCTTTCGCACCTTTACGCTTAGAAAGCTTAGTTCTATCTTCTGATAACACAAGGGGGAAGTGAGCGTATGTTGGATGTGGGAATGAAAGTGCTTCTTGAATAAGCATTTGACGTGGAGTATTTGGTATATGATCCTCCCCTCTTAGAACGTGCGTAACCCCCTCTTCGAAATCATCTACAACAACAGCCATATGGAAAAGTGGTTCTGTAATTGATTTTGCAATAACGAAATCACCGAGGTCTGTAGTATCGGTAATAATTTCTCCTCGTATAGCATCTACGAAAGTAACTTTTTTATTTGGATTTTTAAAACGCACGAGAGCTCGCATTACACCACTACCATCTTTGGCTTCTTCATTACTAATATATGCTTTACCTTCTTCTATGAGCTTATTAAGAAAATACGTATGTCGAGAGAGATTTTCACTTTGGCGATAGAACGTGTCATGTTTAAGTCCAAGCCAAGCTAAACTCTCTAGAATATTATCTTCATATTCTTTCTTGCTTCTTTCTCTATCTGTATCTTCTATACGTAGGATAAATTCGCCTTGATGTTTCTTAGCATAAAGATAAGCAAATACTGCTGTGCGATAATTCCCCATATGTAGCAACCCTGTTGGTGAGGGTGCGAATCGTGTAACTATTTTATTCATAATGTGATAATGCTATACGAAGTGCTTCGTTAGCGATAGTGGTTGCAGCTCCACGAGAAAAATCTAAACTTGCTCCAGCAGTTGCTAGCTTCTCATATGTAGCTTTGTCAGTAACGATTCGATTTACTTCAGATAATAATAAATGTGGTGTTAAATTATTTTCCTCTATTACAGAACATGTACCATGCTTGAAAAATGCATAAGCATTACTATGCTGATCTCGGCTTATAGATTCTGGTATTGGAATAATAATCTGTGGTAAGCGCCAAAGAGCTGTTTCGAACAATGTAGTAGAACCAGCTCGAGTAATAACCATATCAACCTTTGGATAAAACACACTCACTTCCACAAACCCTTCTGCATAATATCTATCTTTGTGTGGATGATTGGCAAGTACTTTCGCAGAAACTTCTTTTACATTATCGATATGCGCTAGACCTGTTTGATGTACCACATCATAGGTCTGAAGCATCTCAGGTAAAATACCAAGGACTGTTTCATTGAGACGAAGAGAACCTTGAGAGCCTCCTATAATAAGAAGTACTGGTCTTCTCCCAGATGGATATTGTCTATTATAATTTTCTGGTGGTAAGACTCTTTCTCGTATTGGTTGACCTGTTAAGGCGACGTGCGGATTATTAGGGAAGTATACTGCAGCCTCTCGTTGAGAAAGTGCTACTCGTTCTGCGAATTTACCGGCCCACTGTGTAACACGCCCAGCCACAGAATCACTTTCATGAACGATTACCGGGATAGATAAAAATCTAGCTGCAACCAATACTGGGAAACTAGCATATCCTCCTTTAGCAAAAATAACATCAGGATAAATACGATAAAGTTCCTTTAGGGCTACTATAATGCCGAAAAATGTTTTAAAAGAATTAGAGATATTTTCTAGAGAAGGATATACATGTAACTTCCCAGCAGGAATTTGTATAAACTTCATACTGTTATCGAAAAGTGCTCGCTCATCATATGGCTTATCTGAGAAAAAATAAAATTCTGGAGTATTTAACTTTTGCATAAACACTTGTGTACGCACAGCTTCAACCACCGCTATCAGCGGATAAAAATGTCCTCCTCCTGCTCCTGTGAATGCAATTTTCATAAGTAATGTGATTGACGCGAAATATTGAGTATGACTCCAATTTGAAACAGTGTAGCCATTAATGCTGTACCTCCGTGAGATACAAGTGGCAGTGGTACTCCTGCAAGAGGTAATAATCCTAGCATTGACCCTATATTTAAAATAACCTGACTAGCGAATAACGTGACGATACCGACAGCCAGAAGTCTGCCGAATTGGCTTTCTGAACCAAGAGCAATACGAAGCCCTCGTACTATTACTATACCATATAGAAGAAAGAGAATGAGCACCCCAACTGTGCCTAATTCTTCAGCCAAAACAGCAAATACGGAGTCCCCTATCGGTTCTGGTAGATAATTATATTTTTGTACACTTTGGCCATAACCACGACCGAAAAATCCTCCAGAACCTACAGCGATGAGTGATTGATTAAGTTGCCATGAACTACCTCTTGTATCATGAGATGCATCAAAAAACGTAAGTACTCTCTCCATCATATATGGTCGTACTGATACCAGAAGAATGAAGCCGAGAATTCCAGCAACTATAAGTAACCCTATATGTTTAAAGTTTGCTCCACCTATGAAATACACCGCGAAAGATCCTGCGAACATAACGAGGAATGTCCCAAAATCCGGTTGTAATAACATAATTCCTCCTGTGAGTCCTGCAAAAAATAAATAAGGAATAATCCCATGTTTAATCGTTTTAAAATAATGAGCGTATTTAGTACACCACATAGCTATCATGATCACGAAAGCAAATTTCAAAAATTCACTTGGTTGAAGAGAAAGTGATCCGATGTGTATCCATCGATGAGCTCCACCATGGTACATCTGAATACCGGGTACAAAAACAAGTGATGTAAATAACAATCCGAAACCATATATGTAGTAAGCAAATTTCTCATACAATTTAAACGTAATCACAGTTCCCAAAAAAAGTGCGCCCAATCCTCCGATAAGAGCATAGATGAGTTGATTTTCAAGAATTGAGTAGAATTTCCCCTCATCAACAGAAAGCACGCCCAATGCAGCAGAACCAAAAATAAAAATACCGAACACCATAAGACACATCGTTGTAAACAAAAGTACTTTGTCTGTTTTGGCAAATGCCTTCATATAACTAACTAATAAGCACGATAACTACTCCAAGTAGTGCGCACATGTAAGAAACAATCCAGTATCTCATTACGATACGATAACGAGGCCAACCTTTAGCTTCGAAATGATGATGTAGTGGTGCCACCAAAAAAATCTTACGTTTAAGAAATTTCTTAGAAAGAAGTTGCGCGATCACTGAAAGTGTTGTTACTACAAGCGGAAGCGCAATGATTGGCAAATACATTACAGCGTCTGTCATAAATACAATAACAGAAAGCGCAAGAAGAAGCCCCATAATTCCTGTTTCAGTCATGTAGAAAAGTGCTGGAGGAATATTAAACCACAGGAACGCCATGATACCGCCAGCAATCACAAAGCAGAGTGCTGAGATGTCTATTTGATTATTAATAAAAGCGATAACCCCGTATGCAGAAAAGATTGCAGAAAAGATTCCTCCAGAAAGACCATCTATTCCGTCGATAACACTCGTAGAAAACAAAGCAAGTGTTACAATAACAAAAAATAAAATAAAGAATAGTCCTAGATGTATATGTCCATAGAAAGGCATATAGATAGAGTCAACGTCTAGTTTTGTATAGAACCATGACCCTGCAAATACCCCCATAGAAGCAACTGCGAATAATCTTACTGGGAATGATAATCCACCACCAATATAGGTTCCCATTTTAGGAAATGCATTAACTACGAGAAGATCATCTATGCCCCCAACGATAGCTCCTACAAGCATAGCCATAAGAGGTAACCATGTTTGATTACGAGAAATAAAATCTAATTTAAGTGCTAATGGTAAATCAAGAACATGTGCAAAAAACCAAAATAACACTGCAGTAAAGAAAACTGATGACCAAATTACTATTCCCCCCATTCTTGGAACTTGTCGATTTTCATCATCGTGAAGCATTGCAGAAATAGTAGCTTCTTGTCCATCTATGGTTTTTGCAACACTTTTCTTTTTCCAGAGTTTATAGCTGTATAAATACTTAGCAATAAGTGGCGCTAATAAAATACCTACAGCAAAAGAGACAATACTTGGAAGGAATATCTTAAGGACATCGAGAAGCATGATAAATACAAGTATACATGGAAATTATTGTTTTATAAAGCTTTTTCTTAAAAGACGAATCGTTTTAACGTAAAGCATTTTTGGTACTTTCGTACAACTTTTCCACATCTGTAAAACGGTCAGCCCTAGTAGAGCCTGTTACCACAATAACGATAGGATGTCCCATAGTTACGTCAAATATCATTACCAAATTACCCCCCGCCTCATCAGTAAAACCAGTTTTTGAACCTTCCACTCCGATAAATTTATCTACAATTTGGTTAGTGTTAGGAACACCACGTAATGGCCCAGAAGATGAGACAACTGTGGCACGAGATTTGGTCGTCGCATCAAGTAATGTAGGAATTTTCCTATAAGCATAGGCCATGAGTTTCGCTACATCAAGAGCACTTCCTGCTCCACCAAATTCTTTTCCATTGTCTAGTCCGTTTGGATTGGTGAAGTGAAGCGTATTCATTCCCTCACGCTTAGCAATAGTGTTCATGGTAGCAATAAAGTCTGCTCTACTAACTAAAGAAACCGAAATGAGATTCGCTATGTCATTAGAAGAAAATACAAGCATGTATTTTATTAATTCATCAAGCTTCCAAAGTTGTCCATTTTTTAAACCAATATCATAACCTCCTTCTATTGCTTCTGGTATAACTTTAACAACAGTATCTCCGCTTGCTATTTCTTTTGCGGTAATTGCTGTCATTAATTTAGTCATACTTGCAAGCGCTACTACTTGGGATTCATCTTTACCAAGAAGTACCTTTTGATTAAGAACATCATAGACAACATATGTCTTCGCTTGAATATAATTTTGGGCAGGAATAGGAGTAAATGAAAACACCACTGTACTTGTACCTGTCTCCTTCTTAGGAACATCAAGCAATCCGAATGTTGAGTGCACATCTTTAGTCCTAATAGAAATTAATACCAAGAAAATAATAATAGTAAGAGCATAAAAGTTCTCCAAATTTTTCTTATCTATTCTATGAGAAAAGTGTAGCTTCATCGTGACTCTTAAATGTTTAAAGCTCTTGCTTAGCCTCACGTAATTTATTCGCTAAATCTGTATGAATACTTTCATACTCTGGAAGATCTTCAACTCTTTCAATACCAAGATAGCGAAGTGAATCAAGTGTGAGAGAGCATTCTTCTCCTTTACGATTAATTAATCCTCGTGCAGTGAGAGTTCGTATTGACTGAGCAGACTGAACACCTCTAATAAAAGAAATATCCCCTCGTGTCACTTTCCCTAAGTAAGCAATAATAGTAAGTACTTGTAGTGTTGCTGGGGTAAGTTCGCCTTCTAAATCTTTCTTTAATAAAGTAAGTACAAGAGGCGCTTGTTCTTCGCTTGTAACTAGCTGTATTTCGTCTCCTGATTCAATGATTGCAAGACCTCCCTGTTGTACATATGCGCGTAATTCTGGAAGTGTTGCTTCGACGGTAGCTGTATCAACACCAGATAAAGAAGCTAACTCTTTTTTGGAAAGAGCTTCTCCAGCTGCAAAAAGTAGTGCTGTTAATTTAGGAATCATAATTCTGTAAGTATATCAGATGAGGTTATAAACTATTTAGTACAATATCATTATCTTCTTGTGTAGCGGAAAGAGTCCCTACTTTTACAAGTTCTAATATCGCCAGAAAGGAGACAATAAGTGTTTTCTTTTTTTCTTCTATTGTGCCACCATTCATAGCCATATCGGATAATTTCATCTGACTTACATCTTTTATTCTTCTACTTAAATTAGTAATAACGTCTTCCAAACGAACAACTGCTGATACCACATGAGACTTCACTCTATCTACTCGCTCAAAAGCAGCTTTCATAAGTAAAGATATACTATACAAAGTGTCTTTGGTAAGCGATGCAGTAGGAGTAAAGACTGGATCTTGCAACTTACTGCGAGAATGTGTATAAAGCATCACCCTACCGAAACGCTTATCGATAATTTTCATGGCGCTACGTAATGATTGATGTAGTGCTAATTTACTTTCTAGTTCATGAATTTGTTGCTCTTCTGTTTCCGTATAAGCGATACCTGGGAGTAGTGACTTCACTTTAATAAGCATGAGTGTCGCAGCTACAACAACAAAAGAAGAAATATCCAAATAATCCTTCTTATCTAAACTCTGTACATATGCGATATATTCATCTGCAACAGCCGACAAAGAAACTTCCGTAATCGAAAGTTTTCTTTCTTCTATCATTTCAAGTAATCGTACGTACGGTCCGGAAAAACGTTCTATTGTTGTAATCTTAAATTCTTCCATCACTATTTCTTATTACTTTAGTATATCCCATATTTTAGGATCATTAGCTCCATCTATCTTAAATATAGCAACACCACCTATGCCGAAAGTCTTCGCGAGTTTAATTTTATCAGCTATTGCGGTCGCATCTGAATACCAAACTAAATATTCTTTTAGTGTACCTTGGTTTTTATTTGATACATCCGTAGTAGTAGAATAAGAATAGCTTAACTCTCCTGCTATGTTACGAGTTGGGGTTATTTTTAAATCTTTTGCAAGTTCATCTGCATATTGGTAATTCATAGAACCTAATTTTTTGTATGTTAAAGTTCCTGTAACGCTTCGTGTTACTTCATATTTGTATCCATATGTTGCTACACCTACAACTACTTTCTTAGCAGGTATATCATCAAGAGTAAGTGATATAACCTTTTTAACCCATGCAATATCTGCAACTGGCATATAGAGTATCTTGCTATTGTCAGTAGAGAGCTTCACGTCTCCTCCCAGTTGGTCATATGTCATCACACGAACTTGATCACACACCTTACCTATAACAGCATAATCATTCGCATACTCGATGCGATCAAGTAATGCTTGAGTAATAGTATTATAACGAGACGCCACTGGAGTACGTGACTCTATAGTACAAATAAGTTTTTTATTTTGTAGGTGTAGCTGTTTAGAAAGTTCTGTAAGAAATGAAGAAAAGCCAGCTCGAGTTTCTGCACTTTTACCTTCGTAGTCTATATCGATTCCGTCATATTTATTATAAGTAACCTCGGACATTATTTCTTCTACATGAGCCTTACGTTTCTTTTTATCATTAAGTATTTCTTCCATTGCTGATCTATCCAACCAAAGTACACTTGGGTAAATTTTAATATTTCTTTTCTTCGCTTCCTCCACTAGAGATTTCCAAGGTTCTTTACTTAGTCGTGGAGCATCAGTAAGAGATCCAGTTGAATTAACTTCGTAAGCAAATGGTGATATCTCTGTTAAATATTTTAAATTAGCAAGTGTTGTACTTGCCCCATCTGTTTTTTTCCAATAAGGAATCCAAGCTGCTTTTATAAATGATGGCGTAGTGGTTTTAGGAGGTGTAGTTTTAACGGTAGGTTTGGTAGTTTTTGTAGTCACTACTTTGGTAGGAGTTTTAGATGCTGTGGTTGAAGTTGCAGCATAAGAATATACACCGAATAGACTAAGCAAAGAAAAAGACCCTATAAAAAATAAAGAAAGATACTTCATACTATAGATAACAGTATATCACCCCTATCTGTGACAAAATAAAAGAAATACCTAGATTATTTATTACCAAACAATGTACCGAAAATACTTAGAAGCTTACCAAAAGAAGAACTGTCTTTTTTTGGTTCTTTTTCCGCTACAGTTGCCTTTGCTGGTGAAGGTGTATGAACTGAAGATAGCTTGGTACGAATATCTAAATCATCCGTAATTTCAATATCTGGTGTTGGTGGAGCTTTTTTAGGTGGAAGTGTTCGCAAATAGTGCAATTCTTGTTGTAATGCTTCAATTGCTTTATTTCTATCTTGAATAGCTTCAACTGCTATAACATGTTCATTTCTTTGTGGTGTTCCCTTATGAATAGCTTGTAGTTGCATATTTAAAAGATCTATATCTTTTTTATATTTTTCGATTACTTGTGCAAATACTGTTTCTTTTACATCGAGAGTAAACTGATATTTTTTAATAGCACTATCGAAAAGTATCGGGAGTTCTTCTTGCTCTTTTTCTTGTTTTTTGAACAAGGCAATATCTTTTGGTGATAATACTTGTATTGCTTTTACTTTTTTTATTATAGAGAAAGATCTTCTTTCAGAAGCTTCCATGCTTTTTTGTAATTCAGCGATTCTGTTTTTCTCGTGTGCTTCAGCTAAACGAGTAACATCAAGAAGGTCTTTTATTTTATCGTTGGAAGTTTCTGTATCGGTGCTTTTTGTTTCGTGAGAAAGTTGATGTACACGATGTCCGAGTGTAGAAGTTATTTCATCTATTTCATTGATTATTGCTTGCTGTACTTCTACTTCTTTTTGCAAAATAGCAATAAGTTTTTCTGGTGCAAGAGTAACAGTGTTCTCAGTAGAAGGTAGTTTCGGGTGTTCCGGGGTGTTGTGATGTTCGGGATTCATTATACGTTAAGTATACCTCTTATTGCTTCTTCAACTCAATCCCTAATTCTTTGAGATTTTTGGATGTTGCTGGAGATGGGGCTTGCATGAGGAGATCCTTACCTTCACCTGTCTTTGGAAATGCCATTACTTCACGGATATTAGGCTCATTGAGAAGCACCATAAGCAATCTATCTAACCCCCACGCTATACCACCGTGTGGTGGAGTTCCTGAACCAAGTGCTTCTAACATGTGACCGAAATTAGTATTGATTCTTTCTTCAGAATATCCCATCACTTCGAATACTCGACGAAGTGCTACTGGATTGTGATTACGAATTGATCCACCTCCTATTTCATAACCATTAAGCGCCACATCATACTGTGTGGTCAAAATATTTCCGATATTTTTCTTTTCCATCAAATCATTCATGAATTGATCCTGAGGTTTTGAGAATGGATTATGAGTAAACGTCCACTCACCGGTATCATCCACATTATCTGCACCAGTTGCCTCGAAGAATGGGAAATCTACCACCCAACAGAATGCGAGAAGATTCGGATCACTCTTATCAGTTCTAATATCTGGTTTATCGCTACCATACTTTTCCATCGCTTCTTTATAGGTAAATACTGGGAAAGGAATGGTTTGTATCTTCTTCTCTGGGAAAAGTTCTGTAACAAGCTTGATAAGTACATCTTCATTTATCTTCATTACATCTTCACGAGTAACGAAACTCATTTCAAGGTCAAGCTGTGTGAATTCTGGTTGGCGATCACCGCGAGTATCTTCATCGCGCATACATTTAGCAAATTGGAAATAGCGTTCGAATCCTCCTGCCATGAGAAGTTGTTTGTACTGCTGTGGTGACTGTGGAAGAGCGTAGAAACTTCCAGGATAAAGACGAGCAGGAACTAAATAACTACGTGACCCTTCTGGTGTTGGAGCGGTAAGTAATGGTGTTTCTATTTCGATGAAATTATGAGCATCGAAATAATCACGAACATACTTGATAACCTTATGGCGAGTACGAATGTTATGTTGCATGCGTGCACGTCTCTGATCAAGATACTTCTTCGCAAGTCTTACTTCTTCACCGACCTCATACCCATCAGTTGAAATATCAAAAGCTGGTGTTGTCGCTTCGTTTAAAATTTCTATAGAAAGTACTTCAAGTTCAATATCCCCATTAAGTGCATCTGCTTTGATATTTTTTTCTGGACGCTTATTTACTTTTGCTTTTACAGTAACGACCCACTCAGTTCGTAACGTCTGAGCAACGGCAAGTGCCTCAGTGTGGAACGGGAGACAAACGGCTTGGACCTTGCCCGTTACATCACGTATATCAAGAAAGACCATTTTCCCTTGATCGCGACGTACGTCAATCCAACCAGAAACAGTTACTTCTTGGTCAATATGTGTTGATAAGTCTTTAATATATGTACGCATAAGAGTTTGGGTGAGTGTCTTTTTATACTACCACATTTTATTTAAGTTTTGCACTGCTAAAGCATAGAAATAAAAAAAGCCAGGAGGTTTCCCTCCTGGCTTTTGCCCACCACCGCGTTGTTAGCGGTGATAGATTACTTGCACCCGTTGCACAGGTACGCGCCGTTCTGCGAGCGCTTTTTCCAAAGCTTTCTTGAAGTCCGGTTGGCCCTTGGCGTGGCTGATTTCCGCCATGACCACCGCAGCGACATCCCCGTATTGGGGTTGTTTGAACGTGACACGTACGCGTCCATTCGGAAGCTCAGCAGTTGCAGAACAGCCCTGGAACGTCGTCGGCACGCACTTGAACGCCGGCGTCGCTGCGAATGCAACGTTTGCTACGAGCGCAAAAAACATGGTTACAATGATCTTTTTCATGCGAATCTCCATTTCGTTGAGGTTAATTTGACGCAATGAATCTTACTCTAAATTATACACTAATTTAGAGTTTTGTCAATAGGTAAAAGCCTTATTAAATAAGGGGTTTTATGTTTGCTTTAATTTGATAGCCCTACAGCTTTTCGAACACCTGAAATAGTTTCCATCGCTTTCGCACGAGCCTTCACTCTCCCCTCTGCAAGGATTGCTTGTACCTCATGTGGGTTCGCTTGATAGTATTCATACTTTTCTCTCCATGGAGAAATCACTTGTATAACTTTTTCAAGTAATAATTCCTTTGATTCTTTGTAACCGATCCCTCCACTTAGATATTTCATTCTCAACTCTTGAAGTGTTGCTTCATCTTGGAAGAGTTTGTGTAAAGCATAAATATTATCTGTGAATGGGTCTTTATTATCTGTTGGTGCTTTGCTATCTGTAACTATTTTCATAATCTGCTTTTTCAATTCTTCATCAGTACCGAAAAGTGGAATAACATTCCCGTAACTCTTGCTCATCTTTTGACCATCGATACCTGGGATAACTGATACGCTCTCTAATATATGTTCTTTCGGCAGCTTGAAAAATGGCTTAAATGTAGATGCCCATGTAAGATTAAACTTCTCTGCTATTTCACGAGCATACTCTATATGTTGCTTCTGGTCCTTTCCAACCGGAACGATATCTGCCTGATACATGAGTATATCTGCTGCCATGAGCACTGGATAATCGAAGAGTCCCACATTTACTTCTTTACTCTTGGCTTCATGATCCTTGAAAGCATGTGCTCGCATAAGGTATGGCATCGTGGTGATGGTATTAAAAATCCATGTGAGTTCTGTCACTTCAGGAATATCTGATTGCTTAAATAGTGCCACCTTCTTCGGGTCTAATCCACACGCAAGATAAGCACAAGCAATATCGAAAGTTTGCTTAGAAAGTTCTTCACGATTTTTCACCGAAGTAAGTGCGTGATAGTCAGCAATAAAGACGAAGCTTTCACAGTCACCAGAATTACCGAGGTCGATGTTTTGTTTCATCGCTCCGAAATAATTACCGATATGTAGTGTGCCTGTTGGCTTCACCCCTGAAACTAAAACTTTCTTCATGTACTTTATTTCTTTATGTTGGCGAATCCTTGAAGAATTTCCGTTGGAATAGCCCAAACAGTATTGTTACTAGACTTCTCTATTGTCTGTAGTGTTCGCATTGCAAGACCTCCATTACTGTTAGCAAGAACTTCAGCTGCTTCTGCGAGTTTCTTAGAAGCTTCGAGTTCTCCTTCTGCACGGATAATAA
Organism: uncultured Candidatus Saccharibacteria bacterium; assembly: GCA_964455195.1. Classification (GTDB taxonomy): domain Bacteria; phylum Patescibacteriota; class Minisyncoccia; order Phycocordibacterales; family UBA5272; genus UBA11704. The sequence continues at coordinate 13,679 of CAYVUY010000021.1, forward strand.
CTGATCGACGCTCACGTTCTGATTCTGCTTGCTTAGCCATGATGCGCTTCATATCTGCAGGAAGCTCAATATCTTGTAATTTAATAGCGGTGATATTAATCCCCCATTCTGCTGTTGTAACATCAACAATTTCCTTAATTCTATCTGCTATTACTTCTCGTTCTGAAAGAATATGATCAAGTTCGAATCCTCCTACAACATCGCAGAGTGAAACCTGAGAAAAATCTGCTACGGCAGTTTGATAATCCTGAATATTAAGCACTGCATTCTTCGCATCTTCAATTTGATAATACACTACTGCGTTAATATTAAGTGGAACGTTATCTTTACTAATCACTTCTTGTTGTGGAACATCTACTGTTGCAATACGCATATCCACTTTAATCATCCTTTGTATTCCAGGGAAAATCCAAGTGAGACCAGGTTCACGCATACTAGTAAACTTACCGAGAGTAAGTACTATACTTTTCTCATATTGATTAATTACTCGTAAACCACTAATTATAAGTACTACCGCCCATGGCAAAAGAAATGTGAATATCATATCTATAAGTATAACAAATAAAGCTCTAAAGCATTATTCTTTCTTCTTTTCTTATCAGATTACCAATCATTGTGCCTATTATTATTCCGATAACACTCGCACAGAAGCCGACGAATGTGGCTGGAATTTCAGAATTTGGTAGGAAGTGAGACATATACTGCCAAGCTAGTATGCCCGAAACAATAGAAAAAAATGCCCCAAAACTATTTGCTTTCTTACTATAAAGTCCAACTGCAAGTGGAGTAAATCCAGCCACAAGTGTTACTGAGTACGCTCCCGCAACAAGCTCATAGATATGAGCATCTGGATTGTAAGCAAGTAAAATTCCAGCAACAGCAACAACACAAACTCCGACTTGAATAATAATCATTCGAAGCTTATCATTCATTCCTGAGTAAAATGGTTTAACAATATTTTCTGATAGTAATGTTGCAGGGGCAAGGAGAGCACCAGAAGCAGTCGAAAGAATAGCAGAGATAAGTGCAC
>CAYVUY010000022.1:0-14163 GCA_964455195.1 uncultured Candidatus Saccharibacteria bacterium
TTGATGCTGCAGGTAACTTCTCTGCTACATCTACCTCAGTCTCTACAACGACACTATCAGATTCTCTTGCTGTAGTTTCTGGCCCTCCTGTAGTTTTGTATACAGATATAACAAGTGGACCAACAACTGGAGGTGAAAATAACAAAGGTATTTATCTCTCAGTATTCGGTCTTAACTTCGGAACATCGACCGACCTGGGAAGCAATACGAAGATTTATATTGGAGGTGTTGAGGTTGATAATTATCGATACCTCGGTGTTTCGCGTGCTCGTCCAGATATTCAACAAATTACAGCACAAATCGGAGCTCTCGGTTCTCCAACACAAGATGTTCCTATTGCTATTAAGGTTGCTGTAAATGGTGTTGATTCAAATACTGATTTAACATTTACGCCACATGCCGGAAATATTTATTTCGTTGATCCAGTAAATGGAGTTGATAACAACAGTACAACAACTGGTGGAACATTTGCTGCTCCATTTAAGACAGTACAAAAGCCAAGCTCACTCGCAAGTGTTAATAGTTTCAGTATTAGTTCTGCAAGCACAAGTGGTGCATATGGACGTTTACAAGCAGGGGACTTCCTCATACTTCGCGGTGGCACGTATACCTCTATCGCTCATAATAACGGTGGTGCAGCAGATGAAGGGTATTTCATGTGGGCACTTAATAAATCTGGATGTCCAATTGGAAATAACTGTTCTCAAGGTGGAGGATCATCCTCTGGACCGATTACTGTTATGGGATATCCAACAGAAACTGCATACATAGATCGTTCAAACGTTATTGGTGATAATCGGGATGGTGCAGTTATTAGTTCTGCAGATACAGCTAGACAAGCTCTTGGCTTTGGAGCTAATTGGGTGGTAACGAATCTTAAGATGGAGTCTGGATATAACGATGGAGTGGTACACGTTCAACGTGGAGATCTAAACACCATTCTTGGATCGAATTGGAGAGTGGTGAACAATGAAATGACAATGAATAGTTGCCAAATTAGTACTAAGTGTCGCGGAGGAGGAGTTTCAGGTGGTGGTGTTGGAAACTACTGGACTGGTAACTATGTACACAATGTGTATGATGCACTCGATGGCTCTACTGATTTTGAAAATCACGGGTATTACATTGAAGCAAGTGGAACATACATGCTTGCATTTAACAGAATTGAAAATATTTACGGAGGAAATGGTTTTCAAATGTATAACACAACTGCAAATACAACTAACAATATAACCTTCCATCACAACACTATTTTCAATGTTGGTAAACACGGAATCAATGTTGCAAGTAATGCTAATAGTAATCTTGTCTTTTATGACAACTTAATTGCAAGTACAACAAATTCAGGTATTCGTTTTGACTCAGGTTCAATTACTGGTCTAAAATTGTACAACAACACATTTGTTAATACATACACAAGTGGAAATTCGGGAATTTATGGAGCTCTATCAAATGATTCTGCAGTCGCCGCGAATGCGTTCGATGTTCGAAATAACATTTTCTACGCACATTCAGGTACACAGTATTTAGCGGGTAATGTTGGATTTAGTTCAAGTGATCTTAAACTGTACAATAACCTTTTCTATAACGGTACAGATGGTGTACCTGGATTTGCTGTAGCATCAGTTTCTGCTGACCCTCTCTTTACTTCAACTACGAATTATTACCCTCAGTTTGGTAGCCCTGTTATTGATGCAGGGACATCAAGCGTATCGTCTTTAGTAACAACAGATTACCTTACAACTACACGCCCTCGTGGAACAGGGTATGATATTGGTGCTCACGAATATCTTTCAATACCTGACACAACAGCACCATCAGTTCCAACAAGTCTCCTTGCCACAGCCTATTCTTCTTCACAAATTAATCTTACATGGGCATCATCAACTGATAACATAGCTGTTACAGCATATCGCGTGTATCGTGGAGGAGTATTTATAGCAACGTCAACTGCTATAACATATTCTGATACTGGACTTTCAGCTTCTACTACCTACACCTATACAGTATCTGCAGTTGATGCTTCAAATAACGCATCAGCACAATCCTCTTCATCTGCAACAACAACCTATGATATAGATGTCACTTCTCCTTCAACACCTACATCGCTTAGCCTTACTCCAGTATCGTACTCACAAATTAATCTTACTTGGGCATCATCTACTGATAACGTAGCCATCGGAGGATATAAGATTTATAGAGATAATGTTCAAGTAGGAACTTCGACCAGTGCCTCATATTCAGATACTGGACTTGTTCCACTTACTTCTTATTCATACAGTGTTTCCGCATTCGATACTTCATTTAACGTATCAGCTACTTCTTCTACAGTATCTACTACTACACCAACAGGACCACCTCCACATGCGTATGTTGGTACAGCTGAAGGGGGAGGAAGTGGTAATAGTAACGCAACATTAACAACTGTGACATATTCGCCAACTGCTGGAAATGGATTGTTTGCAATTATAAATATGATAAGTGGCGACGGCGATGGCAATGGTGGCCCACAACTTCTTTCGAGCATTACTGACCAAAGTAACACGCCATTAACGTACACAGAGATTGGCACTGGTCTACGTGACTCAGCTTCATATCAATCCATGCGTCTTGTATGGATTCCAAATGTCCCTTCAGGCATAACCGCTATTAAAACAACACTTGCTGCTGCACCAGTATTTGATAATTGGTATGTTCGATTGGTGGAATATTCTAACTTAGCTACAACTACCGCTGTAGAAGGGTATAGTACACATATTGCTACTGCTAGTACGGCTGCCGATAATATTACTTCACTCTCTGCAAGCACAAGTAATGCTCCGGCAATTTGTTTCGGTGTAAGTATTAACGGTGATGCGTCAGCATTCCCAGTAGCTGGAACAGGATTTACAAGTAGAACAACCTCTGGTGTAAGTGGACGTATTGAAGATAAAAATATCTCATCTCCAGGATCTTGTACGGCAACATTTACTAACGGTAACGTAAATGGAAATAGCTTCGTTACTTTTGTTGCAATTGTAAAAGATAAACAATAAACCACAAACCACGTATTTCCTAGGTAAGACCTTAACCTCAAGGGTCTTTTCAAGAAGGGGAATTCGTGCTATAATAGATCTCGTTACATCCAATCGGGCAAATCAGGATTTGGACACCTGAGCATTACTTCCGAGCATTATTGACGCGTACAAACTTGTACTAAGAGGAAGCTATATGTGGCACGATTACTTATTAATAAGTAACACAATATAATATGACAAAAATCACAACAGAAGCTCTAGCAAAAGCTGGCCTTCAATACGGTTATTCACGTTCACGTCGTCACCCATCAGCTAAGAAGTTCGTAGCAACAACTACGAATGGAATCGACATGATTGATCTTGAGCAAACTAAGATGCAATTCGAGAATGCATTAGCATTCTTAACAGCAGCAAAAGCATCCGGTAAGAACATTATGTTTGTTGGTGTTAAGCCAGAAGTTCGTCAACTTATTAAGGAAGTTTCACTTTCACTTAATGCTCCATATGTTGCTGAGCGCTTCATCGGAGGACTTCTCACTAACTTCCCACAAATGAAGAAGCGTATCGAAAAACTTCACGATCTTCTTAAGAAAAAAGAAAAAGGCGAACTTGCAGTGTACACAAAGAAAGAACAGCTTCTTATTCAACGTGATATCGATCGTTTAGATCGTGACTTCGGTGGAGTTTCATCACTAACAAATATTCCTGCAGCTATCGTTATCATCGACCCAAGACATGAGTCTATGTGTGTACTAGAAGCAGTGCGTATGCACATCCCAGTAGTTGCACTTGCAAATACTGACTGTACACTAGAAGGTATAGACTACCCAGTTGTAGGAAATGACGGCTCAGTAACATCTGTGCGTTTCTTCCTAGAGACAATTAAAGCCGCTCTTCAAGTAGAAGCATAATCAAAGGGGGTCGTATTAGGATTGCTGGTAACTATAAACTAATAACTAATCACTATCGTATGGATACAATCAAAGAACTTCGTGAGGAAACAGGTCTTTCATTCGCGCAAATTAAAAAAGCGCTTGATGAAGTAGGAGGAGACAAGGAGAAGGCGCGTGCATTACTTGCAGAACTTTCTGCTGTTTCAGCTGAGAAGAAGGCTGACCGCGAGCTTGCTGCTGGTGTTATAGCAGCATATGTTCACGCTAATGGAACAGTGGGTGCTATAATAGAACTTTCTTGCGAAACTGACTTCGTAGCTAAGAATGATGAATTCAAAGCTCTTGCCCATGATCTAGCGATGCATGTAACAGCAATGGCTCCTACATCATTAAATAACGAAGATGGCTTAGGTGAAGAAACAGCTCTTCTTAAGCAAACCTTCATCAAGGATCCATCTCTTACCATTGAACAACGTGTTGCAGCCGCAGTGCAGAAGTTCGGAGAAAATACTAAGATCACTCGCTTCACTCGTTACGCAATGTAACGAATCACCATGCTTGCAATTATTTTATTTTTTTGCGGGTTAGTAAGTGCCACCGTTGGACTCGGAGTGGTTTTTTGGCAGAAGCGACAACTTTCAACGGGAGCAATTATTGTTGAAGAAGGATTTGATGGTCCGGAACAGATGAAGCGCGCTCTTATCGCACTGCTTAGAATATTTCTACGTAGAACAGTTGTATGGAGAAAACTAGCGTATCAGTACATGCTTCATATAGGAGTACGAGCACTCTATTACTTGGATAAAATTACTACGGAGCTCTATGCACGTTCACGAAATACATTCGTTAAGAGTGCTGTAAAAAATAAAGGAACTGTCCCACATTTTTGGGAACATTTGAAGGTGTATAAGCAAGAAATAGATAAAGAAAAGGAGGAACAGTAATCCTCTTGTAGGGGCTGACAAATCTAATCAAAAATGTTAGGATATATAACACTATTCCTTTAGCTTTTAAAGAAATAGTCATTTCTGTTTGCCGTTTCTAGGAGTGAGAACGACGAAGACTTAGGGTTTATCTAGAAACTTGGTTTTGAAGACTCTGAGACTAGCAAGTCGAAGAGTAAAACCCTAAGTACAGTCAAAAAGGTTTAGTTTAGTTTTATACATTGTTTGCCGTTTTAGCTCAGTTGGTAGAGCAACGGTTTTGTAAACCGTAGGTCCTCAGTTCGAGTCTGAGAAGCGGCTCCCTAAAACATTTGCGATGCATATGTTCGGGCGATTAATTTGTAACCAAATTAATAGAGCCCTATAGCCTAACATAATTCAATCATTAGGTTACAGGTTAAAATTACATTCTAATGAATCACATAAATAAAGAGTATCTTAAGTTAGGTCGTGCTACGGAGCTCTCTGGTAATGATTATCTTCTCTATCGAGCACTAGAAATACTTCCAGGATTCCTTGCTTGGGGAACGCTTATTTCTTTGTTTTATTTTTCTGCATATCATCCTGTTTTTTCAGCGTACTTCATAATTGCTTTTTCTGTATATTGGATTTTAAAAACAACATACCTCTCAGTTCACCTTCGTCATAATTGGATGCGTTTGAAGCACAACATGTCTCTTGATTGGAAGAAGATGCTTGCTCACATGAAGTATGAGCATATTCGTCATCTTGTTTTACTTCCTTACTATAATGAAAGTTACGAGGTAATTGAAAAAAGCATTCAGTCATTACTTGATGCGCATTATGACCCGAAGGCAATCCTCGTAGTTCTTGCTGGTGAAGAAAGAGCAGGGAAAGAAGCGAAAGATCACGGTGAAAAAATTAAAGCAAAGTACGAGAGTTATTTCGGAGCCTTCTTACTAACAATTCACCCAAAAGATATCGAAGGGGAAATGCCAGGGAAGGGGTCTAATATTACTTATGCCGCAGAGCAATCACGACTTCATATTTTAGATGTTCAAGGATTACAATATGAAGACGTTATTGTTTCGGCATTTGATGTTGACTCTGTTGCTTATCCAGATTATTTTAATTGTTTGACGTGGAACTTCCTCATTACGCCTGACCCACTTAAGGTATCTTTTCAACCTGTACCATTTTATAATAACAATATTTGGGATGCTCCAGCGCTTTCTCGAGTTGCTGCGACATCAAGTACATTTTGGCAAATGGTTCAACAAGAGCGTCCAGAGAAACTCGCTACATTTTCTTCACATGCCGTTTCATTCAAAGCTCTTTATGATATAGGGTATTGGCAGGTGAATATGGTTTCTGAAGATTCACGTATTTATTGGAATCTTCTTGTAGCTAATGATGGTAATTATGATGTTGTACCTATTTCTTATCCAGTATCAATGGATGCTAATTTGGATGGAACATTCTTTAAAACAATGGTAAATATTTATAAACAACATCGCCGTTGGGGATATGGGTGTGAAAATATTCCATATATTCTTTTTAATTTTATTAAAAATAAAAAAATTCCACTTGCGAAGAAACTCTCGGCAACGTTTGTTCAAGTAGAAGGATTCTGGTCACTTGCCACTAATCCTCTTATTATATTCCTTCTCGGGTGGCTTCCTGTGATTTTAGGGGGGCAACAATTTAATTCAACAGTACTTTCATATAACCTTCCTTTCATCGCACGCGACCTTATGCTTTTTGCTATGAGTGGACTTATTCTATCTGCATGGATTACACTTTCATTGCTCCCACCAGCACCGAACGATACGCATAAGAACAAAAAAATATTTATGGTTTTACAGTGGGTTCTGTTCCCATTAAATATTATTATCTTTAGTGCGCTTCCTGGTCTTGAAGCACAGACTCGTCTCATGCTCGGTAAGTATATGGGGTTCTGGGTAACGCCGAAACATCGCAAATAATCTATGCCAAATGCTGTCTTATCAAAAAGAAAAAGAATTACCTATCTTGCACTCTGTGTAGTAGCGTTTTTTATTCTCGCACCTCTAGTAGCTTACTATGCAAGTGGCTATAGAGTAGGTAAAAGTTTTGACATAGCAAAGACAGGTGGAATTTATATTGTTATAGAAGGAAAGGGTTTTTCTATTTTGCTTAATAACCAAGAACAAGAGGTTTCTAGTATTTTTCGTAGAAACTTTTTTATACAAAATCTAGCACCAGCAAGGTACACACTGAAAGTTTCTAAAGAAGGATTTTATTCATGGGGGAAGATGATCGATGTCACTTCTGAAAAAGTTGCTGATGTGTATCCTTTTAATCTCCCAGAAAAAGTAGATATTATAGAAATTCCAAAAATGATTCTTGATGGTGACGACACTGGAACTACCACAGCAAAGAAAACACAAATTCCAAATGAAGAATATGCAACTGTAAAAAATCTTTTCGCCAGCTCATCTCCACGCCTAGTTACAGAAAAAGTAACTGCATCCACTACACCCAATAACCCTCAACGATATATTCTTTATAAAAAAATAGCACTTTGGTATAAAGGAGATGAAATTTATGTAAGATGGGAAGGGGAGGAAGATAGCGCCCCACTTTATTTCTGTAATGGGACTAATTGTAAAGAAGACCTCCTTGTTTTTAAAGGTATCAAAGTTAATAATGTCGACCTTATATCTGACAAGCAAGCATACGTTATTTTTTCAACTGACGGTGGAATATTCGTAACTGAGATTGACGGTCGTGGAGGGCGTAATATCCAGTCACTTCTTATAGGCGAGGGGTATGATTTTAGAATTGATAAAGATCAAACATTGTATATCAAGAAAGGTAAGAGTTATTACAAAGTAAATATCTCACTGTAAGTAAAATATAAAAGTTTCGATAAAAGCTTTATTTTGATACAATAAGAAGATATGAACGGACATATTCATCCTATTACCCTTGCTATATCTCGTATATCCGAGATATTTTCTACTATGGGGTTCGACACTGTTGATGGTCCAGAACTTGAAAATGAATGGCATAATTTCGATGCATTGAATGTCCCGGCTGATCATCCAGCACGTGATATGCAAGATACGTTTTGGATTAAAGATAAAAAGGGGGTTGATAAGTTCGGCAAAGAAGTTGGGTATGTTCTTCGAACACACACAAGCAATATGCAAATTCGCGCGATGGAAAGGCACGTCGCTGAGAATAAAGAATTCCCACTCGCTATTTGTTGCCCAGGTAAAGTATTTCGTAATGAAGCAACAGATGCTACACATGAAGCGCAGTTCCATCAAGTCGAGATGCTTTACATTGGTAAGGACGCATCACTTTCTATGATGATTGGTGTGATAGAGAAATTCTTCTCAGACTTTTTCGGAAGTAATTTAGTTGTACGACTTCGATCAAGTTATTTTCCATTCGTGGAACCAGGTAATGAAGTAGATATGCAATGTTTCAAATGTGCTGGAACAGGACATATCGGTGAATTAAACTGCAGCGTGTGTCGTGGTGCAGGCTGGATTGAAATAGGTGGTGCAGGAATGGTACATCCTAAAGTATTAGAAGCCGGGGGAATCAACCCTTCTGAATATAGAGGATTTGCATTCGGATGTGGAATCGACCGTATGATAATGCTTAAGTATGGAATTGATGATGTGAGACTTTTATATAATGGCGATTTACGTTTAGTAAATCAATTCTAGATATGAATAATTTTTTTAAACTTTTAACCTTCCTTGTAGCGCTCATGATAATGGCAATTATAGAAACATATAAAACAGGAGCATTTTTCCCTTTTGTTGACACAAGGTATTCAAATTATGGTCTATATTTTCTTTTTCCATTCTACGCATTATATTTAACTATCAGTTCATTAAACAATGAAGTTCGAAAAGAAATCAGAGGTATTTATTATCTTTGTATCACTCTCTTGGTTAGTTATTTTTGTTTTATTTTATTTTCGGTATATACAACCTATTTTTAACAAATATGAAATATCTAAAATCATGGCTACAAGATTATATTGAAGAGTCACTTCCAAAAGACGAAGTGATTAAAGATATACTTAATAAAAAAGCATTCGAAGTGGAAGAGGTTATTTCTCTAGAAGGTGATACTGTTTTTGATATTAAGGTACTTCCTAACCGGGCTCATGATGCGCTAGGACATAAAGGAATGGCGTATGAATTATGTGCAGATCTTGGACTTACACGAAAAGAAATTAATTACTCTATAGAAGAAGATGAAAAGACACATTCTCCAAAAGTAGAAATAGATGATGCTAAATTTTGTACTAGATTTATGAGTGTGAGAATAGATAATGTGAAAGTTGGTAAAACTCCCAAAGTAATTAAAGAGAGACTAGAAGCTATAGGACAACGCAGTATCAATAACATCGTAGATATTACTAATTATGTGCAGTTCTCACTTAATAAACCAATGCACGCATACGATGCTCGCAGTATCGAGGGGACACTTCGCACACGTTTTGCCGAGAAAGACGAAACACTCATCACTCTTGATGATAAGGAACTTAAACTTAACACTAAGACGCTAGTAATCGCAGATGATAAGAAAGTGCTAGGTCTAGCAGGTATAAAGGGCGGAAAGTATAGTGGTATAGAAGATGATACAGTGAGTGTGATTTTAGAAAGCGCTAATTTCGCACCGTCACTTATCAGAAAGACAGCTGAGAAGTACGGATATAAGACCGACGCATCTAAGCGTTTCGAGAACGGTATAGCGAATTCTCTTGTTGAAGCTGGTTTACTAATGACCGCTTCACTTATAAAAGAGCATTGTGGTACAAAAACCAAAACCAAAATTTCAAAAGTAACTGATATATATCCAAAGAAAGATGATTCGCACAGTGTAGAAGTAAGAGAAAATGAAATTAATGAAATATTAGGGACTCGCTATAGCGGAAAAGAAATAGAAACTGCATTTAAAAAACTTGCTTTTGAATTTGTAAATAAAGATGGTGTTTTCAATGTCACTATTCCTGATGAAAGACTTGATATTCGTATAAAAGAAGATGTGGTAGAGGAGGTTGGTCGTATTATTGGATTTGATACCATTACTCCATCACTTCCTAAACTTAATCGCTTAGGACTACCTCACAAGAGAATGTTCTATGAGAATAAAATTAAAAGCATTCTTGCAACACACGGTTTCTCAGAAATTTATACATACACCTTCGGTAATGTTGGTGAAGTAAAACTCGTGAAAGGTCTTGCAGGAGATAAGGAAAAGCTTCGCATGAATTTGGGCTCTGGAGTGCTTAACGCACTTAGTATGAATCTTCACAACGCACCTATTCTTGCCACAGATACTGTAAGAGTGTTTGAATTTGGTAATGTTTTTACTAAAGACTCTAGCCCAGGGCATGAACTTGCTAGTTCAGAATCACGACATCTCGCATTAGCAATTGATGACGGGAGAAAGAAAAGTTTATTTACTGAAGAGGTAGACTTTGTTTTGGCTGCCGTTAAAAAAGCTATTGGAGCTGAAAAAGTCCATTGCGATACAATGAGCGCTAAGCCATACTGTATAGAGATAGATTTCGACGCGCTCATTGCGCCATTACCAGAACCTAGTATTTATGAACCCATTACAACACCTTCAGTATTTTCTAGTTACACATCAATCTCTCCTTATCCGTTTATTGCCCGTGATATTGCTATGTGGGTACCTAGTCAAACAACATGGGAAAGTATCAATGATTTTTTGGTACAAAATCTTAATCCTCTCATTGTTCGTATATATCCTTTTGACACCTTTATTAAGAAAGGGGAGGATGGCGTAGAGCGTAAGTCCATTGCTTTCCGTATGGTGTATCAGTCATACGATAGGACACTTACTGATGATGAGGTGAATGTCATTAATGATGAAATTACGAAGAAGCTGATTAAGAAGGGATATGAAATACGATAGAATATGACATTCAAAGAAGCAAAACACGTTCACTGTATCGGTATTGGGGGTATTGGTCTCTCAGCGCTTGCTCGCCTTGCTAAACATCAAGGTAAAGTTGTTACTGGTTCTGATGCTCATGCAAGTCTTATTACTAAAGGACTTGAAGTAGAGGGAGTGGAATTTTGGTCTGGGGTGGTTCCGGAGAGAATTCCTAAAAACTGCGATTTGATTGTGTACACTATTGCGATATCATCTTCTAACAAAGAACTCTTAGAAGCCAAGTCTCGTGGAATACATTGCATGACATATCCTGAGGCATTAGGAGAGGTAAGTAAAGATTACACTACCATTGCAGTGTCTGGTACACATGGTAAGACCACCACAACAGCAATGCTTGCAAAAGCTATGCAAGGAGCAGGGATTAATCCTACTGTTATCGTTGGAAGTATATTAACTGACAGCCAATCAAATTTCATTGCAGGAGATAGTAAGTATTTAGTAGTGGAAGCATGTGAGTATAGACGCTCATTTTTAAATATTCATCCAACACATATTATTATTACAAATATAGATAATGATCACTTAGATTATTACAAAGATTTGAAAGACATCGAGAGTGCCTTTCAAGAATTCGTCGATAAGGCACCTTCTGACGGTGTTATCGTAACTCATGAAGGGGTAACAATAGAGCATCCTCATGTAGTTATTGCAGACGATATAGAAGTGCTTCCACAAGAATTATCCGTTCTTGGTAAACACAATCGAGATAATGCACAATTAGTTTTAGCGATGTGTAAATCTCTTGGAATAGATGAGAACGGTGCACGAAAAGGTTTGTATGAATTCACTGGTACATGGAGAAGAATGGAATACAAAAAAACCTTAACTAGGGGTCAAGTGGTATATGATGACTATGCTCATCATCCTACAGAAATTAAAGCCACACTCTCAGCTATACGTGAGAAATTTCCTATGGGGAAGAACAGATTGTTTGTTATTTTCCAACCGCATCTTTATTCACGAACCAAGTTACTCTTAAATGATTTCGCAGGAGCTTTCACACTTGCGGATACTATTTGTATTTTACCTATATATGCAGCACGAGAAGTTGATGATGAAAGCATCTCCTCTCTTGATTTGGTAGAAAAGACAGATAATGCCATCAACATGGAGTCTCTCGAAGAGGTGACGAAGTTTATAGAAAAGAAAACTCATGGTGGAGATGTAATAGTAACGATAGGGGCAGGGGATGTCTACACACTTACAGATAAGCTTATATGAAAAAGAAAATGTTTGAAAACAAAAAAGTACTTCTTGTAGGCTTAGGTATCTTAGGAGGTGGGCTTTCTATGGCGAAATTTTTATGTAAAGAAGGTGCAACACTTCGCATTACTGATAAGAAAGACAAAGCATCTTTTGCTAAAGAATTAAAAGCATTATCTACATACAAGATAAGCTACCACTTCGGAGATCATAGACAAGAAGATATTCTCTGGGCAGACGCTATAGTATTTAATCCAGCAGTGCCATACGGAAGTGATATCGTGTCACTTGCTCGCAAACATAAGAAGGTTATTTATAATGACTTCTCATTATTTCAAGATTATATAGCCTATAAAGGCATCACCATTCCTCAAGTATGGATTACTGGCACACGTGGTAAGACCACAACGACATTATGGACTGCGCATCTCTTGGGTGATGAAGCAATTCTCGGTGGAAATATCGTAGGTAATGGTCTACAAAAGATTTGTTATTCAAAGGGTAAGTATTTTGTACTTGAAACTTCTAATTTTCAACTTGAGTATCCGCTACATTCTACAGGTACATTACCAGAAGTTGCAGTACTTACTAATATTCTTACTGATCACATTAATCGCCACGGATCCTATGAAGAATATAAACGTGTGAAGCATACTGTTTTTGCATATCAAAAGGGGAAGGGTGTTCTTTTACTTAATAAAAAAGAAAAATCTGTTTCAGATATACAACAGCCTAATACAAAGGATATTTCTAAGGTGGATATAAAAGCATTCACTAAGAAAGCATATGCACCTCATCAGGTTATATCACTTCAATTTGCTATCACCATCGCGAAACACTTTGGAATAAGTGATAAGGATATAAAGTCTCGCACGAAGTCTCTCCCACAAGCTCCTATGCGTCAAGAGATAGTAAGCAAAGTAAAAGGCATTACCTATATCAATGACTCAGCTTCGACTTCACCAGATGCGCTTCTTGTGGCATTACAAGCACATAAAAACGCAGTGTTTATCATAGGAGGTACGAATGCGTCGCTTGAGTTTAGTGCTCTTGTAGGATTCATCAAAAAACAAAAACTAAACAATCTCATATTCCTTGCCGGTTCAGCAACAGATGAAATTTTGAAGTCATTTAAGAAAGATACCTTTTGTGTCGTGAGTAATATGGATGATGCGGTGTTCGTCGCGCAAGTACTCGCCAAGAAATTAAAAGTAAAAGAAATAATACTTTCTCCGGGGGCTAAGTCATTTGGATTATTCAAAAACGAATTTGATAGAGGGGACAAGTTCAACAGTGTTATTAAGAAGCTAAAGGGGTAGGTACACGGTGAAATTCTCCACCAAAGAGGGTAGATATTGACTGTGGATAACTTTCGTGTTAGAATATATTCCCACTTGAATTGATAAAAATGACAAGAGGAAAAGTTCTTTAACCATTAGCAGGAGGTTCCCATAATGAGGCACCGAAGTGTAGTAAAAAAGCCGCCCGAACCAAGCGAAGAAGACTTGGAGGTGCTTGCCGGCATCATTCAGCAATTCGTTGCATCCAAAAAGTCGGAGCGCTGGGTGGAACTTGAACCTCATTGGTTCGAATTCCTCACCATGCTCCAGAATGGGGCCTTCTACATGGAGTGTAAGAATGGTCCAGCGCTCCTTAAGCGTGGGTGCGAAGTAATGCGCGAGTATTACGCGCTTAAGCACCACCACCATGTGGAACGAGTCAGCAACGTTGATTACTACGTGAAGCAACTCGGTCTCGAATAACCCCACGTTTTAAGACCCCGAATTTTACCCCCAGGAAGCTTTCCAAAGCCTTTCCCTGGGGGTCTTTTTTTGTTATAATATACATATTATGGCAACCAAAAAACCCTCTTACGGAGCAGATAGTATTCAGGTTTTAGAAGGGTTAGAACCAGTTCGTAAACGCCCAGGAATGTACATCGGTTCTACCGGACCGGCTGGACTTCACCATCTTATTTGGGAAATTTTCGATAACTCTCGCGACGAAGCGATGAATGGTCATGCTAACCGTGTAGAAGTTGCTCTTCTTCCTGGTAATCGTGTCCGTGTAGTAGATAACGGTCGTGGTATCCCAGTAGATGTTCACACCAAGACAAAAGTTTCAGCACTTGAAACTATTATGACTACACTC
>CAYVUY010000023.1:0-11824 GCA_964455195.1 uncultured Candidatus Saccharibacteria bacterium
GCCGGAGTGGCGGAATGGTAGACGCGCACGACTCAAAATCGTGTATCCTCGGGTGTGAGAGTTCGAGTCTCTCCTCCGGCACATGAATACAAAAGACCAAATATAAAAATTTGGTCTTTTGTATTCACTTTGCAAGGAGAGTAAAGCACCTGCGTGCTTTACGTGAGGACGAGAAAGCCGCAGGCATATTTTGATAGCAATCAAAATACCGAGGAGTGGGCTGCGAACTTTTTGAGTGACGACGAAAAAAGATTTGTAGCCGAGTCTCTCCTCCAGTACAACTAAAAAATGGATGTTTCTGCATTCATTTTTTAGTTGTGCTGGAGAGCACATGAATATTTTCTTATCCCCACAAAAAAATATAATTTTCACGTGGTATACTCTTCTCATTAAACACGTATGGCTCAGATAGAGAACGCAATTTTTTGGATTGAAACAGACAAAATAGTACCTAACCCGTACCAACCTCGTCGTGAGTTCGATGAGGACAGATTAAAAGAATTATCAGATAGTATTCGTCAGTACGGAGTGCTACAACCACTTGTTGTATCTCGTATGGAGACAATGGAAGAAAACGGAAGTATCAGAGTTACCTATGAACTTATCGCAGGTGAACGACGTCTTCGCGCATCACGTATGGCGGGTGTCTCTCAAGTGCCGGTAGTGGTCCGTGTCGGAGATGACAGTAGAACGAAACTTGAACTTGCGATAATTGAGAATCTTCAACGTGAAGACTTGAATGCTGTAGAACGCGCACAATCTTTCCAGCGTCTCGCAGACGAATTCAAACTTTCTTGGGCTGATGTTGGAAGGAAAGTAGGAAAGAGTCGTGAATATGTATCAAATACAGTTCGTATCCTCATGCTCCCACAAGACATTCTCGATGCGTTATCTAAAGGTCAGATTACAGAGGGACACACTAGACCACTTCTTATGCTTATAGACCGCACACAAGAACAGATGACGCTTTTTAAAGAAATGCTTGTGCGTAAGATGACAGTACGTGAAGCAGAACAGATAGCTCGCCGTATCGCATACGAGAAAATTCGTAAAAAGGATTTGTTCATCACTCCTGAAGTGGTAGACATGGAAGAAAGATTAGCACAAACACTTGGTACAAGAGTTCATATCGAACCACGCGAACAAGGCGGTAAAATTTCTATAGAATATTTCACACATGAAGAATTACTCGCACTGTCTCTTATCTTACGCCAAGCTGGAGAAAGTAAAACCCATAAAGGGATGTTCGAACGACTAAATAGTGAAGCTCTACCACTTAAAGAACATGCTCCGAACAATCCAATGGAAATACCGAAGGATACATACGCAGGAGCTGTAAAACGAGTTGCAGGAGTTACCTCATCAATAAACGAACATGCAACCATAGAAGATGCAAAGACAGAAGGAATGGCAGAAATAATGAATGAACCATCAGCTCCAGTTGATGATAGATCTGTGCAAGAAGTAAAACAAGATGAAAAGGAAGAAGATTTGTATAATATTTCAACCTTTAGTATCTAAGTTCTTAAAGTGAGGTTAGATACATGCAAAAGAGCGGTCGCGTAAGCGACCGCTCTTTTGCATGTGGTTGATTTCTTTCTTTAATCCCTGTAAAGTTATTTGCAAGCCAAACTTACTTTACTTACTTTGGAGGTGTTCCCATGAAAGAAGACAGCACGAAAGAAACGGGCGTCATCAGTGCCACGTATTACATGCACGTAAGAAAAGAAGGGAAGAACAGTACAGATTTCCCGATTGCGTGCCGGATGTATAAGGTTTTCACGAAGAGCGAGACACTGAAAGATATCGTCTCTTCCGGTGCTTTAAAGGAAATAACGATTCAAGTACCATCTGAAGCGGACATGTTTGAAATCCCAACTACAGCACAGTTTCGGGATGAATATATCCGCGAGAGGGAGGTAGGGTTGAAAAGGCAACCGGTTTACCAGTTCCGCAATGTTGTGTACAACATCGACAGCGAGCTTGGGGATCTCGGCTGGTGGGTCTCGTACATTGACGACAGTCACTGCGTCTGGGTTATTTCACTGAAGGACTGGAATGAACAGTTCAAAGCTTTCCAGTACCAAACGTGCTAGTCCTCGTCACGTTTCAAAAAGGCAATCGCTTGCGATTGCCTTTTGTATTTTATCTCGTTAAGAATTTATCAATGAATCCTCCGTGTTCACGAACGTACTGACGTATTTTTCTTTTGGCAGCAGTGGTACGAGCCATCTCTATCCATTTTCTTTTTGGCTCCGCAGAGTCTTTAGTTTCTATTTCAACAATATCCATATTTTTAAGTACAGTATCAAGTGGTGAGAGCTTACCGTTGATTTTCGCACCATTAGTATGTTCTCCGATATCTGAGTGGACTGCATATGCGAAGTCTATTGGAGTTGAACCTTCTGGAAGGTCGATAACATCTCCCTTAGGGGTGAGTATGAATACACGATTTTCGAAGAAATCACTTTGAAGATTTTTAAGAAATTCTTTGTGGTGTTCCACGTCCTTTTGCCATTCGAGTAATTCCTTGGTCCAACCAGTCTTTTTTTCTAATTCTTTCTTGTGTTTATTCTTACCAAGTTCTTTATAGATAAGATGTGAAGTGATACCGAATTCCGATTCTTGATACATTTCTTTTGTTTTAATTTGTATTTCAAGAGTAGTACCATCACCAGAGAATATGGTGGTGTGTAATGATCTGTACCCATTAGGTTTCGGAACTGCTATGTAGTCCTTAAAACGCCCCGGTAGAGGCCTATAAAGCCCATGGATGACCCCAAGAGCCTGGTAGCAGTCAGATATGCTAGGAACGATAATTCTTAGTGCCACGACATCATAGATTTTGGTCACATCCATTTTGTATCGTTTTAATTTTTGCCAAAATGAATAGAGGTGTTTCACTCGAGAATCAATGCGTTCAATCTGAACATCGAATATAGAAAGTTCACCTTTTAATTTCATTACCACTTTTTCTAGTTGCTCATCAGAAATTGGAGAAAGACTATCGAAGAGCTCAAGAGTCTTTTTATATTCTTCTGGGTATACATAAGGAAATGCCGCGTCTTCAAGTTCTGCTTTTAAACGTCCCATTCCAAGTCGGTCAGCAAGACGCGCATGAATCTCTAATGTTTCAAGAGCTATGCGGTGTTGTTTTTCTGGAGAAACATACTGAAGGGTTTGTATGTTGTGTAGTCTATCGCAAAGTTTAATTACCACCACACGAATATCATCTGACATTGCTACGAAAAATTTGCGAAGCGATTCTACGTGACGCTCTACTCCTGTGTAGCGAAGTTTACCGAGCTTAGTAACACCTTGAACAAGTGATACGATTTCAGAACCGAATTCCTTTTCCATTTCTTCTGTTGTCACCTGAGTATCCTCTAATACATCATGCATGATTCCGGCAGCTATCGTGTCAGCATCCATTTTAAGTGTTGCTAAGTTGTATCCAGTAGCAAAAACGTGATTGTAGTAGGGTTCACCAGATTTACGAAGTTGTCCCAAGTGAGCCTTCTCAGCGAAGACGCACGCACGAGAAATGAGGTCTCTGTCTTTTTCTGAGAGTTTAGGATGTATTTCAAAAATTCTTTCGGGGTTGGTATCCATATATTCACACTAACAAAAAAGACGAAAGGTGTGAAGTAAAGTATTAAACATATTTCTTTTGGTATACTTTAATGTATGAATATTTTATTGAAAAGAAACTATGGTTGGAATGAATTTCCTATGCTTGGCATAATTTTTTTAGTTTGGATGTTTTTTGTTTTGGTTGTTATCGGAGATGATTTTAGCTTAGTTGAAAACCTTAGAGTAATTAGCTTGCTTTTTATAGTAAATATAATCCTCACTTTTTTCTTCTTTAACAGAATTAAACCTTTTTCTATTCTTATACGAGAAAAAGAAATATTTTTTAATTCATTTTTTCAAAACATAAGTATTAAGTTTGACGCCATTTCTTTCGTATATATGGATTGTGCAGGAGACATCACCAGAGAATTAGCATTGAATCCAGGTTTGGATCCAGATTTGTGGGGAAATAATGAAAGGTATTTTTTATATATACAAGGTTCCCATAATAAGAAAATTAAAATAGATCTTTTAGGGTTAAGTAAAGAAGATACTTCAGAATTATTTAATGTTTTGTTAGAAAAAGTAGAAGTAATAAAGAATAATAGCTTATTTATATCTGCAGCACAAAATCCAAATATTTTTTCATATAGAGCAATAATCAATGCACAAAAAGATTTTGAGCCTACATCAGTATGGTATTTTACGAGAAAAAATGATTTTTTGATACCAAATTGGGTAGGTATTTTAATTGCCCTTTGGTTTATATTCGGAAGTATGTGGCTTTTATATGTTATCCAAAAAGACACTGTAGCTCTTATTAGTTTTATCCAGATTGGATAATAACTACTTATTCTTTTTTACTTTTCTACTTGTTGGAGTTAAGATTTTTAGTTTGTGAGGGTTGTGATTCGGGCAGGTCTTGTCAGAGCATCTTTCTGGAATAGTTTTTGGTCACAAATAATTTCTCGTCGTCACTCGAAATTTTCGCGACCCCGGCTCACTTGTTTTTCTTGCTAGAAAAACATAGTTCCGCCCGACAAAGTCGAACATAAACAATGCAGATTGTTTATTTCCCCGAGCTTTATTTTTTACTTTTAGATGGTGCCTCTAGTTTATGGGGGTTATGGTTAGGACACGTTTTGTCGCTACAACGCTCGGGGATCGTCTTTGTCCCTTCCATCATGAGTTCACCACAAATGCGTCCATCATCACGCTTGTATGAACAGCGATTACCAGTAGGGCGGGTCTTGATGATGTGTTTACAATCAGGATAGTTAGAGCAAGAGAAGAATGTTCCGAATCTTCCACGACGTTCTTCCATATATCCACCATCACATTTATTACAATTCACTCCGGTAGAATTGGCCTTGCGTTGTTCTTCATCTTGTTCAATATACTTACACTTCGGATAGTTAGAACACGCAATGAACTTACCGTATCTTCCATCACGTTCCATGAGTTCACCTTTCTCACACTTAGGACATTTCTTTCCAAGTAACTTAGGTCCTTCCATAATAGAGCCATCTATTTTACGTGCTCCCATACAATCTGGGTAGCGTACACAAGAATAGAACTTACCATTCTTTGCAAGCTTAATAACCATCTTAGAAGTACATAATGGACAGTCCATTCCAGTAGGGGCATCACCGAGAGTTGTTGCCTTTTCTAACTTATCTTTTGCTTTCACATCTTTAAGAAAAGGTCCGTAGAAATCTTTTAAGATTTTTAGGTATGTTGCTTTGCCTTCTGCAATTTTATCTAGCTTGTCTTCCATCTCTGCGGTGAAAGTATCAGAAATATAATTCCCGAAGTGTTCTTCAAGAAATGAAATAACAACTTCTCCAGTGTCAGTTGGATGAAGAGATTTATTTACTTTATCCACATAGCCACGCGCTTCTATAGTACCGATGATAGATGCATATGTTGACGGTCGTCCGATACCACGCTTTTCTAGCTCCTTGATGAGACCTGCTTCACTGTAACGGCTTGGCGGTTCTGTTTGTTTCTCGATAGAGTTAAGAACGATGAGTTTGAGTTCATCACCTTCTTTTAATTCTGGGAGATTCACATCATCTCCACGAGCTCCAGTATCTACAGTAAGCCATCCAGGAGAAACAACCACTGATCCAGTTACTGAGAAGTTAGGAATAGTTTCCTTTGCTCCATGAATATTAGCGATTACTTTCGAGCGCTTAAGCTTAGCATCTTTCATTTGGCTTGATATGGTACGTTCCCAGATAAGACGATAGAGACGCTTCTCATCATCTGTAGTTCCAGCAGAAGCTGTTGCTGCATGAGTTGGGCGTATCGCTTCGTGAGCTTCTTGGGCGTTCTTGGCTTTGGTTTTGTATGTACGTACTTCAAGCATGTTCTTACCATACATCGCTTCTATAGTATGAGAAATTTCACCTAGAGCTTGTTGAGAAAGTGTCGTACTGTCTGTACGCATATATGTAATGAGACCTTTCTCATAGAGCTTCTGTGCGATACCCATAGTACGTGATGGAGAGTATCCAAGACGAGTACTAGAAGTTTGTTGAAGTGTAGAAGTGGTAAAAGGAGCCTTAGGTGATCGAGACACATCTGTACTTTCAAGTGCTATGACACGCCACTCATGTTTACGACCAAGAGATGCTATGCGCTCTGCTTCCTTTTTCTCGCGAGGTTCTAGTTCACACTCTAGTACTAGGGTATGAGTTTTACTTTCTTTAATTCTGCCGACAGTTTTGAATTCTCCGGCAAGAACGAAGTATGTCTCAGGGATGAATGCACGTATTTCGCGTTCACGTTCCATGATGATACGTAACGCAGGGGATTGTACACGGCCTGCAGAGAGTCCGTAGCGCACCTTCTTCCAAATAATTCCTGAAAGGTCATATCCCACGAGACGATCAAGTACGCGACGAGCTTCTTGTGCTTCTTTCAAATCCATATCGATTTCACGAGGGTGCTTCAATGCTTCCACGATTGCATCTTTGGTGATTTCATGGAAAGTGACGCGCTTGGCACCCTTTAGTCCTACGGCTTCACGTATGTGCCATGCAATAGCTTCTCCTTCACGGTCGGGGTCGGTTGCGAGAACTACTTCAGTAGCTTTCTTGGCGAGCATTTTTATTTCGGAAATAACTTTTTCTTTCCCAGCAGAGACTTCATAGTTAGGAACGAATCCTCCTTCGATGTCGATTGCCTTTTTATTATTCTTAGGAAGATCACGCACATGTCCAACAGACGCACGCACTTCGTATGCGTTATCAAGATATTTCTGTATGGTTTTTGCCTTTGAAGGACTTTCTACTATTAGTAGTTTCATTAAATATAAAATTAGTGTGACCAGTATGTACTCGTTGGCCTAATAACTACCAACATTACACTATTCTTCTCACTTCACCAAATGTTTCCTGTATATAACCTTTCATTTCAAGAGTTGTAAGCGCTATCATGAATTCATGTGGAGAGAGTAACGACTCTACTAGAAGTTTATCTTTATTGCAAGGTTCACGAAGTAATTCGTAGAGTTTCGCTTCGTGTTCTGTGAGGTCCTTTTTCTTTTCTTCCTCAGTCTTTTCTACTGGTTTAATACCAAGTAATTCATAGAGGTCTTCTTTGTTACAAATAGGAGTTGCACCATCATGTAGGAGTGCGTGTGTACCACGTGATGTTGGGGAGAAAATAGACCCAGGGACTATCCCTATTTCTTTCCCAAGTTCTAATGCGTGTCGTGCAGTGATAAGTGTTCCTGAGGACTCCTCTGCTTCTATTAATAGAACAGCATCAGATAGCGCAGCCATGAGACGATTTCGTGCAGGGAAGGTCCACTGCTCAGCCTTGGTCGTATCATCGTATTCAGAAAGTAACATACCACCGGAAGCGAGAATTTCTTCTGCTACACGTATGTTCCCGCGAGGGTAGAGAACACTTTTACCAAGTCCGCTTCCAGGAATACAGAGTGTCGTAAGATTGTTTTCTAATGCAGATTTATGGGCGAGTGTATCTATACCAAGAGCAAGTCCACTTAAAATAATGACATCAGTTCCTCTAAGAGAAGTGATGAGTTGATTAACTACATCTTTACCATACGTAGTATGCTTACGACTTCCTACAACAGTGAGTATGCGCGGTGTAGAACGACCGTTCGAATCAAGTGTAACTCTCGGTAAGGTGCCCTGTATAAAAATTTCTTTTGGTATTTGAGGAAGAGTAAGTAAACGAGAAAGAAGGGGATGGTTCTCAAAATCCTCACGAAGGATTTTTGTTGAAGGTTTTAACATAAGAAAAGTTTAGCATGAGATGCTAATTGGTTTACCACGAAATGATTACATTTAGGGGTTCTCAATTTTTTACTCTTCGTTCCTCAGAGTTCTCAATTTTTATGGTCGTTGATTATTCACGTCCTTCGCTTGCTAGCTACGGACGTCTTCGTCGCCAAGCTCCTAGAAAATTTGGAAAAAGAAAAGACCTCACCGCGTACACAACGCTAGTGAGCGGGTACGGTAGGCGAGGCCTTTCCGTTGATGGTTGTCGTCCATCAAAACGGCGCATACAGTATGTATGCAATTGTGTTCGGGAAACCGAGTGAATCAGTGAGGTGCTCCTCCACCTCCACCACGTCCTTGCCAGAGCTTGAGGGCGATGAAGCCTGCCGCTACGATGAGAGCCCTGAACACGAGCGCTGTTATCGTGTCAATCTCCCAGCCAATCGCGGTTTTCTGCGAGTACGTCCTCGCTGAACCTGATGCGATACCTGCTGAACAGCCATCAAACAGCGGGCCGAACAACAGTATTGCTACGACCACCAAGAAGAGGTAGCCCCACGGTCCCAGTTTTGATTCACCTCCGTGTGAAGGGTCAGACATTTTGAATCTCCTTTTTGAAACGGTTTAACTGCGGAATTTGATGACCAGTGTTCCTGAGCCATTATTGAAGACATCGGTGCAGGGTTGCATGTATGTACGCTTCCCCAGGGCTATCATTTCTGCAATGAACTCTTTCTGTCCATTGATGTCCATTGTCGAAAGCTCCTTCCTCTTGCTTGGGTCTGCACAAGGTGAGATTCCAAACATTACTGGAGCACCACTTTCACTGGTAATACTTTCGAACTGCAACGTCATGTTTTCCTCAGTGCCACCCCCCATACGACACCAGTCACGGTTTCGCACTTGGAAGGATGTCATACCTCGTCGCCACGGGTTGCATGCTTGTCCACCTTCAGAAGAGGAGGCGGGTTGAGCACTTGCAGGTGATGCAGTCATGGTAGGGAGTACACCTGTCGGAGTCATGGATGCAGCGGCGTAAGCCGCAGCAGCCGGGGACTTCTTGGCCAGCTTTGCCAGCGCCTCGATCTTTTCAGTTTCGGCGTAGGTTTTGCTGACAGCAAGTTCAGACTGGGTCACTTGATACCCTTGAGGTGTCTTCGTGTAGTCCTGGTCCTTCTGCTTGTTGCGGTGCTGGTACTCGCTAAACTGCCAAAACGAGATCATCATCGCGAGCACAATGACCGCATATCCAATCCATGTGGAGACTTCACTCTTTTTCCCAGCGCCACCGTGGTCGTCTTTCGACGATTTGGTTTTGCTACCGCTACCATTGCCACCGCCACCTGAGCCACCCTTGCGGGGTTTCTTCGGCGACGGTTCAACCTTGGAGGTTTCCCCCTTCGATTGATTCGGTATTGGTGTTTCGTTGGGTTTCGTCGTATCCGCTTGGGGCGGAGTGGACGGCGGAGTTCCTTGCGGAGTTTCGCAACCACCGCATCCTGTAACTTTTGGAGTCACAGATTGCGGGATTGTTCCCGGCGGGGTAGACCACTTGCTGTGGTCCTGCTTATGTCCCGAGGGCTTGCTCGGAGCAGATTTGAGGGGGATTACTGTTCCCATGGGGTATGTCCTTTCTCACCATAAGGGTGACTTGTTAAACGTTAGTTAAAAAGTTGATTTGGTTTCCCGAATTTGTAAAAGAACAGACCTATCGGGTTAATACCTATCCTACACTAAAAATACCCATCTGTCAAGGTTCTGATATTTGCATAATTTGACCAAGATGAGTATGACTAAACGTAATATTTTTTTATTAGACTTTGATGGTTACAGTGAAGTCTAAACATAATTTACTTTTTATTGCTTTGATGATTACATCAAAGTCTAATAAAAGTAACTTAGATGAGTACATCTAAGCCTAATAAAATATAGTCGTTACACTTCTTATTTTATTGGTAGTCGCTGCGCTCGTTATTTATTGCTTCACTGATTACAGTGAAGTCTAATAAAATATACTCGCTGCGCTCGTTATTTTATTGAAAAATGCCAGCGAAACGTGGTAATTTCGCTGGCACCTTTGAAGATGGCCGGCGATGGTACATCTTCAGAAACACACGAGTCCGTTCTCGCGCTCCAATGCTTGGGAATAAAGAGTAACTGTCCCATCAGGTTTTTTCATCAGCGTGTTCCAAGCTATTAAAATGCTTGGCCAGCCGACGACTGTGGAATAATCGCCTTGGTATAGTTCCACATCGCGCATTCCCCGTACATATGTCGGAGGGTCCTTCGCGAAAAAAATGATAGTCCTATCCCTCGGCACCGCCTGACACGCACCATGTGAGATGAAGGTGCTCCACGTAGAACCTTCTTTTGGAATTGCATAAGTATTGACCATGTAATTCAAGCCTGTGATTTCGTAGGCCTCCGGCTCTTTCGTTATTTTGTACACCTCGGCGGGAATCCTTCCCGGGTTGTAGTCACCTTTCAGGTTGATGGTTTGTATCTCCCCATCATATTTGACGAGTGGATCGTACTTAAGCCACCACGTGCAGGATGAGGCTTGATACAGAAGTATGAGGGTGATGATAATTCTCATAACACCCTGTACTTTGTAGCGGTTCAGTCCTCCGGAAGGAGGACTGTACGACGTTGTCTCGGACATGATTATTTCCTTTCGCTAGTTTAAATGGTTCTTTCACTTTGGATACTACGGTACTTTGGACAAATTTGCAATATATGGTCTTCTATGTAAGAATCGATTTTGAATGAAGCTTTTACAACTAGGCGGTTATTTCGAAAGGAACGGGTCATGCAAAGTGATTACAGTATTTCTAGTCAGGCGCGACTCTTCGGAGTTTTGCCTTTCACCAAGATGACCTCTGCTGTCATGACGATAGTCACAGCAGTCTTGCTCTTCTTGGTGTATCAAATGATGTTCCGCACTGCGGACGCATTCGTTCTCGGATGGAGGGTGTATGACTTCGGTCAACCACTCTTTTCTCCCGAAGGAAGGACATTTGCATTCTGGATGGCGCTCGTCTTCACCTTGGATTATGTAATCATGGCATTCGGCATAGTTACTGCAGGTGAAGAAGGAATCGTGCTTCACATGCACAAGTTCACAGGCGTTAGCTTTGAATCGGGAATGTATCTTTTGTTCAAGTACCCGATACCATTTGCTAACCTCTGGTTCCAACTGAAAGGAGAAGAGAACACCCTCGGCTATCACATGCGAAAGGATGTCTCAATCGAAAGGCACACCATCGACACGAGCTTCACCGTACGGACAACTGATGGTATCGAGCTTAATGTCGGAGCACAACTCTTGGTGCGCTTCGCCGATCAGGCAGGTGTGGAGGCGTTTGGTCCGAAATCTTTCTCTCATTTGGGAGAGGTATATGGACAGTTCATGGCTCGCGCTGTGGCATTCGGCGATACAGCGATGACGTGTCAAGAATTTTTCGAACGACGAGAGTCATTTCTTGAAGAGTTTTATGACGAGTACGAACCGGAAGAAACATTCGGTATCGAAGTTCTTTCAGCGGTAATTCAAAAAATCGATTTTGCCAATGAAAAGGTCAAGGAACTGTTCGACAACCTGAAAACGGAAGACCTGCGCATGGAGGACACCATCAAGCGTGCAGAACAAATCCGCCGACTGCGTGAAGTACTCGGCAAAGATTTCGATGCCAACGCGGTGCTTTCCATCTACGCTGCATCTCGTGGAGAGTCCTTCACTGGAGGTAGCTTCAACATCAACTTGAAATGATGACCAACACGATGGTCATCAAAAGCCCCGCTTGCGCGGGGCTTTCTTTTATTTTGTGCCCCCAGTAGGGTTCGCCTCTCCTTCATTTTATTCAGTCGAAACGCACCATTTTTATATTCGCTTTACTCATTAAAAATGGGCGCCTGCGGTTCTCTCTTCCTGAAAACTGTAAAAGTAAAATCACAGGAAGAACCTGTGATTTTACTTTTATGTGCCCCCAGTAGGG
>CAYVUY010000024.1:0-11747 GCA_964455195.1 uncultured Candidatus Saccharibacteria bacterium
CATCCTTACTGTCCTTATCTTCATTCATGAACTTGGACATTTCTTAGCTGCTAAGTGGGTAGGCATGAAAGTAGAAGAATTTTCTATCGGATTCTTTAATCCTATTTTGTACAGTAAAAAAATCGGCGGCACTCAGTACTCAATACGTGCGATGCTTTTAGGTGGATATGTGAAGATATTAGGTGAAAATAATGGAGAAGGAAGTGCGATCACTGACCCTCGAGCATTTTCTAATCGTCCATGGTGGCAACAAGCTGTAGTACTTGTCGCTGGAGTTGCTATGAACTTAGTACTCGCTTATTTTTTATTTGTCATCACATCATACGGATTAACTACAGTTACTGCAGATAACGAAGATTTCAAGGGGCGTATCATTAATGAACGTATATCTATTGCTGATGTAATGCCAGATAGTCCAGCACTTCGTGCAGGTATTCATCCAGGAGCTGTTCTTATAGAATTAAAAGCTCGTGGTGAAAAGGCATCACTTAAATCAGAAGAAGATGTAGTCGCATTCTTGGGACGTCATGAGAATGATGCTATCAATATTACGTATCAGAATCGTGGAAGTGAAAAAGCCAGCACTACAATAGCATTGGTGTATGGACTTATTCCAGAGAAGAAAGCTATCGGTCTTGCGATGCAGAAAGTAGGGGATGTGCATATTGGATTCTTTGAAAGTTTCAAAGTAGGAGGTGAGCAACTATGGCAGTACACGATACTCACTTTCCAAGGACTCTATGATCTCGTTGCGAATTTATTCAAGGGTCAAAATGTTTTGAACTCTCTTTCTGGTCCTGTAGGTATCGCGAAGCTTGTAGGCCAAGCATCAGATATTGGGTATCAGTCGGTATTACTTCTTGTCGCATTCCTTTCTCTTAATCTTGCAGTACTTAACATTCTCCCACTCCCAGCGCTTGATGGAGGGCAACTCGTGAAGGTATCTATCGAAGCAGCATTGCGACGAAAACTAAAAGATAGTTATAGTGTGTGGCTTAATGCTATCGGATTCGTGCTTCTCATGGGCTTACTTATCACAGTAACTATTCATGATGTGTTTAAACTTTTCCAATAACATTATAGTGAATACAAAAAGCCCGCACAGAGTGCGGGCTTTTGCTTTCGTGAAGCATTGTTTCATTGATTGACGAGGTAGACCCCGACGCAAACGAAGATGACACCGAATGATTTCGTCATATTCCACGGATCATTGAAGAACATGACGCCACCGAATGCCGAGAACAGAACCATAACCCCGAAGAGTATCGGGAGCAACACCGATATCAACATGGCGCCGTTACCGATGGCTTGGCCGTAGAAAATAAATCCGAGACCATTCACCAGACCCGCCAAGAGAAGCAAGGCGATAACGTTAGGCGGCAGCGCTCCGTGTTTGTACGCGAGTAATCCGATGAAGAATGCAATCCAGATTACAAGCGCTCCGAGTATCATTTGCACGATGGGTACAGGGAGATTCATCCTGTATAGCCCGTGCATGAGTACCGGGAGCAGTGTGCCGACGCACACGATAATCGTGGTCCAGTATTGGTTCGCATCGGCTTTTCTCGCAATCATATTCCACGCCGAGAATCCGACGGCGGCCAAGACGATGTAGAAAAGCACTTGAGTGCTCACGGCTGACTTAATCATGTGTTGACCTCTTTCGTGTTGTGAGTGTACAAGGTTGTTGGTAGTTGTTGAGATGTTTTCATTTCAACAAATTTCATGAGTAACACTATCATGTTTGATAATAAAAGTTAAATATGTGATATCTGGTACTATAAAAATACAAAAGAGGGCTTGCGCGAATGCGCAAGCCCTCAACCATTTTTTTCTTTCATCATACTCTCACCGCCATTGGAATCAGTGCGGTAAATACCAATGTAGTGATGAAGCCGATGACAGAAAGTATCACCGAAAGAACTTGTGTACTTCTGTCGATGAGGGGATTCCCCAGATCATTCACAATTGAACTCCGGAGAAATGCTCCGGCCGCAAGTGTGAGAATCAAGTTAACCCCCAAGAACAGGTAGAGCAGTATCTGTGAGTACCCACTCATGGGTGTGGAGAACAGCGTTACTGCCACCATCGCCACGAGTACTGCAAGTACTGCCGGCGAGAGCCGGATGAGGACAGTTCTGAAATCAAATCGCATACGATTCCCTTCAAGTTGAGATTGGTTTTCAAAATCTAGATATAGAGTCTAGCTTAGATAACATTATACCACTTTTAAATTAAAATGTCAATGTACGCCATATACCAAAGCACCTTGGAAAATAAGCGTAATTCCATTACACTAGCTATATATGAGACAATCACATCTTTTTACAAAAACACGTAAAGAAGCACCAGCTGATGAAGTAGCTAAGAATGCGGTGTTACTTACTCGTGCTGGATACATTCATAAAGAGTTAGCCGGGGTGTATTCATTCCTTCCACTTGGATTACGAGTACTAGAAAATATTAAACACATAATTCGTGAAGAAATGAATACTGTAGGTGGACAAGAGTTAGTGATGACCGCTCTTCAAGATAAGGCATTGTGGGAAGCAACAGATAGATGGGATGATGCAAAAGTAGATAATTGGTTCAAGACCACATTAAAAAATGGCACAGAAACTGGCCTCGGCATAACTCATGAAGAGCCGATTACTAATATAATGAAGAATTATATTTCTTCATATCGTGATTTACCAAAAGCTGCGTATCAATTCCAGAATAAGTTCAGAAATGAGGTACGAGCTAAGAGTGGCATCATGCGTGGTCGTGAATTTTCTATGAAAGACATGTATGACTTCGCAATTTCTCAAGAACAACACGAAGAATTTTATCAGAAAGCAAAGTCCGCATACATACGAGTATTCAATCGACTAGGGCTTGGTGCTATCACATATCCAACATTTGCCTCTGGTGGAATCTTCAGTGAATTTTCAGAAGAGTTCCAGACAGTTTCTGACGCAGGGGAAGATATTATTTATGTACATGAAGGCAAGAAGCTTGCGCTTAACAAAGAAGTGTACAACGATGAAGTTATTGCGAAGCTCGGTCTTAACAAAAATGATTTAGTAGAAAAGAAAGCTATCGAAGTTGGAAATATTTTCCATCTTGGAACTAAGTTCTCAGAACCACTTGGTTTAGTTGTAAATAACGAAAAAGGTGAAAAGGTGCCAGTGGTGATGGGATGTTACGGAATGGGACCATCACGTATCATGGGGACTATTGTTGAAACACTTTCTGACGAAAAGGGAATTGTATGGCCAGCCTCTATTGCACCATTTTCACTTCATTTATTATCACTTGCGAAAGACAAAGAAAGCGAAACTCACAAGAAAGCAGAAGAGTTATACAAGACACTTACTGAAAGAGGAGTAGAAGTACTTTTCGATGATCGCGATGAAGGTGCAGGAAGTAAATTCGCAGATAGTGATTTAATTGGTATTCCGATGCGTGTAGTAGTAAGTGATAAGTCATTAACTGCAGGTGGAGTAGAAATAAAAGAAAGAAAGAGTGATAAGAGTGAAATTATTTCTGTAGAAGAATTACTAAAAACATACAAAGGAAATTGTGAATAAAAACAAATGCCCGCGCGAATCGCGGGCATTTTGCATCTTGGGTGCACACTAATTTAGTGATACTGCATCCTTTTCGGGGTTTACCCATGATGACGTTTCGTGTATGAGTTCCGCTCGTGTGAACGTACTCATTTCTTGCATGAAACCGTCTTCTTCGTCTTTGACGTTTTTCAAAACGTCGACAGTTTTTGTTTCCTTGGCGAATTCGACGATGTATATCCAGCCGATAGCAAGGATCTCTTTTTTCCAAGGGTCAATCTCGCTTATTGGAAGATTCCAGCGGTCTCCAAGATTCAGAAGTTTTGAGAATGTCCTGTAAACCTCTTTGAGGAAGTCTAGCGAATTGGCCGACGTCTCACATGTGTTGTGAACGGGGCAGACATTTCCAAATGTAATACTTACATTAATACCAAAAAAAGATATTCTCACGGAATTCTCCTAATGTCGACAAAAAGTTAGTTGGAACAAATTTAACACAATGTACAACTTTAACTAAGTTTTGTCAAGTTTTAAATATTAAAAATAAGAGTGAAATTATTTCTGTAGAAGAATTACTAAAAACATACAAAGGAAATTGTGAATAAAATGAAAGATCCCCGCCAAGGCGGGGATCTTTCATTGACCCAGATTTTTTTCTTTGTTAGGCTCTAAGTAATTCGTTATTTAATTGAGGAGCTTTACCCATGAGATCCGGTAGAAAAAAGGTAGTAGTTCTGTCATCAGAATCATTGCCCAAAGAATTACCAACACCATGTGAGGTGTGGGAGCGTAAAAATTTTGATATCGCTCGGCGAAGTTCGACCTACCCAGCATTCAGGTACGCTGTCGTTTTAAGTGTTACTGAAGTGAGAGATGTTGGCCCACTACGCGGTGACGTGCGCGTAAAAGGTGTCGAACTTGATAGTAGTTATCAAGTCGTTCGTTGGGGGCCAAGCTCAAGTGTGCCTTTGCGAGCGATAAGCAAGATGAGTGAGTTCCACACGAAATTTCGTCCAACGGGCATCCGTCTTAGCGTTGATATCGTCAGGCGCGATTAACTAGGCAATAGTCGATATCCAGAAGTGAAAGGCCACACGAAAAGTGTGGCCTTTTTTTATTGATTATATTACTTATTCTACTTAGAAGTATCGCCAGAAAGTAAGAAACCTGTCAAATTCGCGAGTATAGAACTCACGTGCTAAACTAGCCTTATGTTTGAGCGATTTTTCACTCCTTTTTCGAACGACATTGGGATAGATTTGGGTACTGCTAATACTCTCGTATATCTTCGTGGTCGGGGTATTGTTATTAATGAACCATCAGTGGTAGCTATTAATGTGAAAACCAATCGTGTGGTTGCTGTTGGAACTGAAGCAAAGGACATGATGGGTCGCACTCCACATCATATTCGTATAGTACGCCCACTTGTTGATGGTGTGATATCTGATTATGAAGTGACAGAAGAGATGCTTAGTTATCTTATTAACAAAGCCAACGACATGGATAAGAAATTTTTCCGTCCACGAGTCGTCGTTGGTATTCCGGTAGGGGTTACTAACGTAGAGATGAGAGCTGTATATGATGCGGCACGTTCAGCGGGAGCTCGTGAAGTGTTCATCGTAGAAGAACCGATGGCAGCCGCTATCGGAATACATATGTCTATAAGTGAGCCAGTTGGGAATATGATAGTTGATATTGGTGGAGGTACTACAGATATCGCAGTGATTTCACTTTCTGGAATTGTACGCAGTAAAAGTGTGAAAGTTGCTGGAGATAAATTAAGCACTGACATTATTCTCTACATGCGTGATGAATTCAAAATGCTCATAGGAGAAAAAACAGCCGAAAATATCAAGATGTTTATCGGTTCAGCTCTTCCCGAAGCAGATGGCGAAGAAATGTCAGTAAAAGGACGCGATCTCGTAACAGGACTTCCTCGTGAAGTGGTTATTACAGATGTTGATATTCGTGAGGCTATGTATGCTTCTATCGCATCTCTTGTAGAAGCTATTCGTGAGGTCCTCGAGACTACTCCACCGGAAGTGCTTTCTGATATTATGCAAAACGGTTTTATTATTACAGGAGGAGGTTCTCTTATTAAAGGTCTCCCAGCACTTCTTTCTATGCAATTGAAAGTTCCTGTGACTGTCGCAGAAGATCCTCTCACTGCAGTTGCTCGTGGTACAGGAATTATTCTTGAGCACTTCGAAGATTTTAAAGATGTTTTAGTAAAACACCACGATGACGTACCTTTCAGATAGACGAACCAAAAGAGTTAAGACTGTATATCGTTTGGTAAGTCTTTTTATTCTTGCGATTATTGTTATTTTCTGGGTACATATCAGAATATTTTTATCTCCGATGATGTTTGCTATTTCTTCTCGTGTTTTTGCAGTGAAGATGAGCATGAGTGAAACTACAGATAGTATTAGTTCTTGGTTTAGTTCTAAGAAGGTCCTTGAAGAAACAATCACTCTTCTTGAAACAGAAAATAGTGCAATGAAAAATGAAATTGCAGAGAAGGACGCTCTTATTGCTTCGTATGATGATGCATATAAAACATCAACCAAAGTAACTGGTTCTACTATAGAAGTTTCAGCACTCTTTTCACCACTTACTAGTCTCTATGGAACCTTTTTAATTTCTAAAGGTTTCAGTGATGATATTGAAGAAGGGTTAGTGGTATACACCTCAGGATACGTACCATTAGGAAAAGTTGTGAAGGTGGGAACTCGTGCATCTGAAGTGCAACTTCTCTCTGCTTCCGGAGTAGAGATAGAAGGAATAGTAGTAGGGTCTACTACTTCTGGTGCCGTACTACGTCTCACAGGTATCGGTGGTGGAGATTACATCGCCACACTTCCAAAAGATGTCTCCATTGATAAAGATGCAACTGTGATGTGGAAAGAATATCCAAAGATGAAGTTAGGAGTAGTGGTAATGATAGATAATGAACCCCAAGCCATCTCTCAGAAGCTTCTTGTTCGCGGACTGTATTTACCAGCTACTTCCCAAAGACTGTATATAGATTTACCATGAAAACTTTTTTATTAGTACTAGTGTTCATATTCGCAATCATAAGTGATTTACTTTTCAGTGTTGGAAGATTTCCAGTGGCCCTCATCATAGTTAGTGGTATAGTAATGATATATAGCTATGCTTCACCGTATATTCTCAAGAGATAATTCATCCTATCGAAAAGAAAACATCGACCCAGAAGATGTGTTTTTGGACTCATCTAATTTATCATCTCTTGATATTAATCAATTACAAGGTCAGCTTGATTCACCACTTGCTCCGTCTATTCAAAAGTTCTTCATTGGAGGAATTATTTTACTTGTGGTTATTTTCGGAGGACAACTTTTTAGAATGCAAATTAAAGACGGAGCAGTGTATGCTGAAAAGGCGATAGATAATCATGTGCGTTCTATCCCACTCTTTGCTCATCGTGGGACCATAGAAGATATTCATGGAGTACCTCTTGCATGGAATGAAGAGGACACAACTGTTGTTGCGGTGGATGCTAGTACTACGAAAGTAGTACCTACAGAAATTCCAAGACGAGTATACAGTAAGCTCCCAGGGTTATCGCATGTGCTTGGATATGTATCATATCCGAAGAAAGATTCTTCCGGAGTATTCTGGCAATCTGACTATGTAGGTAAAGATGGTATTGAGAAGTTATACCAAAGTAGACTTCAAGGTGTTCCAGGAGAAAAATTAGTTGCAGTATCAGCTCGTCGAGAGATACAATCCGAAAACGTTACTGTATATCCAAAAGATGGTGAAAACCTAAGACTTACTATTGATTCACGAGTACAAACCAAGTTATATGAAGCAATGTCTTCGCTTGCTCATCAAGCTGGATTCGTCTCAGGTGCTGGAGTTATCGTGGATGTGCACACTGGAGAAATACTCGCGCTTTCAAGTTACCCAGAATACAATAATAATATAATGACCAACGCCACTTCATCAGAAGATAAGGCTCGCATCGATTCAGATCTTAAGAATAAAGCTAATAAATTTCTCAACAGAGTGACCTCAGGACTTTTCACCCCAGGTTCCACAGTGAAACCATTCATCGCTTATGCAGCACTCGAAGAAGACATCATCACTCCAGAGAAACAGATTTTAAGTACAGGAGCGCTTGTGATTAAAAATAAATATGGTGGACCAGATACAGTTTTTAAGGATTGGAAAGCGCACGGATATGTAGATATGCGACAAGCAATTGCAGAATCTTCCGATGAATATTTCTATCAAGTTGGTGGAGGGTATATGTCACAGAAGGGATTGGGTATTGATAGAATAGATGAATATGCACGTAAATTCGGTTTCGGGTCCACGACAGGAATTGATTTACCAACAGAAAAGAGTGGTGTCATACCAACCCCAGAATGGAAGAAAAAAGTTTTCAATGAAGATTGGTTATTAGGTAATACCTATCACACCTCTATTGGGCAATTCGGTTTTCAACTTACTCCACTTGAACTTGTTCGAGCAGTAGCTGCTCTTGCTAATGGTGGTAAATTAATTACCCCACATCTATTGTCTGGTAGCACTACATCAAGTGTTAATCTAAATCTTGATCCAACTAAATTACGCGTAATTCAAGAGGGGATGCGTCGCGCAGTACAGGGACAGACTGCTCAAGTACTTGATATAGAAGGTGTTAAGGTTGCAGCTAAGTCAGGAACAGCAGAACTTGGAGTGAGTAAAGAACTTGTTAACTCTTGGATTAGTGGATACTTTCCATATGACACACCACGTTATGCATTCGTAGTTATGATGGAAAAGGGTGATCGTCATAATCCACGAGGTGCAGTATTTGCGATGAGAGAGGTGTTGGAATATCTACGAGATAACACTGGGTATACAAAGTAGTTTTACTGTGATAGATTCTAACTAACTTTCTTTGTTTTGGGGGATGTATGACAATCGTAATTGATGATCAGAACTTTGTTTCCACAGTTACTTCAGTTGTTGGCAGTATTGATTCACGGCATCAGGTTATTCTCAGGATGTTCGCAGAGTCTGAGTTTCCAACTCGCCGCTTTTGTGCGAAGCTCTCGCATAGCTATGCCTGTATCGCAGGAGAGTTTTCGCGAATTGCAGAGTACTCGGGATTGAATCTGAAGGAATACGAGTTGGATGCCTTGCGAACGTATTGCCAAGAGATTGCTGCCGCGGATTGGAAGGTTATCAATTTGTATTTCAAAAAACCGCGCAAGGTGGAACCAGAGGGGATGTGTGATCTGCTTGTACCGATGACCTTCATCATGCCTGCACCTCCACCACAGAAGCCACCGCAGTATGAATTCCCATGGCGCTCATGGTTGTAATAAAGAAGCTTTTAACCCAGAATTTTTGGGAACCCCTGTCACCGTTGTACAGGGGATTTTTGTTACCTACCTGTTTTGACCAAAAGACCAAAGAATGTTATCATTACCATCCATGGAATACCTAACAAAAGAAAAGAAAGAGGAGCTTGAAAACGAGCTCAAAACACTTACCACTGTGCGTAGAAAGGAAATTGCTGAGGCTCTAGAGTACGCAAAGTCTCTTGGTGACCTTTCAGAAAATGCGGAGTATCACCAGGCTCGCGAAGATCAAGGTGCTGCAGAAGAGCGTATCGCTCACTTGGAACAAATCTTGAAGAATGCTGTTATTATGGATAAGCATCATTCAGGAAACGTAGAAATTGGTTCTACAGTTACTGTGCTTAAGAAAGGTGAGAAGGAAGAGAGAACTTTCACTCTCGTTGGTAGTGAAGAAGCTGATTCTCTTGCTGGTCGCATTTCAAACGAGTCGCCCCTTGGTGGAGCCCTCTTGGGAAAGAAAGTTGGAGATAAAGTTATGGTAGAGTCTCCTAAAGGAGCATTCGAATACTCAATTAAGAAAATTGCTTAATTAAAAATAAAAAAGCGCATCCCTCTCGGGATGCGCTTTTTATTTTAATTCTATAGTCTTTAGTGCTTTGTGTTATAATTTAAAATAGCAAATTAAAAGCTACACACTATGGCAGGAATAGAAGATTTAAAAAACGAACGACTTAAAAAATTAGAAGAAGTACTTGCAAGCGGTAAAGAAGCATATCCAGCCAAAAGTGCTCGTACCCATGAGGTGGCGGAGTACTTAAAGGACTTTGAAACACTATCCGGTAAGACAGTAACGCTTGCTGGACGCATGATGGTAATTCGTGGTGGTAAGTCACTCTTCTTCGCTGACCTTTTCGATGGAACTGAGAAAGTGCAAGTTGTACTTAAGGAAGATGAAGGAACATCTGGAGAGGTAATTAAATATTTTACAGATACTATCGACACTGGAGATTTCGTAGATGTGACTGGAGTTCCATTTATTACTCGTACAGGACAGCATAGCTTGCTTGTGCATTCTATAGCTCTCATCTCTAAGTCACTTCTCCCACTTCCTGATAAGTATCATGGATTAGCAGATGAAGAGCTTCGTATGCGTGAGCGATATTTAGATATTCTTACTAGTAAGGAGTTGCGAGATTTATTTATCAAGAAAGCTAAGTTCTGGGACGTCACACGTACATTCTTGAAAGAACGTGGATTCTTGGAAGTTGAAACTCCAACTATCGAACTTACTACAGGTGGTGCCGAAGCACGACCATTCGCAACTCATCACAATGATTATGATTTAGATGTGTTCATGCGGATATCAGTAGGGGAACTATGGCAGAAGCGCTTGATGGCAGCGGGATTCCCTAAGACATTCGAGATAGGGCGAGTATATCGTAATGAAGGCTCTTCTCCTGATCACGTGCAAGAATTTACTAATTGTGAATTCTATATGGCCTACGCTGATTACAATGATGGTATGAAGTTAACCCAAGAGTTATATCGCACTATAGCCAAGGAAGTATTCGGTACAACATCATTTACCACACGAGGACATACATTTGATTTAGCAGGTGAGTGGGCGAAGATTGATTATACAGAAGAAATAGTTCGTCAGACTGGAATCGACATCAACTCTGCAAGTGATGATGATATAAAAGCTAAGTTACATGAATTACACGTTAAGTACGATGGAATTAATCGTGAGAGACTTATCGACACACTTTGGAAGTATTGCCGTAAGAATATAGCAGGTCCTGCATTTCTTATTAATCACCCAGTCATCGTCGCGCCACTTGCCAAGAAAAATGCTGATGGTAAAACAGTGCAACAATTCCAACCTATTCTAGCTGGTAGTGAAATTGGCCGTGGATATAGTGAGCTTAATGACCCAATTGATCAACGTAAGCGTTTCGAAGTTCAACAAGAATTAATTAAGGGAGGCGATGAAGAAGCAATGATGGCGGATTGGGAATTCGTAGAGATGTTAGAGCATGGTATGCCACCAACATGTGGTTATGGATTCGGAGAAAGACTCTTTGCATTCTTAGCGGACAAACCTATTCGTGAAGTGACACTCTTCCCACTTGTAAAACCAAAATAAGCCAAAAACAATACCATCTGCGTTGTTGTGATTTCAGTTTTGTAAGTCAACGTACTGGTGTACGTCTCCTTCCAAAACTGAAATCACGCCTAGCATCTTATACTGTTTTTGGCTTATTTGATTTGCTGAGTTGCCTTTTTATACTCATTCGTATAGAGTGAAGGGGATTTATTGTTATTTCCCGTACACCAATCAATTCTATCCAGGAGACTCACATGACAAAGCCTGTTCGTGCAACTAAGAAAGCATCTGCAACATCACGGAAGCCGCGCTTGACCAAACCTCGTACCGTGACGAAGAAGGCAAAATCTGAAGAGCCAAGACTGCTCTCGTATGCAGACTTTTTCTACCACAAGGTAAATGGGTCTGCGAC
Source organism: uncultured Candidatus Saccharibacteria bacterium (assembly GCA_964455195.1). Lineage (GTDB taxonomy): Bacteria > Patescibacteriota > Minisyncoccia > Phycocordibacterales > UBA5272 > UBA11704. Next base: position 11,392 of record CAYVUY010000024.1, read on the forward strand.
AACGTTGAATAGGGAATTGATTCGCGAATACACTTGTGTCGATTCTCAGACTCAAAGGACGAAGTTGCACACTCTCACAAAGGGGCACCTCTGTGCGATGACCTTCTCGGTCTTACTCATTCTTTTGCAGGAGGATGAAAAGTGGAAGCGTTTTGATGAGGTCCTGCAAAATATGCATGCAAAGATTCAAAAACTGAAAGGTCACCTCATCACCGCAGGTGAGTTGATTCCACAGGATGATCTTCTCGAAGTGGCGGCCAAACTCCTGCAGGGTATGTACGATGAAGATGAAGCCAATGCGCTTGCCACACTCTTGATTGAGTTGAATTCTATCAATGCTGAGGTGGTTGAAGAGC
>CAYVUY010000025.1:0-11358 GCA_964455195.1 uncultured Candidatus Saccharibacteria bacterium
CATCTTTTGCTGTTGTATTCGGATTCCAACGTCAGAACAAGCTAGCTGGTTCAGCAGAGCAGATTCAATACATCATGCGTGATGAAAGTAATCATATGAACTTCGGTATCGATATGATTAACACGATTAAGAAAGAGCAACCAGAATTATGGACTCCAGAGTTCGTAGAGCGTATTAAGATGCTTATTCGTAAGGCGGTAGACCTAGAATATAAGTTCGCGGTGAATGTGTTCCCTAAGGGAATATTCGGTCTCAATGCAGAAGGGTTCAAGCAGTATATTGAATACATAGCAGACCGTCGTGTTACGAGAATTGGAATTCCAGCGATGTATAATGCAACTAATCCATTCCCATGGATGTCAGAGGCGGTGGATTTGAATAAGGAGAAGAATTTCTTTGAAACAAGAGTAACTGAGTACAAAACTGGAGGCACATTAAGTTGGTAATAGGCTTCCATTTTTGGCGAACTTCTTTGTTGTCAGCGCTTGCTCGCACCTCAACGTACCACTTGTACGTCTCAGTGCTCGCAAGCTCGACGCCTCGAATTTCATCCAAAACTGTAAACCTAAAAATTAATTAGTTTAAAAATGAAAGCAAGCACAACACAACTAGTTTCATACCAAGATTTAATTCAATGGCAACTTAATTTAATTAATCAGTTAAGTACAAATAGCATTGAATATATTGGCATAGCCGTAACATTAATTTTGTTTTTGGGCGGTGTTTTTTACTTGTTTACCCTAAGACCTTTTGAGAAAGAGTTGGAGAGACAAGCTCTAGATATAAAAAATGCTAAAGATTCTTTAAAGAGCTTGATAGAGAATGAGTCTAAAAGCTTAAAAAATGAAATTGAAAAAACAGTTTTTAATTTTGATGAGAAATCAGATACTCTCCTTAAAAAAGCAGAAATTTCTTTCATGGAAAAGGCAACTTCTCAAATTTCTGTCGCAGCATCTCTCCTGCGAGAGGATGCAACCAAGATATCTGCTGAAAATGCTTCAAGTTTATCTAAAACTAAAGAAGATTTAATAGAAGAAATTAGAGTTGTTGATGCTAAAATTGCGAAACTTGACACAACCATAACAACACAAACTAAGACAGTAGAAAATGTTCTTTCCACACAGACAAAACAAGAATCTACAAATAGAGATTTAGATTTACGTCTAAGAGTTGTTGAAACCTACAGATTTTCTAAAGAAAATCTTATGGGCTCTATAACTGTTCCAATTAATACTATAGATTCTCTTATAGGCACTAAAGACGCGTGGAGAATACCTAAATGGCTAGAAACACTTAAAGAATCAGTGACAGGCGTACTTCTTAAAGCAGACCAGAAATCAAATATAGTAAAAGTACTTGATAAACTACCAGCCGAACACACTATTACAAAAAATGAAATAATTAGTATCCTTCAAAACAGTAAGAAGGAAGTTTAGTTTTTAAACTTAAGGTATAATATTAACCATATGGATTGGAAATATATTGGTGTAGCAGGGGTGATAATTATAATTGCAGGAACCGTGCTTTTTATGAGTGGGAATAATACTAATACAAGTGGAAATAAAAATATGAACGTAACAGAATTAAAAATGGAAGACGAAGTAGTGGGTACAGGGGAGGAGGCAGTAGCAGGAACTAAAGTGACTGTTGATTACGTGGGTATGCTTACAGACGGTAAGATATTCGATGCATCTAAGAATCACGGTAATACTGGGTTCACATTCTCTCTCGGTGCAGGACAAGTTATCAAAGGATGGGATCAAGGAGTAGCAGGGATGAAAGTAGGAGGCAAGCGTAAGCTTACCATCCCATCATCACTTGCATACGGTGAACGCGGAGCAGGGGGGGTCATCCCACCGAACGCAACACTTATATTTGAAGTAGAACTTCTAAAAGTTTCAAGATAACGAAATTATTATTACTCATAAAAACCCGCCGGACGAAGTCCAGCGGGTTTTGGTGTGTGCGCTAGCACAGATGCTCTGGTGGCATCCACATGGAGACCACACGCGGTCGTTGAAAACGACCTTTCGCAATATCAATATGAACTTCAAATCTGCGTGAACCTTTGCGGAACCTGAGCCAAAACCAACGTTTGTTCCGCTGCACAATTTCCCTCAGATTCGCACCGCTCGTTTCCGAATTCTTGCGGAAATTTTGCATGTCGCAAGACAAGTTCTGTTCGGCTTTTCGCCCAATACCGTATGATGCGGTGAGTTGTGCATCCGGTTCTCCAGATACATCCGTCGCAATACGAATCAAGAGCTGCAGGCTACTCTTTCGCTTCAAGGAACCATTCGGATTCCTATTGTGAGCGACGTACGGCTTTTGCATGGCTTTACTTTTGTTTGGCATGATTACCTCCAAGTTTGGATTGAACAACTTATCAAGCACTCTACCATATTACTTTAAGAACAAAAACCCGCTGGACGAAGTCCTGCAGTATTATTTTATCTATGCGAACTTGACGCATACGCTTAAAATCAGTAGTGTATATATTGAAACAGTTTTCCCGAAAGGGGATTTATAAATCAGAATCGAAAGGAAATCAAAATGCTCAGTCAGCACTTGTATGACACAGCACCACAAGGTAAAGAGGATGAGTCATTCATCCGCATGTTGTATCAGAAACTCGGCTTTGCGGGTGTGGGCCCGTCCCCACTCGAAACACCGAACCTTCTGGAAGTTACCACTGAATCCGGACGCTTCATCAAGCTTTGGGAGCGCTTGGAGGAAACACAGCAAGAGGGTCGCTCCGTCAGGTTGATGGATGGCGGCCGAACTCTTGTGGTGACTCGCGATGATCACGGAGAGAGTTTCTTTCTTCCCTATGATTGGTGCTGCCTCTTGCCGACCACGGAAGTTGAATTCGCTGGCCCAAGTGGTGAATGGCTGAACTACGAAAAGATACTTGAACTGTTACCTAGTTTTGGCGAAGGTGTCCGTTACCAAGTATCCATCAGCTACGTCGCACCCTATTTGCTCGTCATTTCTGGACACAGACAGAGTTCGAATGGCATGGTCGAGCACCGCTTCTTCGAAGGCCAGTGGCGCTTCCGCAAGCAGGATGACACACCAGTCGTTTACGTCCCGCGGGCAAAGGATGAAGTGGTGAAGTACATCCGTGTCTTTTTCTAGCCATCAATCCTCAACCCCGCATGAAGACCCCGTCTCGTGCGGGGTTTTCTAATTAAAAATGAAGTTGACACTCACTAATAAAATAAGTAGTGTGTATGGTGAACACAGTTTCCCCATCTGGGGTATTTCAAATAGGGAGTTACAAAGATGAGCACTATCCAAGCACACTTCGGCAAAAGATACCCGTCGCTTCTTTTGGAGCTCTGCCATATCATCGGCACAGCATTCGAGCCTCGAGAGGGGGATGAGCGTGACCTTATCGTCGTCGAACTGGGGGACGAACTGGTTTCACTTCGGAAACTCGAATCCGAAATCAATTCTCCCATCACGTCGATTTTCGTCTCACCCTTTGACTACAAGCTTCGGGTCAGTTTCGAAAACCAAGAGCGGATGGACTTCATCTCCGTCCGTTGGCGATTCCGATTGCCGGCAAATCAAGTAAAGGTCCTTCCCGACCATGCTGACGAAAAAGATGGTTGGGAGTTTCTTTCTGACCTGTTTCTTCACGCGGAGAATCTCTTCAGTCCGGCGTATGTTGATGCAACTGTTCAGGTTGTTGGCGATGGCGTACTTTCCTTCACCGTCATGAATCTTGACTCCGATGGTTACGTCGAGCATTACTTCGACGGCAAGCATTGGCATTTCCTTTCGGATGCTGATGAGGACACTCCCAAAATCTGGCATGGGGCGATGGCGACCCCTCCGTACGTGTCATTTCAATTTTAGTGCAGAGTGTTCTGCACCGGGCCCCGTAGCGCAAGCTACAGGGCCTTTATCTTTGGATTAGGAGATAATCTACTACGCTAGATTAAGGTCTTTTGATATACTTATTCTTATGTCAGCAACTCCTTTAGAATTACGTAAAAAGACCCACAAGATAGCAGTACTCCGTGGGGGAGCTCATCGCCACAAAGAATCCATCGCTTCAGGATATGGAGTACTTGATTCTCTTACTCGAGTGGATGTTCCTACTGTGGATGTCTATATTGATGAGAAAGGGGTGTGGCACACAAGAGGAATAGAAAGTGATGCTCACAAAGTATTCGTACAAGTAGATGGTTATGTGGACACTACAGAAGATGTCTATGCTGAGAAAGTGCATGGCTCACTCGCTAAGAGAATGGGAGTAGAAAAAGTTTTATCTCACAAGAAAGTATACGACTTAGATAGAGAATCAATATTTAGATTATTAAGACAAGGTGGAGTACCGGTACCGGAGACAGAAGTGATACGAGTACAGTTCGGTGTACCACTTAAGACCTTACAAGAAGTGTGGCGCGCACTCCATACTCCATATATAGTACGTCCAGTATCTCATTCTACAGAACACTCATCAGTATTCGTCGGGTCATTCGATCACTTCCGCGAAGTGGCGCGTAAGTTCGCAGAGGCACACATAGATTTCCACGTGGTACCATACCGTAGCGCACAGACTATCTCTACAGCACTGCTTCCTAATTACAGAGGGGAGAGAGTGTATCTTCCACTTTCTGTCACTACGCTTACAGAACACCGTGAAGTACCAAGTGCCAATTCTAAAATAGTTATTTATAGAACCCACGATAGTGACTATGGAGAGCTACACAAGCTTCTTCGTAAAACATATGAAGTATTAGATTTGAATGGTCCAGCATTAATCGATGTAATAAAAACCAAAGTAGGGTATATGGTCGTAGAGATAAAAACGCAACCATCATTACGAAGTGAGGGGAGATTTATGCAATCTCTTGCAACTACTGGAGTAGAACTAGGACATTATATTTCCACGAGATTCGAGTAATTTTAATTAAAAATCACCCTGCGAAAGCAAGGTGATTTTTAATTGTTAATTACTCAGACTCAGAAGAGTAATCTCTTCTGAGTAAGGAAGGAATTTTAATACTTGTGTCTAAAGTACGCATGTTTGATTTCTACCATAATTCCAAATTATCCTTATATATCAAGCTAAAATCTATTGACTTATTATACTATTTGTGTTATAATTATTTGTAATCGACTCAAGAAAGTTGAGAGTACTTTTCCAACAAGACAAGAGGAAATAAACCATGAATACCGTTGTCCAAGAAGCACCCTCCACGGTCAGCACCATGGCCGCTTCCGTCGCAGCATCAACCAAGCCCGTGTCGAACTTTTCGTCTACGGTCATCGTCTTCAAGGCGAGCGACCCGACGAAGGTCTTCCTGACATTGAAAGACGGAACGCATCCCACGGTTCTCGTTCGTGGCTGTCTGTGTCCCATCGGCGGGAACTGGATCGGTCCGAATGCGGCGATGCACAAAAGCCCGTCCGATACCGTCATCAGCGAGTTCGTGGAAGAGACGTCGTTTGACAAGCCCTTTCGCTCCGGCGAAGAGCTTGCCTTGCTCGGTCTCGCAGACAGCATCGCGACGTTTCAGCCCACGGAAGGAAGTGGCGCCGAACCGACAAGCGAAGACCGTATGGACTTGAAAGTTGTTATCGGCGCAGTCGTGAATTCGATCATGCCGATGGCATTGTTCGAAAACACGGTCTCGAAGGAAGCACTCGACGCGGCCGATCTGGCGAACAAGAAAGATGGCTTCACTGTCGCCAATTCCTACTTCACTGCGGGTCTCGATGATGAGACCTGGGCGAAGCTGGAACGCTTGCAGAAGAAGTTCGGCAATCTGTCGAATGAGTCGGTTTCGGTGATTACGTCGCTTGACGAAATCATCAATACCGGCACCAAGTGCGCCTTCGGCCACGACAGCGGACTCAAGTTCTTCTTCGAGGAAAAAGGCTACAGCGTCTACGGCTTCCCTGCAATCCTCGGTGTCACCGGCGAGTGCAAGGGCTTGGTCATGGACTCGTACGAGCGGATGCTCGAAGTCTACGCGCCAGCCAAACGGCCGACGTAACAGCCTCAACTTGTATCACCCGACGCGGGTCTCCTTCCAGAAATGGAATGTGGGACCCGCGTTTTTTGATTGAATGACGATTCAATCACTTCGAATTTAGCAAAATTCGAAGTATGGCCACTTTTTTGTCTACCCTAAAGCTTGACGAATAGTGGTTGTACTTCGATTCTTGCTAGAATCGAAGTTCGCTCATCTTCATTCGCTCAGCTGCGCGCGTTTTTGTTTGCCTCATGAAAATGAGGCAAACAAAAACGCGCCTCTGGTAAGTCGCGTTTTTGTTTTGGTCTAGTTATATTATGATATATAAATTTTCTAAACCAGGACATTGCTTGTCGAGGGCAATGGACGTCTTGTTTGGAACGTTCAGACCTAGCTTGCGCCTGTCTATCCATTAGTGTAGCAATAGTTTGATATACTTCAAGTATTTAGTAGTAGAGTTATACACACATGACACCATATCACATTCAGATAGTAGAAGAGAGCTTAAATAACAATGAATTCAGAAGAGTTTTGTTTACTGGAAAGAAATCTCAAATAGCAATTATGGCTATCGCACCACACTCAGAGATTGGCGAAGAAACATATCATCATGCAGAGCAGACATTTTGTTTCGTGGAAGGTAACGGCATCGCGATGCTTAATCATGTGGAGTACGAAGTTTCAAGTGGAGACCTCATCATGGTTCCAGCTGGAGTGAAATATAATTTTATTAACACAACTGATATTCCACTTAAATTATATACAGTGTGTTCTCCAGCAAATCATATTGATGGTCGCATACATCACACACTATCAGCGTCACTTACAGACACAGAAGATGAAGCCTTCGGAGACAAAGCCTAGTACAAAAAAATCTTCTAGAAAGAAAAGTGATACGTACGAAACTTTCGCACGAGAAGTTTTGGAATGGTACCAAGTACATGGACGTCATACATTGCCATGGCGGAAAAGTATTACTCCATACAAAATTCTCGTAAGTGAAATTATGTTACAACAAACTCAAGTAGTACGAGTACTTCCCAAGTATGAACTATGGATGAAGAAGTACCCGACACTTATAAGTCTTTCCCAAGCTTCTTTACAAGAGATTCTCGTTTTGTGGCAAGGGCTTGGATATCAGAGAAGAGCTAGAGCGCTTCTTACAATAGCGAAGACCCAAACGAAACTCCCGAAGTCATACCAAGAGTTACTGGCTCTTCCTGGTATTGGAGAATACACCGCAAGCGCGATGATGGCATTTGCATACAATACATTCGAGCATATGCTCGAGACTAATATCAGGACTGCTCTCGTCGAACGATTTCATAATAAGAAAAGTGCTATTACTGACGAAGTACTTAAAAAAGATTTGAAGATTTTAATTGAACTACCTGAAGTGAAGAAGTGCGGAGCACGAGAATGGTACTGTGCACTTATGGACTACGGAGCATATTTAAAAGCAGGGGGTATTTCACATAATACAAAAATAGCTGGGTATAAGAAGCAAACTGCGTATGAAGGATCGTTTCGTAAACTTCGAGCAGAGACGCTCTTTGCTATCACACATAACAAAGCATTACCAATAGATGCTCGAGTGCCAATGGTGCTAACTGAGTTAAAGAAGGAAGGGTTCATCAAAAGGAGTACCAAAGATGGATGGGTAGTGGTGTAAGCACTACGCTCTTTCGCTAAGCGAGTATAGTAAGAAGATGAAGCTGTTCCTTTTCTGTTAGTTCACGCATTTCGCCCGCTTTTAATTTCCCAAGAGTTAAGAAAAGTATACGAGTACGCTTAAGTGACTCGATGGTTAGGTTAAGAGCATTTAGCATACGACGGATTTCGTGCTTCTTTCCTTCTGAAAGAGTGATATGTACTGTATGCATATTAGGGGAGAGAACAACGCGCACTGCTTTTTTGTACGTAGCTTCTTGTGTAGTGATACCAGATAAAAGTAATCGTTCAACACGAGGAGTCATCTGCTCACGTACTGTGACTGTATACTCACGCTCATGGCCATGTTCTGGATTAAGAAGTGCATCGGTCATACGATAATCATCTGTATAGAGCAGTAATCCTTCACTTTCTTTATCAAGGCGTCCAAGTGGATGTAGCTTCGGAAGAGAGGGAAGTACCCCTGTAATTTCACCACGAGGTTTGTAGTACATGACATAAGAATACTTAGATTCTCTTTGGTCTGTTTCTACGGTGTCATTAAGGCTTAATTTGGTCCCTAGGCGAGCAATTTGGCCATTTACGCGTATTTTACCTGTCTTTATAAGTTCATCTGCCCCACGACGAGAAGCTATGCCTATATAGGCTAAATAGGCGTTTAGGCGCATCTGATCTTGAGATTTAAATATGTATTTCATAAGGTTTTAGCGGGTGTCGTGAAGTGGTACCGTACGTAATGCAGCATACAAAAGCATAATCGATAATAGTACGAACATAAGTCCAGGGTAGGTAACAACTAGTGGTGAAATGATGATACCGACAAGTGGAACTGTAATTACTGCAACGGAACGAATATTAGTAAACACAGAAATTAAACCAATATCCTTACTACTAATTTTTTTGAAATAATAACTAAATGCCATCGTCTCTACAAGCGCTGCTCCGACACGAGAAAGTGTGAGGATGACAATCCAAACAAAAATATTAGAAGAGGTGACTAGTGCTGCTATCATACACATAGTTGCCATCAGTAAGAGTCCTGTGATGAGAAGTTCCTTTTCACCAAGTTTGGTATCAGCAAGAATACCAAGTTCATACGGAAGAATCACAAGAGGGAGTAATGCTACAGGAATGATAGATGTAAGGTATATTGGTAATGAAATACCGAGTGCTCCCAAGTAGAGTGGAGAGTAGATAACCATCACCCCATAGAAACATTCTAGAATAAAGAGTGCTAATAATACTGGACCTAAGTCGCGATCTTTACGAGCACGATTGAACGCTTCGAAAATTTCTATCTTAGTATAGTGAGGGTCAGGTATCTGATGCATGAATCTATGAAGGAAGAATATGAAAGGAATAAGCACACATGCAGCTACGATATAGAGAGTTTCGTATCCAGAGCGAGCGAGAATTTCACCTCCGAAAAATGGTGAAATAAGAATTCCTAAGTTAAGTACCGTTAAGAAAATACCGCGTATCATACCTACTTCATGATGTGGCGAGAATGATTCTACGAAAGTGTTAAGTGTTGTGTACAAAAGCGCAGTGAGCACAAAGTGCGCTATGAAAAACAAAGCTATAAAGAAAGGGTTGTGTGTTATGGCAAGAGCAAGTGTTGCAAATATCTCTGCTATTACAACTGTCTGGGTGAAATTATATGTATGGAAACGACGAATATATTTTGCTAAGTGAAGTGAAACAAGAAGAGTGATGAGGCTTCCTGCTGCATAGATAAGAAGTACATGAGGAGCTTTGAATGTTAATCCTAAGTATGTTGAAGAAGCATAGAGCGGTAAGCCGTAGTGAAAGGCATAGAGAAGAGTCATTAAGTATGTACCAAGAAGAGGTCTGTGACGGCTGAGAGATTCCATTAGAGAGAGTATAGCAAAGAAATGCGTTGTAGGTATTAGATTTTAGGGGATAGAGAAATGAAATGCACCGCCCGAAGGGCGGTGCATTTCATAAAGTAAGTAACTGTACTCTCTAGCTCTTCGGATTGCTATCCTCAGAGCTTGCGAGGCCAAGCCTCTTAGATCGAGATGATAACTGGAATAATCACAGGATGCTTAGCTGTTTTTTGAAGTAAGAACTTTGCAGTTGCATCAGATACATCACCCTTAAGCTGATCGATATTAATCGGCCCAGAGCGAGCAAGTGCATCTTCGATAACCTTCTTCGTAAGTGTACGTGTTTGATAAAGAAGATCTTGTGACTCCTTAAGGTAAACGAATCCACGAGAAATAAGATCCGGAGATTTTTTAAGAGAGTGGGTTTTACTATCGATTACTGCTATAACGACGAACATTCCATCTTCAGCAAGTAATTGACGGTCACGCATCACCACATCTTGAATCTTACCAACAGTAGTACCGTCTACCACGATAAGCTCGTTAGAAACTTTTTCTTTAAGCGTTACGATACGATTACCTCCATCTTGAATTTCGATTACCATACCGTTATCTGGAATAACAATATTATCTTCTGACATTCCTAGTCCGCGTTCAATATCAGCGTGTACACGAAGCATGTAGTGGTATCCGTGTACTGGAATAAAGAACTTAGGATGAATCTTACGGTGAATCCATTGTAGTTCATCGTGATTAGCGTGTCCTGAAGAGTGAACATCAGAGGTACGGTAGTGAATAAGATGAGCTCCTTGGCGAGAAAGCTTGTCTTTCAAGTTTTGTACTGAACGTTCATTACCAGGAACAACAGAAGATGACATAAGTATCGTGTCACGCTTAGTGAGACGAATATGCTTATGAACTTTATTTGCAATACGACCAAGCGCTGCGAATTCTTCACCTTGTGCTCCGGTTGCTAAGATAACTACTTTGTTGTCAGGATACTTAGCCATATCTTCAAGAGGGATGAGTGTCTCAGGACGAACGTGAAGCATGTTAGCAAGTTTCGCTACTTCTACGTTAGTTTTCATACTGCGACCTTCGATTACTACTTTCTTCCCGAATTTTTCTGCAGTTTCAAGCATGTAGAGCATACGTTCTACTTGAGAAGCGAATGTACTTACGATAAGACGTCCAGGGGTATCACGAATCACACCTTCGATATTCTTATATACAACGCGATCAGAAATAGAAAATCCTGGATTTTCACAGTTAGTTGAGTCAGACATCAAAACGAGTACATTACGGTTCTCGAAAAGTTTGAAGCGTTCCACTTCTTCTTCTGTTGGATTACCATCATCATGGTCGAGACGTAAGTCACCAGTATGAACGATATCTCCTAATGGAGTTTCGATGATGATACCCATACTATCTGGTATAGCGTGAGAAACAGCAAAGAACTTCACCTTAAGATCACCGAGAGTTATATGGTCATCCTTTTCTACGATATTGATGTTAAGCGGTGCAAGATGAGGGAACTCTTCTTGGCGCTTACGAATCATAAGTGTTGTAAAGAGACGTGCGAACATTTGTGGATTACCGATACGTGGCATGATGTAAGGAATAGCACCGATGTGGTCCAAGTGTCCGTGGGTTACGAGCATTCCTTTGATTTTATGAACACGCTCTTCTAGATAGCGAGTGTTGGGTAAAATGAAATCAATACCAGGTGTGTGGGTTTCAGTGAATTGAACACCACAGTCGATTATAACTATAGTATCTTTGTATTCCACCATACTCATATTTCGCCCTACTTCTTCTACTCCACCCATATGCATAATACGAAT
>CAYVUY010000026.1:0-11307 GCA_964455195.1 uncultured Candidatus Saccharibacteria bacterium
CCGCTGTTCTATCCATTGAACTACCAAGGCAAGGTGTAATTATACTAGCAGAAAACAAGGAGTTTGGCGACTATGTTTTCTTTATCCTGCTTTGCTGTGGTGAGAAAAAACAAGGGGTTTGGTAATTATGGAAAGTTGCCTAAAGAGATAATTTAATGTATTATTGTTTCACATTAGGGAGATTAGCTCAGTTGGTAGAGCAATTCGTTTACACCGAAAAGGTCACAGGTTCGAGTCCTGTATCTCCCACAAAAATAAGAAGCGTAGCGACTATATTTTTGTTGTATCAATGTAACCATTGATGCACAAAAACAATAACAAACAAATTAGGAAATGTAATAATATTTTTGTTGTCTTACGCTGTACTCAGCGTAATGGCACAAAAAATCTTTTGAGTGTTTATTTTTGTTGTCCTGTGATGTACTCATCGCAGATGCACAAAAAGAACCCCCTCGAATATTTTGTCGTATCGCGATGTTCTCATCGCTTCAACCCATAATTTATGGTAGAGTACTTTTATATGAAATTTCCTATTATATACGAAGATGAGCATACGCTCGTTATAGATAAACCCGTCGGAGTCATGGTGCATCCAGACGAAAGGAATGTAGAACCAACTATCGCTGATTGGCTTTTAGAACAGTACCCGAATGTTAAAAATGTGGGGGATGCTGGACGTCATGGAATAGTACATAGATTAGACCGCAACACTTCGGGAGTACTTTTACTTGCAAAAGATAACAGCGCATACAGAACTTTCAAAACTCAGTTTAGAGAACATACAACACGTAAGGTGTATCGTGCAATAGTAGAAGGTAACATTCGAGAAGATAACGGAATGATATCTATGCCACTAGCTAGAGCTAAAAGTGACTTTCGTAAACGAACAGTGGTGGACTTATTCTCAGATGATGCTCGCGGTGAAGAAAGAGAAGCTATTACTCGTTATAAGGTGGTTGCACGCAGTAAGACCAAAGAAGGGAAAGACTACACTTACGTGGAATGTTATCCAATTACAGGAAGAACACACCAAATCAGAGCTCATTTTAGAGGTATACGACACCCAATTATTGGGGATGATTTATATGGTTCAAAGACAGGAGCAACGCTTGCCCCACGATCTATGCTTCATGCATTATCTCTAACGATTTCAATACCTGAATATGGGGAAACAACCTTTGAAGCCAAGGTACCTAAAGACATGGAGAAGGCCCTTGCCGAGCTTGGTTTTTCGTGCTAGAATTCTTCTACTATGACCACGACGACAACCACTATAAAACTATCACCAGTTGATATCGAAGCTCGAAAGTCGCTTGATTTTTCTACGGGAGATACTGTTCGCGTATGGAATAAAATTAAAGAAGGGGATGGTAAAATCCGCCTTCAGGCTTTCGAAGGTATGGTTCTTGCTCGTAAGCACGGAACAGAAATCGGTGGAACTTTCACTATTCGTAAAGTAGCTTCTGGTGTTGGAGTAGAGCGTGTCTACCCACTCTTTGGAGTTAACATCGACAAGATTGAAGTCGTTCGTAAGGCTCGCACTCGTCGCAGTAAGCTTTATTACGTTCGTGATAAGGCACTACGTGATGTACGTCGTAAGTTAAAGAAAGATACTCGTGTTATTAAGAAAGACGGAGTAACTACAGTAGAAGCAATAGATACAGAAGTTCCAGAAACAGAATCAACAACAGCATAATTAATTCAAATCCCGCCATATGGCGGGATTTGAATTAATAAATTTCAGTTAGTCGCAGCAAATAAAAATACACAGGAAGAACCTGTGTATTTTTATTCATGTGCCCAGGACTGGATTTGAACCAGCACACCGTAACGGCGCTACCACCTCAAGGTAGTGTGTCTACCAATTTCACCACCTGGGCATTCTAGGAGTCTTCGGACGACGACGAGTTAAAACTTAGCAAAGTTTTAACAGGTTGTTCCATCCACCCACCTCTTCGTAGAGGTAAGAAAATACTATCATATATTTCATACTAATTCTAGTTTTTATTTAAAACAAAAGTGGGCCGCGCCTACGCGCGACCCACCGGTATTTCTCAGAATTTCCTAACGAGAGTTGTTTCGATGACCAGAGACTTCTTACCCTTTTGATCTTTTTGCTGTTTGGCTTTGGGAATCGAGAGTCGCCACTTTTCATCAAGCATCCAGCTTGGTCGGAAGCGAAGGTTACTCCTTTCAAAGATGTTGCTCGCATCAGAGCTGGACGGTAGGGTGAAATGCTTGTCATAGTCTCTGTCAGTGGGAGGCATTCCAAGTCGCGGATCATGAGCTTTTAAAAGCAGTAGCTCTAAGCGTGGTGAACTTTTCGGAATCTGAAAGAGTGTCGATTCCTTTAAATCACGTTCGTACCACGGCACATCCCTACGTTCGTACTTTCTTTCTGTCACACTTACCCATCGTACATCATCATGAAGTGTGGTTCTGCTCACCCAAGCCGGTATCGGAGAAAAAATATCATCCGTTGTTCCAGAAGAGCAAGGCAGTGCAAACGCCAAAGCGCAAAGCAGTGCAAGAAACTGTTTCATCATTAGCTCCTAAAGAACTTCGTTGATATTAACTTCAAAATTAATTTCTTGAAAATACAACAGTCTCGCTATTCTATACTTATTTTACATAATTTTCTAGTCTAGACAGAAACCTTTATTTCTTGACGAAATTGTGATAAAGTAGTTTAACTGTAAAGGATTTTACAGACGCCCCACTACGCCTAACGGCTACAGGGACGAGCTCACTACAAAAGTATGATTACAGACTTTCTGTTAGAGCTCTGCATGGTGCCTATAGTGTAATGGTTAGCACTAGGGTTTGTGGAACCCTCAGTTCGAGTTCAAATCTCGATAGGCACACTTGAAAAAAGTAAAAGCGCTTTGAAAAAAGCGCTTTTACTTTTTGCACGTTTATCGAGATTTGAACTGCGAGTCGCAGTCCTCGAAGAGAGGACGAAGATTTCGAGGCAAGCATGCCGAGAGGCAAATCTCGATAGGCACACCAAACCAAAACGCATTATCACCCCTTTTATAAAGGTGTTTTATGCCACCTGTCACGAAGCTCGCCTATTGTTGGTTATATATAGTGTAGGGAGAATGTCGAATTCCCTTATTTATTAATTAATAATAAATAAATTCTTTATGGTAAAAAATAATCATGGTTTTTCTAAAACCATCTCGTTAACACTACTAGCAGTGCTAGCAACTCCATCTTTAGTAATGGCTGCAACGTTCGCACCGATTAATTCACAGATGGATTACGGGGACAGGGGTAGTGAAGTTACAAAACTTCAAACATTTCTTTCTGCAAACCCATCAATATATCCGGAAGGACTTATAACAGGATATTTCGGGGCTCTTACAGTAAAAGCGATGAAAGCTTTTCAAGCAATGTATGACATTAGTCAGGTTGGACGAGTTGGTCCAATTACTATTGCAAAAATAAATCAACTCATCGCAAGCGGTTTGTGGGGATCTGGTGTAGTAGATAACGGTGGACTTAAGGCGCCGATGTTTACTTCAGTTAATCAAAGTGTCGGAAGAGATTCTGTTACATTTACTTGGTCAACAGATGAAAGTGCAGCCGCACGAATATTCTATGACAAGGATTACGTAAAGATGAACTGGGGTGAGATAGATTCATCGGGACTTGCTCCACTTTCAGGTTCTATTGTGAATGGGGATGGTCAACTAAGAAACACTCAATCACTTACTATTAATAACCTTCAGCCAAATACTCTCTATCACTATATATTAGTATCAACTGACAAGGATGGTAATGTAAGTGTTTGGGGTCCAAATAACGCATTTAGAACAAATCAATAAGTAGTATTTAAAAATAAATACTTAGAAAGTAAAAGCACTCGACTACGAGTGCTTTTACTTTAGTATATGTACAGTATACTTGACACTATAGTAGTGTAAAGTATACTGTACATATGAGGTTTAAAAATCTCATTTATAAATTAATATAAAATATACATTTTTATACGTATGACAACAAAAAAGATAAGCGCAATTCTCACTATAGGGGTTGCTTCAAGTATTCTTTCTCTCTCACTTGCTTCTGCAATGGAAATGATGGATGCTACAAACACTTCCATGAAAGATACCATGAAGAATAAAGATACCATGATGGATAAGATGGATAACACTATGAAAAAGAGTGTTACAACATCAGATGATATGATGATGTATGAAAAAATTAATCCGATGTCTTCCAAAGAAGATATTACAAAAATACAAATGATGCTTGTAGAAAAAGGTCATCTTGTAATGCCAAAGGGTGTGGCGTATGGATATTATGGTAAGTTAACAAAAGCAGCTTACGCAAAGTATAAGAAGACATCTATGACAATGAAAGGAGATAGTATGATGAAAACGGATACTATGGAAAAAGATACAATGATGACTCATTAATAATTAACGAGCGCTTTCATACGAGGTATACTGATATACGACGTGATAAAAAACAACCTCAAAGAAATACGTCAAAAACACTCACTCTCCCAAGAAGAACTTGCCGAGAGTGTTGGTGTTAGTAGACAAACAATTATTTCTATAGAAAAAAGTGTTTATCAACCATCTGTTACTCTTGCTCTTAAATTAGCAAAAAAACTTAAAGCGTCAGTTGAAGAATTATTCTCTCTTTAAAAATTAGTATGAAAAAAATATTACCACTCCTTAAACTTAATGAAATTACCTTAGCAGGGTTACTGGTTGGTCTTCTTGTGGCTCATTTCCTCGGACTCTTCGATCCAGGGATGATGGTATCTGGTCTTATGGTGGTTTTTACTTCGGCATACATAGGATTTTTGTGGAGAGAAAGTGTTTATGATGAAAGAGATGAATATATTAGAGCTAAAGTTGATAGAATTTTATATATTTTCACGCTCTTTCTTCTTACTGTTGTTATTGTATATAAAGCATTTGCACACGTGAACTATCTTTCAGAAATTCTTATTATTTCACTTCTCTCATTCGGCAAAATTATTATGTCAGTTATTATAAAAGCAAAAAGTTAATGTATGATTAAAAAAGTTTTCCTTTTTACAGGAGCAGTTCTAGCCGGATTATTATTCTACATAGGGCAGGTACAATATCAGAAACACACAGAAACAGCTATTCCTGTTATCGATACTCCAAATCAATCTATGTACTCGCAGATTATATTTGCAGGAGGGTGCTTCTGGTGTACTGAAGCAGAGTTTAACCATCTTCCAGGTGTTGTTTCTGCTGTATCTGGATATGCAGGAGGAACAGTAGTAAATCCTAAGTACGAAGATGTTGGAAGTGGCACAACAGGTCATCGAGAGGCTGTACTTGTAACCTATAACAAAGCTTCCACCACACTGGAAGCCCTTCTTGAAAAGTATTGGAAACACATAGATCCAACTGATACTGGGGGACAGTTCGTGGATAGGGGACATCAGTATACAACAGCTATTTATTATTATACTGACGAACAAAAAGAGTTGGCGGTTGTATCAAAACAAAAAATAATAGATGCTAAGAAATTCAATAAACCTATTGTAACTGAGATACTTCCATACATGAATTTCTATGCGGCGGAAGAGTATCATCAGGATTATAAAGATAAAAATCCTGTGAGATATGAGTATTATAGAAATGCTTCAGGAAGAAATGATTTTATAAATACATTTTGGAAAGACGACACAACAACATTTACAAACACAAATAAAAAAATTATGAACACAGAGAAAAATACAAAGCACGCATGGGAGACTTTCGTTAAGCCGAGTGACGAAACACTTAGAAGTATGCTTACCGAAGAGCAGTATAAGGTGACACAACACGAGGGAACAGAACGACCCTTTACTAATGCATATGCGGAGAATAAGGAGGTGGGTATTTATGTAGATATCATAAGTGGAGAACCATTATTTCTATCAGTAGATAAGTATGATTCTGGAACTGGATGGCCGTCATTCGTAAAGCCAGTAGAGAAAAACGCAGTTACTCTAAAAGAGGATAATACATTCTTTACATCTCGTACTGAAGTAAGAAGTAAAATAGCGGACTCTCACTTAGGACATGTATTTCCTGATGGTCCAAAAGACAGAGGGGGAATGCGTTATTGTATGAATAGTGCATCGATGAAATTTATTCCAATTGCAGAAATGGAAAAGGAAGGGTATGGAGAGTATATTAAAGAGCTTCACTAAGAGCATGTCCGTTTCTAAAAAGAATTACAAAAAGATATTGTTCTTCATTTGGATTGTTGCGCTCTCTTTTCTTGCTGTCGTTACGTATAAGTATTTACATAACCACGACATGACTTTTCGAGAGGGGTTACTTATGGCACAAGACGATATAAAAAGTGTATTGATGTCATTGGGTATTTTCGCACCGCTTGTTTATATACTTATCTATATAATTAGGCCGCTTATATTTTTCCCAACATCAATACTTACTCCGCTATCGGCGATAGTATTCGGACCATTTCTGGGTTGGATATATACGTTTATCGGTGAGAATATTGCGGCTACGGTTGCTTTCCTTGTGGCTCGATACTTAGGAGGGGATTTACTTTCGCGGTTTAAAAAAATTAAACGCATCGACGAAGAACTTGAAGAACACGGACTACGAACTGTGCTCTTTCTTCGTTTGGTACCACTTTTCCCGTTTGATGTTGTTAATTTCGGACTTGGTCTTACTGCGGTATCTTTTAGAAATTATGTTATCGGGACTGCAGTTGGAGTTCTTCCTGGCCTTACTGCTTATATTTTCTTAGGTGCAAGTCTTCTCTCCGGTATGTATCTTATTCCAACAATTCTAGGCTTTGTAGCTCTTTCTATTCTTGCTAACAAACTGAGAAAGAAAAATAAAAACATTGTAAATAAACTTAAATAATATATTGATATACTAAAAATATGTACGACATCATCATTATAGGTGCAGGCTCAGGGGGATTAAATATTGCAGTATTCATGACACGTGTTGGTCTTAAGGTGTTACTTATCGACAAGACGGATAAAAATATTGGTGGAGATTGTTTGAACACAGGATGTGTTCCTTCTAAAGCACTTATTCATGTGGCAAGAACTATTGCTTCAACAAAAGAAAGTGAAAAGTATAATATTTCTATTTCAGGTGAAGTTTCACTTGAAAAAGTAATGGAGCATGTTCATAAAAGCATAGAAACAATACGCACACATGAAAATAGAGAGCACTTTATAAAAATGGGAATTGATGTTGTGCTTGGAAATGCTTCTTTTTCGGGCACTAATGAAGTATCCGTAGATGGTGTTTCCTATAGAGGGAAGAAAATAGTTATAGCTACAGGCTCCCGCCCACGGGAACTTAGTATTCCTGGTGTAGAGGAATCACATGTTGTAACCAATGAATCTGTCTTTGAACTAAAAACACTACCAAAGAATCTTGTTGTTATCGGGACAGGGCCTATCGGTATAGAGCTAGGACAAGCTTTTCTTATGCTTGGATCTTCTGTAACTTTCGTTGGCAATGATAAAAGTATTTTACCAAGAGAAAAGCATGAGTACGCGGAAGTTTTATTTAAAACACTACAGTCGCAAGGAGCGACATTTGCTTTTGAGAGTGACACGTTACGTATTGAAAATGGAAAGACACTTATTATACAGAACAAAGTAAACAAAGAAGAAAAAACCATACCATTTGATACCATACTCGTTGCAATAGGGAGGAGGCTTAATGTGGAGGGTCTTAATTTAGAAAAAGCAGGAATAGAAAGTAAAGACGGGAAAATAGTAGTTAATGAATATTTAGAGACCACAAATAAAAATGTACTGGTCTGTGGTGACGTAGCTGGAGGATATCAGTTCACTCATGCCGCCGAAGTGCATGCAAAAGTATTACTTAATAATTTCTTTAATCCATTCAAAAAGAAAACTCTCACATACGATGATTTTTCTTGGGTTACGTATACAACACCAGAAATTGCTACTTTCGGAGCATCAGAGGATTCCCTTAAGAAAAAGGGCATAGTGTACCAAGTTCTCGAAACATCATTTAGCGAGGACGATAGAGCCATTGCTGATATGAGTACTGAAGGTAAAAGTGAAATATATATTGATACAAAAACTAAACACATTCTCGGAGGAACAATGGTAGCACGTAATGCTGGGGAGCTTGTTCAAGAATTACTCCTTACTATGTCTGCTAGATTACCAATAGATGTTTTATTTAATAAAGTATATCCATATCCAACAGCAACAAGAATAAATAAAAAACTAATCAGTGAATATTTCAAAAATAAACTTACGGATTTTAATACAAAAATACTTAGATTTCTGTACCGGTATATCTAAGTAGAAATTTGAAATGTAATAGTATAAAAACTATTTGTAGCTATTCCCTACTACTTTTCCTAGTATAGTTCCAATGAGGGCTCCCGCTACAAATTCTGAAAACCAGTGTATTTGGAATGATACTGCGATACCAATATAAAAAGCGTATATAAGGGCAAGATAACGTATGAAAGGGTACTTCTTACCAAGATAGGTAATCAGTGCGAAAGACATGGCAAAAGCAACTGTGGTATGAGATGATGGCCACCCCCAGAATATTCCGTGCTCCATAAAACCAAAGTTGAAACTATGGCTACTATTACTTGTCACGTCATAGATATTCGGTTGAACTCGCCCTGTAAAAGCTTTATAGAAAGAGGAAATAAGCCAACCTAAAAGTGCAGCTTGTCCAAGTAACCATCCATATAAAGTTATGTCTTTACGTTTCAAAATAAAGCCTATAATAATGCTAAGTAGAGGTAAAAATACAGGCACTAAGAATCCAATACCAAGCGCTGGCTTAAAGAAAGAATACAGACCAGAAGCTTGCGCAAAGAGAAAATAATTCCAATCAAAATTACTTTCTACTATTACATACGTGAGAACTATTGCAAGAATATGCCAGTAAAGATTTTTACCAGAAAATGAAGTTTTGATATTTAATAGTAGGTGTTTAAGAGAATTTTTCATATGTCTAAGTAGTATAGCGAATAAATAGTCTTAAACATAAGGGTTTTCGCGTGGTATACTTTATTATATGTCTCATATTATTTCTAATTTCGATACTTTGGCAACGAGTCAATCAAGAATCGATGCACTTTCAATAATGGAAGAAGGGTACAAAGCAATCGATACAACACTTGTAGTAAAAAATAAAATTAAATTAGAGAATGGAATTCTCTCAGTTGATTGCCATACATACACGCTTAGCGATTATGAAAGAATTTTTATTGTTGGGTTCGGTAAAGCATCTTGTAAAGCAGTACAAGCCATAGAAGAAGTTCTTGGGGATGAGTTAGATGGAGGAATTGTCATAGATAAACACGCAAGTGTTTGTAAGGTGGTGAATGTGTATCAAGGTTCACACCCACTTCCTAGTTCTCATAACGTAGAAGTGTCACAGAAAATCGCAGACCTTGCCGAGAATCTCACAGAAAAAGATTTAGCAATAGTGGTTGTTTCTGGTGGTGGATCAGCACTATTATGTTGGCCAATGTCAGAATGTGACCAAGGAAATGAGCTGTATTCGATGTTTTTGCATGCCGGAGGAACTATTCAAGAATTAAATACATTACGTAAACATATTTCAAGTATTAAAGGAGGAGGACTTGCGAAATTATTATATCCTGCAACAGTGCTTAGTTTTATATTTTGTGATGTACCGGGAGACCACTTCCAAGAGGTGGCATCTGGACCAACATATTTAGATCATTCGACTATTGATGATGCGAAGAAGTTGCTTGAGAAATACAATATTAAGGATATGTTTTCATTCAACGAAACTCCAAAAGAAGCAAAGTATTTCGAAAAGGTAACAAATATTCCTTTTGTTTCAAATAAAGAAGCATTACGTGCCATGGAAGAAGAGGGAAAGAAGAGAGGCTACGAAGTAATTAGTTTAGGGGATGAACTTTACTGTGGTCCTGAAGAATTTTTACAAAAAGGAAAAGACGCACTTAAACCAAAAAGTATAGTAATTGCAGGAGGAGAGCTTTCTATAGCACTTACTCATGAAGGAGGTGTCGGAGGTAGGAATTTCTATATTGGAAGTGTTGGCATTCATACGATAGGTGACGAAGATACGCTTATAACATTTGCTTCTGACGGAATTGATAATAAATCAATCGGAGCGGGGACTTTAGTAGATAAAGAAACCAAAAGAAAACTAGCAGAGAAAAACATAGATCCGAAAAAAGAACATGAAACTGATAAAGATAGTGAAATGTTTATTGAAATAGGGGATGCCATCATAACAGGAGACACGGGAAGCAATGTATCAGATCTTTATCTGATGCTTAGAAATTAATTATTCTTTATACCATGCACACCATAACATCAATCAAAGCTGAGAGTATCAATGATTCAAGAAATGTTCCTACACTTTCTGTTACTGTAACTACAGATAATAGCGCAACTGGGAACTGCATGGTTCCATCAGGGGCAAGTACTGGTAAGTATGAAGCTTATGAATTACGTGATGATGGTACCAGTCATGGTGGAGTAATGAAAGCAATTGATAATATTCACACCACTATAGCGCCAGCCCTTATCGGTAAGAATGTTAGCAACCAAAAGGAACTTGATGAAATAATGTTTGCTCTTGATGGAACAGAGAATAAAAAGAATCTAGGAGGTAACAGTATATTAGGAGTATCTGTTGCTTGTGGTAAAGCAGCTGCAAAGGCAGAGGGAAAAGAATTTTATGAACACTTAAGAACTTTGACTTCAGTTACACAAGGAGCCAATCATCCATCGCTTTATTTTAATCTTATTAATGGTGGTAAACATGCTGCAACTAAACTCGCTTTTCAAGAGTATCACCTCGTACCAAAGACTGGTAATGTTAAAGAGGCATTGGTCATAGCACAAAAGGTGCAAGACACACTAGGTGAAGTGGTAAAGGAAAAATATGGCGAAGTAGCACGAGGGGATGAAGGGGGATATGCTGTTCCAACGGAAAATATTCGTGAACCATTAGAACTTTTAAGTGAGGCTGTGAAAAGATGCGGTTTAGAAAATGAGGTACAGTTCGCTCTTGATGTTGCGGCGACTTCTTTCTATGACGCATCATCTGGAATGTATTTAATCGGAGAGGAGCGACATACACAAGAAGACTTACATGATACCTATGTTGCATTCGCAGAAGATTTCCCAATGCTTTCTATAGAAGATCCATTCCAAGAAGAAGATTTAGAATCATTCACTGCATTAAAAGAAGCGCTCCCTAATGTGGTTATCGTTGGGGATGATTTAACAGTTACTAATAAAACCTTAGTAACTAAAGCTTACAAAGC
>CAYVUY010000027.1:0-9991 GCA_964455195.1 uncultured Candidatus Saccharibacteria bacterium
AAAGTTCTCGGCAAGCGTCCTGAAGAAACAGGGGTTATTAAGACATGGATTCGTCGCTCTGATATCTCTCCAGAAATGGTTGGATTCACATTCGGAGTTTATAACGGTAAGACTCACCTTGATGTCTTCGTTACTGAAGATATGGTAGGACATAAGCTCGGTGAATTCTCTCCAACTCGTAAGTTCATCCGTCATGGAGGTAAGATGCAAAAGGAAATCGATCAGAAGAAGAAAGAATCTGAAATAACAGCTGCTAAGAGTGCTAAGGAAGCAACTCCAGCTAAGAAGAAATAATTTATATGAAAGCATCATTAAACAACTATCGCCATGCACCACGTAAAGTTCGTCTCGTAACGGACCTTGTGAAAGGTAAGTCTGTTATTCAGGCTGAAGCAATGCTTAATCACCTCGTTAAGAAGGCGTCTTTACCTATTAAGAAGCTTCTTATTTCTGCTGTAGCCAATGCGGGAAATACTCCGAAGGAAAATCTTTATGTTAAGAGTATAACGGTTGATAAGGGTGTTGTTCTTAAGCGTTGGATGCCAAGAGCTATGGGTCGTGCTTTTCCAATACACAAGCACACTAGCCATGTAGCTATCGAGCTTGGTACTAAGGATACTAACGCAAAGACAAAATAATTTTATGACACACATAGTACACCCATATTCACATAGACTTGGAATCATTCGCGACTGGAAAAGCCGATGGTTTTCTACTAAGGAAAATTACGCTAACACACTTCGTACAGATGTGATGGTACGTCAATTCCTTAAGAAGAAACTTCGCGGATTCTATGTAGCGCTTGTTGAAATTGAACGTGGTACTAAGATGTTCCGTATCGCAATTCACACTTCACGTCCTGGTATGGTTATTGGTCGCTCAGGTGATGGTATTGAGAAGCTAAGAGCTGCACTTCGTAAAGAAATGAAGCGTCACAAGATAGAACTACCACAAGATCTTAAGCTCGACGTTGTTGAAGTAACTAACCCAGAAGCAGATGCTGCTATCGTAGCTGCAATGATTGCAGAAGGAATTGAAAAGCGTCTCCCATTCCGTAGAGTTCTTAAGACTACTATTGAAAAGGTTATGGCTAATCGTGACGTTAAGGGTGCTCGTATCGCAGTATCTGGTCGTCTTGGTGGAGCTGAAATGGCTCGTCGTGAAGAAACAAAGAAGGGTGGTATTCCACTTCAAACACTTCGTGCTGATATTTCTTTTGCACGCGATGAAGCTAATATGACCTACGGTGTAATCGGTATAAAAGTCTGGATTTACCGAGGTATGAAGTTTGACGGTAAGACAACCAAGTAATTTTAAATATATGTTATTCCCAAAGAAAGTAAAACACCGAAAATGGCAACGCGCTCGTCTCTCAGATGAGAAGCTTAATCGTCCTGAAACTCGTGGAATCACAGTAGCTTTTGGATCTTTTGCACTTAAGGCAGAAACTCCAGCTCGTGTTATGTCCAATCAAATTGAAGCTGCACGTCGCGCTATGACTCGTAATGCTGGTAAGACTGCTAAGATTTGGATTCGCATCTTCCCTGATCGTCCAGTAACTGCAAAAGCTGCTGAAGTACCGATGGGTAAAGGTAAAGGAGATCCACAGGGATACTGTTTCGAAGTTCGCCCAGGACGTATTCTATTTGAAATCGATGGAGTAACTGAAGTTGTAGCTCGTGAGGCTCTTCGTAAGGCAGGAACTAAGCTTCCAGTAAAGACTCGCGTAGTAGCACGTTAATTAAAATTTTATGAAAACAACAGTAAAAACAACACCAAAGAAACTCACAGGGACTGTTACATCTGACAAGATGGATAAGACAGTTGTGGTTAACGTGACTCGTTACGTTGCACACAAGAAGTACGGTAAGTACTACAAGATAGACAAGAAGTACAAGGCCCATGATGAGACTAATGAGTATAAGATAGGGGATAAAGTTACCATTCAAGAATCAAAGCCTATTTCTAAGGATAAGAGCTTCAAAGTAATCGGTCGTAAGCAATAATTAATTAAACTACTATGATACAAGCAGGAACAAACGTAAAGATAACAGACAATTCAGGAGGAAAACTTGGACGTGTTTTCAAGATTCTTGGAGGTAGTAAGCGTCGTTACGCTTCTCTTGGAGATATTGTAGTGCTTTCAGTTAAAGTTGCTGAACCTCGTAAGACAACTAAGAAAAAAGATGTTGTGTATGGTGTTGTAGTAAGAACAACAAAGCAATTCCGTCGTAAAGATGGATCTTATATCTCTTTTGATGACAATGCTGTTGTTATCTTAACCGATAGAGCAAAGAAGGAACCAAAAGCTGGACGTGTTTTCGGTCCTATCCCACGTGAAATTTCAGAAACTGGTATTGAAGGATATAAGAAAATCGCATCACTTGCACCGGAAATAATTTAATATTAAAAATCATGACAATTTCACACGTAAAAAAAGGAGATAAGGTAAAGGTTTTGGCAGGAAAGGATAAAGGAAAGACCTCAACCATTGCTAAAGTTCTATCTGAGACCAATCAAGTAGTATTAGATGGACTAAATATGGTAAAACGCCATACAAAGCCTCGTAAAGCAGGAGAAAAAGGCGGAATTATCGATATTCCACAACCAATTCATGCTTCAAACGTAAAGAAGATTTAACAAAAAAGACCCAAAATAAAGGGTCTTTTTTGTTTACAAACCCTTATTTTTAGGGTAGAATGGGGTTCTACTAATTAAGTAATTACTAAGTATAGTAATTAAAGGCGACGTATGACGTTCTGCCAAGAGCAGACCAATCGTGCTTAAAAATATATGAAAAATACAAAAGAAAGTGTAAAAGCACTTGAAAAGAAGTCTTTTGACAGTCTGAAAGGGGAGTTTGGATATACAAATGTTATGTCAGCACCACGTTTAACTAAGGTTGTTATATCTGTTGCTACAGGAACAATGATGAAACGTGATAAGAATAAGAACGATTTCATTATTGACAGACTCTCTAAGATAACAGGTCAAAAGCCAACATTACGTGTTGCTAAGAAAGCGGTCGCATCATTCAAGACTCGTATCGGGGATAAGATCGGAGTAGCGGTTACACTTCGTGGTGATCGTATGTACGGGTTCATTGATAAGCTATTTAATGTGACATTACCACGTACCAAGGACTTCAGAGGTATCACCAGAACTTCAGTAGACGCCATTGGTAATATCACCTTCGGTATCAAAGAACATAGTATTTTCCCAGAAATTGCCGATGAAGAAATAAAGGACATCTTCGGTATGGCTATTACTATAGTTACTACTGCTAAAACAGCATAAGAAGCTACAAAATTCCTTGAATTGATAGGTATTCCTTTCAAGAAGGACACAGCTAATTAATAAATTGTTAGTGTAAAAACATCCCCACCTACGGTGGGGATGTTTTTACTATTGGACAAGTTATCCACAGCTAAATGTAAAAGACTATTGGACATTGTAATAGACAGAGTATTATATAAGACATAAGGGTGTCTCTCGTTAAAAACGGGGACGCCTATTTTTTATTTTATAAAGCAAAACACCAAATGAAAAAATTTATTTTCAAAAGCTCAGTTGTACTTTCAACTCTTATACTTAGTACTGTATTCGCAGCCACTGTTCCTACATCGAGTACTTCGTGTCTTACTCTCACTGACAACCTCTCTTTTGCTCAAAGATTGGTACAAAAAAGAGATCCGGTATTAACTGAGCAAGTTTTGACTTTGCAAAAGTACCTTGTCTCCACCAAGAGTCCTAGTACGAAAAGAGCGTATTTATCTTTGGCTGCTCTTAGGACCGCACCTGGATATTTCGGTGTAAACACATCACTTGCAGTAAGAACTTTCCAAAAGGATTACGGGGTTCTAGGGAATTTACTACCTGCTAACTATAAAGATGTTGTGGTTGATGATGCTACCATAGCAAAGATTTCTGAAATCTCTTGTGTAAGTAGTCCTTCTGCTCAAAGCTCTTCACTAATAACACCTGCGAATCCAACTATGGCTTCAACAGATACTGTTGTATATACAAGTCCAGCTACTAACATTACCCCAACTGGCGCAGCGCTCAATATGTTTTATAGTAGTGCGTCTCAAGCAATTAGTACTTTTTTTAGTTGGGGTAATAGCACCTCAACTCTAACTAATGAAGTAGCGGCAGTACCTGTACAGAGTTCTCCATCTACAGGACAGATGTTTTCAGGAAACCTTTCTAATTTAAGTCCAAATAGTGTTTATTTCTTTCAAGCAAAAACAAAAGACACTTTAACTGGTACGGTCACTTCTGGAAATATACTTTATTTCGCTACGCCAGCTTGTACTCCCGGTCTTAATGGTGTGTGCGCGCCAACACTTACATTTACTATAAAAAGCGCTATTTCAAGTGGAGAGGGTCTTGTCTTTGCAACGAGCACAACAGGGTCTCCTATTTATTTAATTTGGAATTCAAGCAATGCGTATTCTTGTACAGCATCTGATGCGTGGTCAGGATTGAAAGCAACTTCAAGTAGAGGAGAGTCATTCTATCCAGTTCAACCGCTAACCACCTATACACTTACCTGTGAGGGACAAGGCGGGACAGTAACAAAATCAGTTTCTGTAAATACTATTTCTTCTACTAATCAGCCTAGCAGTATTAAACCAGACGTAACATTAAAAGTTATTCCAAACATTGTTTCATCATTCCCAGCAACGGTGTATGTCTCAGGTTCTGCGCTTAATGCAAATAATTGTTATGCATCTACATACCCTCTTAATTCACTATGGTATGGAGAAAAGAGTGTTACAGGAATGACTCCTGTCTCTATTAGAATAACTGCAACTACAACTTTTTCATTTGGTTGTGTAAATACTAGTGGTATTAATAGTTCTACAACACAGTCAGTTACCGTCATACAAGTGAGCCCTGAAGTTTCTTCTGGTCTATCAAAAATAATTGCAAGCGACGTTACGTTCCTTCCTAACTCATCACCAATCGCACAGTACCTTGTTGGAAGATCCACTGCTCAGTTAGCAAAGTTTAATGTTAAAGCAAGCGGAGGTGCTCAAGCAATGCTAACAGATATTACATTTACTGTTCCAGAAAATACTATTTCAAGTATTTCTGTTAATGGTAGAGTCGCTTCAGTAGTGGGAACTACAGCAACTATTTATAATTCAGGAATAGTAGTTCCAGCAGGACCAAGTGGTGTAGATATTCCAGTATTCGTAACACTTTTGTGTGCGGATACAACAGGTGGTTGTTCAGGAGTATCTTCCTCTATTGTTAATCTAACCCTTAGTAAACTTTCATATTTTGATGGTCAAACAACACAACCAGCACTAGTTACTTCTGCAAAAACTCCTAATCATGTTCTTGTGGTATCAAAGCCAACTGTGAGCGCGCCACAATCAACAAGTAGAACTGTTTCAGATGGAGTTTCTAAGATTGGTGAGTTCACTGTGGTAGCTGGAAGTGAAGGTAATATCGAACTTAAACAAGTGCCAGTCGTAGTTTCTACTACAGGAGGAGTCGCAATAGTTCCAGGTTCGACAGAACTTCGTGATAGAGATGGTAATGCTGTTTTATCAGGAACTAATAAACTTAATGGTTCCGGTAACTTTACTTTCTCAATACCTCGACTTATCAGTAGAGGTATCATGGAAACATATTCAGTATATACATCACTTTCTGGAACAGCAGGTCCAGCTGGAACACAATCAGTAACGTTCCAACTCGGTGATAAAGGTTCATTCATATGGAATGATACTGCTGGAGGTGCTTATAATCTTACAGGTACATTACTACCTAATTATCCAAGTACTTCTCAAACTTCAATCTATTCAGGATCTTCGGCGGTATGTGCTACTGGATCAACATGGAATGGTACTTCATGTACTCCTACTGGAGTATTAACTACACAAGTTGTGCCTCCGACGACACTTGTATTTACAACAGTTGGCAATGCAACATCGACAACCATCTCCAGTGGATCTTCACTTACTCTTAAGTGGTACACCAGAAATGCTTGGTCATGTGAACCATCAGGTGCGTGGACTGGATTAATAGACGCGCGAGCAACAAGCAGTATTGGTGTTACAGTTCGTCCTACTCAGAGTACAACCTATACGCTTACGTGTATTGGAGAAAAAGGAATACCAGCATCTGCATCTGTGACTGTTAATGTTGCTACAATGTCTACACAACTCATAGTTAATGAACCAACACCTTTGGTTGCTCCAACTAAAGCAGCAACTGTGGTAAATCCTCCTGCTCAAAGTGTCATCACATCTGCGACAGTTCCAGGCGCAGTAAATAATCTTGTTATAACTCCAGGGGACAAAAGAATTAGTGCTACATTTACACCGCCAACAAATAATGGAGGAAGCGCTGTTACTCTTTATGTACTAGATTGCGGAACAGGTATTACATATGGATCAGTGAGTTCACCAATTCTTTATGTAGATTCAAACTTTATTAATGGAAAAACCTACTATTGTTCTGTCTACGCAATTAATGCAATAGGGTCAGGAGCTCGTTTAGGTACAAGTGTTACATTACCTTTACCACTTAATTCCATCCTTACTCCATACGCATCAACAATTTCTGGAGGAAAGAGTGTGTATGCACCAGGAGAATCAATGGTATTTTCTGTAAAAGGAACTGCGATTGATGGAACCGCCACTACACCCACCAAAGGATTTGCTGTAAGCATGAGAATGATTGATAGTGCAGCTAATACGATAAGTATAAATGGAGTAGTTCAAACTAAAGATGCCTTGTATGACAGCACTACTGGGGCTTGGACTGCTTCATTCATCGCACCTTCAACTGTGGGAGTACCGTATAGAGTAGTTAGTACGCTTAAGTGTCTAAATCCTTCACTTGGTTGTTCGAATGCAACACCTAATCCACCAGAGACAGAGAAGGTTGCTAGCTTTACTGTTGTAAATCCAGTTACTGTTCAAAATAGAGCTGTCGATATTACATTTAGTAATGTGAAGCCAACAAGTATGGATATCATCACTACTTTAAATGTTGGTATACCAGGGAGTACCGCATTCCTTGTGTATGCTTCGGGGACTGATCAAACAATATCACCTACTAATTGTACGGCTGCAAATAAATGTATTCAGACTGCAAGCATTACACCTACAGCTGATGCTACTAACAAGCAATATACATTTTCTTTAGCCGGTCTTACACCAAATACTACGTATCGATATAAAGTGTATGTTCGTGACCCACAAGGTAATTTAGTTGAAGGGTCATGGGGAATACAAGGAGTTGTTACTCCCACAGGCGTTACTATAAGTGGATGTGATCTTACAGTTGGAGATGTCAACGGAGATGGAAAAATAAATATGCTTGACCTTGACTATGTTAAATCAAAATCAGGCACAGTTACTGGTAATGCAAATTACGATGCTAAGGCCGACCTTGATAAAAGTGGTGCAATTAATTCAGGTGATATTCTTCGTATGAAGTATCTTGTAATGACTTGTTATAGTGGTCCTGTGTATGCATACAGTATCTCTACTCTTACACAAGGTCAGACAACACATACTGCAGGAAGTATTATTACTGTTGGCGCCTCAGCTCTTACATCAAAAGGAGGACCAGCATTAGCAAGTGATGGTTTCACAGTTGATATACAAATAGTTTCACCAGATGGGAATCTTGTAAGTGTAAATGGTGTTGCTCAAACTGTCTTTGCGACTGACCCAGGTAATGGTGCGTGGTCAGCAAACCTTTCTATCCCTTCTGCTGGGCCAACAATCTATTCTATCGAAGCACGTGTTAGGTGTGCCGATACTTCAAAGGGATGTTCTGTTACAGATGAGAATGGAGCCATGGTTCCAGTAAGGGTTAGTTCATATTATAAGTTTATTTCGGTTGCCCAGTAACCCGTTAATAGGAAAAGAAACTTGAACTGTTAAAGAAGTGCGATACCCTTGACAAAAATATCAAAATACTGTAGGGTTATTGGCATGAAAAAAGTAATGATTGTGCTCGGACTTTTCCTCGCTTCTGCACCGGCTTTTGCTTGGAATGCCTATAATTATCAAGATTATTCAGTAAATACGTATTCTAATGTAGATTACTCTGTGCCTGCGCCAGATTATAGAGTGTGTGCTGTTGCTATCACTCGTGATCTTCATATGGGGTCTTCAAATAATGAAGTTACTACACTTCAAGATTATCTTCACGATCAAGGATATCTTCTTGTATCTCCAAATGGATACTTCGGTTCTGCGACTAGAAAGGCTGTAATTATTTTTCAAAATGAAAACGGTATTTCTGCTACAGGTGTAGTTAGTTCTAGAACACGTGAAGCTATTAATGATGCTATATGTAATGTTGATTCTGTATCATATGGTTCATCATATGATGTGCCTACCGTTTCTCGCACAACAGAAATCCCTACTACATACGTGTCACAAGTAGACCCATTTGTTACAAGAATTTTAGCAACTCAAGCACCATCATTTGCTAGTTCTCAAGTGGTTCCATCATTACCTTCTATTCCACCAACATCTTTTGTTCCTGTACAATCATCTAATACTCTTACTCCTTCATCTCCAATTATTCCAGCAACAAGTCAGATTCATAGTACGACCATTGTGAATAACCCATCGACAGGTTTTACTGTTGGAATTATTCCACAAAGCTCATCTATTACTATTACTTCACCACTCGCTAAAACAATTTACAGTGAAGGGGATACTATTAATGTTACATGGACATCAAGTAATCTGAACGCCAACGGATTCCAAATTCTTCTAGAAAATATGTCTACTAGTCAGAGTCGTCCAGTTGTTACTCTTACTTCTATAAATTCTTCAGCAGTTCAAAGCGCATCTTTTGTCCTTACTAAGGAATTACTCGATGCAGTGTGTGCTAATAAATGTAACGCTAATCAGCAAGAATCTTTCCGTATCGTTGTTTCTACGCCAGTTACCGACATTGGAGGAAATACTTCTAATTTCCGTGCTACAGTTTCTCCTATTACAGTAAAGCGCGCCACTGAATTCTTAGGTGGTGTATCAATCACTGCAACTAAGAACCCAGTGAATTCAGGAGAATCATTTAAGATTTACACAAGTATTCCAACAGGAACTCTTGTTGAATCAGGTAATGCAAATCTTTATTCATTTAGACTTCGTGCACTTTGTACAGCATCTCTTACTGTAAATATTGCTGGGACTTCATGCGGAATTGATATTCCAGTACCATTTGATGCACCATTCTTCAATCAACAGATTCCTGTAATGGTTACAAATAGTTCATGGTATAAACAAGACGCTACATTTGAACTACTTATTGTTAACTCAATAGGGCAAGTAGTAAGCACTTCACGAGCTACTGTTACTGTTAACCCTAATCCGTTTAATTGGTAATAAAGCGTCACTACAAATAATAAACCCCGCCTAAAGGCGGGGTTTATTATTTGTAGTGATACTACTCTAACTAACTCATTAAAGAATTAATCCAAAACATAATGATACTAATAACTCCCACGACAAGTGTTCCCCAAAGAATATCTGCGATGGTGAGTATCCATGGATAGTCTTTAAGTGTTGCTAAGTTAGTAAAATCATAAAATGCATACATAAGGAAACCAAATAATGCACCCCAAAGTAAAGCACTACTAAGATGTGTTGCTTTTGGTAATACGAATAACCAAATTCCTACTATAGCAACAATATAGACAAGAGGAATTGCTGGAAAATAGGGGACAAGACTACCATTTTCTATCGTCACATGACTACGTAAATTCCCTAAATAGAATTCTTTCTCAATTTTCGAAAGCCATAGATAATCTAGTCCAATAAAACTAAGTATTCCAACAAGCGATGTAACAACAATTGAGGTTAAATTAAGCATACACAAAGTGTAGCATAGATAAAAGAGTGTAAGAGTAAGACGATACGGTATCAAAGCTGTTAGTAACTCTTTATTACAGCCCCACTAATCTTGCTACACTTCACCTAAGCCCCCTTTGTGTGGTGCTTTA
>CAYVUY010000028.1:0-9818 GCA_964455195.1 uncultured Candidatus Saccharibacteria bacterium
ACCTAACTTAATGTCCACTCCACGACCTGCCATGTTGGTTGCAATAGTTACAGCCCCGCGCTTACCAGCGTTTGCAATAATTTCACCTTCCTTTTCGTGATTCTTCGCGTTAAGTATCGCGTGTGGTACTCCTTCTCGTTCAAGATACTTAGAAAGCACTTCATTTTTCTCAATAGAAATAGTACCAATAAGCACTGGTTGGCCCTTACCATGTAATTCTTTTATTTTTTCAGTCAGAGCTTTTAACTTACCCTTTTCTGTTTGGAAAATTAAATCATTATGATCAATTCTTTTAATAGTGTTATGGGTTGGAACTGGAATTACAGGAAGTGTGTATACCTTATAGAATTCTTCAGCTGAAGTTTCTGCCGTTCCTGTCATACCAGATAATTTCTCATAAAAACGGAAATAATTCTGGAAAGTGATAGATGCCAGGGTACGCGATTCCTGTTCAATCTTGACCCCTTCCTTGGCCTCTACGGCCTGGTGTAGCCCATCACTCCAACGTCGCCCCGGTTGCATACGGCCAGTAAACTCATCTACGATAACTACTGCGTTATCCTTAACCACGTATTCTTTTTCTCGTATGAAAAGTGCCTTCGCACGAAGTGCTGTTTCTAGATGGTGTACATATTTCATTCCCTGCACACTGTAGATATTATTAATACCAAGTAACTGCTCAGCTTTATTTATACCCTCTTCGGTGAGAGCTATGGCGCGTTGCTTCTCATCTACTGTATAGTGTTCTTCTGGTACAAGCTGCGAAGCTATTTTTGCAAATGTCTTATATAACTCACCTGACTCTTCAGCTGGTGCAGAAATAATAAGTGGAGTACGAGATTCATCGATTAAGATGGAGTCTATTTCGTCTACTACCGCATAATAAAATCCACGTTGAGAAAGTTGATCTTTATTGTATCCAATATTATCTCGTAGGTAGTCGAAACCGAATTCATTGTTAGTTCCGTACGTAATATCTGCAAGATATGCGTCCTTTCGAGAGCAAGGTTTAAGATAATCGTAAGCGATTTTAAATGCTCCTGTTTCATCTCGTTCTTTATCATCTAATTTCTCTGTTGTTTCATCAAGATGCTCCTTGTCATACATGAAAGAGGATTGATGATTGATAACTGCGGTTGTAATTCCAAGAGCATCATACACTTGCCCCATCCAAACGGCGTCACGACGTGAGAGATAATCATTCACAGTAACCACATGCACTCCACGACCGGTAAGAGCATTAAGATATACAGGAAGTGTAGCAACGAGTGTCTTACCTTCACCTGTTCGCATTTCTGCAATGTTACCTTGATGAAGAAGTGCCCCTCCTATTACCTGCACCTTGTAGTGCATCATATGAAGTGTGCGGCGAGACGCTTCACGAACAAGGGCGAATGCTAGAGGCATTACTTCATCTAACACCTTACGAGTTTCTGTTTTAAGAGAGTCTTCTACTACGTGTGCAAGCTTGGCCTGTACTTCTTCTTTAAGGGTGATACTTTTAGCGCGAAGTTCGGCATCAGTAAGAGCCTTTAATTCTTCTTCATATGAAAACACCTTATCTGCAAGCGGTTCAAGCTTTTTAACAAGCTTGGAAGCGTCTGACGGGAAAAGCTTAGAAAATATCGACATAGTGCTTAATTATAGCATAAATCCTTTCTTTTTGCCTCGAAAATCGAGGTTACATACTGGTAGTAAATATATTTGTAAAAGCTGGCAAAAGTTTATCTGCTTTATGCTTTGTAGCGACCACAAGATTGAAATTTTTACTGTCAACGTGTTCATAATAGTTCCTCGCGTCTTCTTCGGAACGTCCACCTAAGATATGACGCTTAATAGTAAGCTCTTTAACATAAGACTCGTCGGCATCTATAAAATAGCAGAAGTCTAAATGAGGACGAACTTGCCCCCACTCCATCTCATCAGAGAGTAACCATAAACCTTCAACGAGCAAAATAGAGTTACTCTCTGATTCTACTTTCATATAATTTTCGATTGGGTTATGAATCTTTCTAGAGTACATTGGGAAGCTAACACTGTTCCCTTCTCTAAAGGAAGCTAAATCATCAATAAGTTTTTTAACATCGTATGTATCATAGCGACCTTTATGGTTCTTAAGTGATTCTGTACCATCTGTGTGAGAGAGTAAATAATCATTAGTGTAACTATAAGCATCAATACCTACTTCTACTATATCCAAACTTCTTGAGCACATCTCATAGAGCCTAATAATGATTTCGACAAGAACTGATTTCCCTGAACCACTAGGGCCAGCAAAACCTATTGTTATTCTTTTTTTATTACTCTTAGCATATAAAGATAAAATTTCTTTTAATAAAGATATATAAAATTCTTTTTGTTCTAGTGTAAGAGAGGATAAGTCTATTGATTGATCTGTGACAATCAATTCTGTGGGGAAATTATCTAATAAATACTTTTCGTCTACCATATGTGATAAAAGAAGTATACCAGCCCTCCTTTTGTTAAGAAATTACTCCTTAAACTTAGATTCGTCGTCTACAAATAACCTTATCAAAACTTTGTTAATTTTTAATAATGAATGGATTAAAATTGGTATCTGAGTCATAATAGTCTTCATCTTCTGCCTTTTTCAGTTTGGTAACTATATAATAAGTAACCGGAGTAAAAATAATTTCTACTGTTGTTTTTAAAAACCAACCCGAGATAATGGAGGTAAATAGTAAATTACTTGGCAAAATAGAATACAAAGCGATTGTGTAAAAAAGGAAAGTATTCGCGCCTTCTCCTACAATTGTTGATGTAATGGTTCTTAACCATAGATGTCTTCCTTTTGTTTTAACTTTCATCTTCGCTAAAACGTAATCATTTAAAATTCCACCTACCCAAACAGCTATCCATCCTCCTATCAAAATACGAGGCACAGAACCTAATACTTGAGTGAATGCTTCATTATTACTAAACCCTATCGCTGGCGGTAACCAAATAACTACTTGATAAATCACTCCTGCTATTATTGAAGCTAGTAACGCTTGCCAAACCACACTTCTGGCTTTTGCATATCCATAAACTTCGGTAAGTATGTCAGAAAATATATACGTAACAGGAAAATACAAAACAGTAGCAGATACAGTAAATATTCCGAGTTGAATAATTTTACCCGCGGTAACATCAGAAATTAACTGAAAAGCAATGTAGAGTGTTGTTATCAAGCCTAAGTACTTGTATGATTTCATTATCCGTGAATTATAGCATGTAAGCAAGTAAAAATGACCAATAAAAAAGTAAAAGCACACCACCTTTTGTTAAGAAATTGCTTTAGATACGAGGCGTAAGACATTTTTATGACTAAAATGTACATTGGTACATTGCAGGAAGAAAAATGTCTCACAACAAAGTAGATAGAGCAATTTCTTAACAAAAGAAAAGAACCTCCGTGGGAGGAGGTTCTTTTCTAAGTTTCAAAAGCGAAACAGTTAGTAAACTAACTATGCACGCTTGTGAGCCTTCTTTGCAACTTTCTTCTTAGCTACTTTCTTCTTAGCTACTTTCTTAGCTGCTTTCTTCTTTGCTGCCATAATATTTTTTATGTTATACAAATCCGAGAGTACTTGATAAATTTTATTTTATGATCGCGACCACGATCAAATAACTCTCTATCTATAAGTATGTCACTACTACATACACAGACAATACATAAATATAATTTGTCTGTGGATAACTCAAAGAAAAATTTTTATATATTTTTCTCTCATGTTTACATATAGATGCAAATGCATTGCATATGCATCTAGGTACAAAAAAGTGATAAAATAAATCACCTTATATATAGGCTTCTCTTGCTTATTATCATCTATATCGTAGTAATTATTTTTATAATAGCGTGTCATATGTATCTAGGAAGTAGCCACTTTAAAACAAAAGACCGAGCATTGCGCTCGATCTTCTGTAAATGATATGTTTGCTCTTTTAAAGGTTACTTAGTATGTCCACCAATGTGACTCTTTGCTACACATCTACATCCGTACGGTTTTATATATTCATTAAAAAACTCTTCTCCGTAATCGTATGTAATTTCCTCCCCTTCTTTTATATTTTTAATTGCTTTGATAAACACTCTTCCTTTCTTCACGTCACTCTCAGCATTCTCTGAGCCACCACAAGCATGATTCGCATAGCGAGCAATATTTCCTCTATCACGACCATCGATAGTTCTGTTGCGAGATACTTCAAACAAGTATTGATTCGTTTTTATCTTATCTGCTTCTTCTTTCGTAAGAATATTACCAACGTACTCAATAATTATTTCCCCCTTTTTAATAGCTTCACCTGCGAAAAGTCCGAGTCCTGAGAGACCACGTTTTACTTTTACATTCTTAAACTGGTGCATTGGAAGGTTGTTAGTTTTTACTTTACTTGATTTCTTAGAGATAACATTTGCTCTCTTTAAAATATCTTTACTGTTCTTTGCAACCTTCTTATTGCCTTGTAATAAAATTTTAGATTGTTTCTTAAGCATAATAGTAATAAATCATACTATAAGATATATATAAAAACAAAAGCGAAGATATGATAGTATAGAAATATATGAAAGAAGTACCAGTTCAACTTACAAAACCCTATGATGCCACAAGCGTAGAAGTGGAGCTTTACTCTATGTGGGAAAAAAGTGGGTACTTTAACCCAGATAATTCCCAGAGTGAAAATGTAGAAACCTATACAACTATTCTTCCGCCACCTAATGTGACAGGAACACTACACACCGGACACGCCTTAATGCTTGCTATACAAGATAGTATTGTTCGCTATAAAAGAATGAACGGATTTAAAACACTATGGCTCCCTGGTACAGATCACGCCGCTATCGCTACTCAATCTGTAGTAGAAAAAAAGATATACAAAGAAGAAGGTAAAAGTAGACATGATTTAGGTAGAGTAGAAATGTTGAAACGCATTAATGAATTCGCACTAGATAGCCAAAACACTATTCTTTCTCAAATTCGTGGTATGGGAGCATCTCTTGATTGGTCACGACTTGCTTTCACACTAGATGATACTCGTAACGTAGCAGTCAAAACGATGTTTAAAAAAATGTATGATGATGGACTTATTTATCGAGGTCAAAGAATAGTTAATTGGGACCCTAAAGGGCAGACAACAATTTCTGATGATGAAATAGTGACCGAAGAAAGAAAAGGTAAGCTATACACTTTTAAATATAGTAAGGACTTCCCTATTGCTATTTCTTCTACACGACCAGAAACCAAGGTAGGTGATGTGGCAGTAGCAGTTCATCCAGAAGATGAAAGGTACAAAGAGTATGTTGGTAAAGAATACAGTATGGTTTTTGCCGGATGCCCAATTACCATTAAAGTAATAGCTGATACTGCAGTAGAAAAAGAGTTTGGAACTGGAGCATTAGGAGTAACACCAGCACACAGTGCTATAGACTGGGATATAAAAGAGAGACACAACTTACCATCACAACAAGTGATAAATGAGTACGCCAAGATGTATGGACTGGCGAATGAAGAACTTAATGGTAAAAAGGTAACGGACGCTCGTGAATATATAGTAACTTGGTTACGTGAAAATAATCTACTTATAAGTGAAGAAGACACTACCCAAAATATACCTACAGCAGAACGTACTGGTGGAATAGTAGAACCCCTTCCTAAGCTTCAATGGTTCGTAGCGGTTAATAAACCTTTCAATCATTTCGGTACTACTACTACACTCAAAGAACTCATGCGTAAAGCAGTAGAGAGTAAAGAGACTACAATTATTCCAGAAAGATTCGAAAAGGTGTATTTCCATTGGATAGATAATCTTCGTGATTGGTGTATTTCTCGACAAATTTGGTATGGACATCAAATTCCTGTTTGGTATCGTCCTCAAACAAAGCCCGGAGAAGAAGGAAAGACCGCGGAAGAAATATATGTCGGAATAGAAGCCCCTACTGATGAAGGATGGGTTCAGGATGGTGACACACTAGACACATGGTTCTCATCTGGACTTTGGACATTTTCTACTTTAGGTTGGCCAGCAAAAACAAAAGATATGGAACTTTACCATCCGACAGAACTCCTAGAGACCGGACATGACATTTTATTCTTCTGGGTGGCGAGAATGATTTTATTTTCAACATACGCATTAAATGAAATACCATTTAAACATGTCTATCTTCACGGACTAGTTCGTGATGTACAAGGACGCAAGATGAGTAAATCTCTTGGTAATGTGCTTGATCCACGAGATTTATCTTCTAAGTATGGAACTGATGCTCTAAGAATGGCTCTCCTAGTAGGAAATGGTGCTGGCAATGATTTAAAACTTGGTGAAGACAAAGTGAAAGCATACAAACTCTTCGCTAATAAAATGTGGAATGCAACCCGCTTCGTACTCGAAAAGACCACAGATTATGAAAGTGATGTACCTCTAAATGCTGAAGATGAAGCACTCTACAATGTATGGCTAGAAAAGCGTGCAGATATAACAAGTGACTTAGAAAACTACAGATTACACCTTGCTTCAGAGAAACTCTATGACTACTTCTGGAAAACATTCTGTGATCAAATCATCGAAACCCATAAGGTACGTATCGTAGATAATAAAGATAAAGCAAGTGCTCAAACCTTACTTCTTAAGCTTTTACGAGAGCAAATCATTACTCTTCACCCTTTCATGCCGTTTATCACAGAAGAAATCTGGAAATTCATTAAACGTGATGAAGATGACATCTTATTAATCACAAAATGGTAACTATATAACTTAATAAAACAAAAAAGACATCCGAAAGGATGTCTTTTTGTTTTAGACAATATTTACTAGCTCTAGACTAGATTCTTCAGCCTGTGGATTACCTCCACACATATATAAGAATACTGAGTATACTTATGAGATACAGGCCTAAATACTTTTTATTATTATATGATCAAAGAAAAAAAATCATTCTTCGAACGTCTCGCAGGATCGATAAATGTTGATGACGATGAGGAAATAATCGACCTCGATCGTGAAGATGAACTAGACAATATGGTAGAAGAGGTAACCGTTCGTGCTTCAGCACGTAAAGAACCTCCTGTAATGATGAAACCTCGCGTAGCCGTGAGTGCTATGAAAGTACAAGAAGAAGCTCCAGAGGAAGACATGGAAGAAGGAGAACTTTCGGTAGATGTGTATCAAACACAATCAGAAATCATTATTGAAGCCATGGTTGCTGGTGTAAAACCAGAAGACCTTCACCTTTCTATCACTCGTGATATGGTAACTATCAAGGGACGCCGTGATGGTAATACTCAGATATCAGATGATGATTACTTCTATAAGGAACTTTACTGGGGTACATTCTCTCGAACTATCCTCCTCCCTCACGAAGTAGAAATCGAAGAAGCAGAAGCGGTAGAAAAGCATGGACTTCTTATCGTAAGAATGCCAAAGGTAGACAAAGCTCGTCAAACCAAACTCAAGATCAAAAGTATCTAAATAAAATAATCCCGCGCTTCGCGCGGGATTATTTTATTGTATACACATATAATTTCTTTCCTAATTTACGATGAGAATTTTTGATTTCAATTACTTCATCTGGTTCTATATCTTTAAATGGAAAATCGCATGATACTATCCGTGTCCCCTTCTTACATTCTGTGTATATTTTCTTCTTTACCTTTTCTACAATCAAAGGAAACAAGTAGAGATAAATATGTGTTGCCTCCTGTAAATTGACGGTAAGAATATTTTTAAATACCACATTCCCATTACTATTTCTTAATCTCCACTTAGCAAGTATGTATGGAAGAAAATTAATTTCTACTCCAACACCATGAGCACCGCTATGATTGGCCAAACAATACTCTAAAACCCTTCCGTCTCCACATCCAAGTTCATACAATACACTTTTATCATTGATAGCGAGCGCTTTGTCTATGGTTTCTAATACTGCTTTTCTTGTAGGAATAAAAGGTGCATCCAAAAACAAAGATACGAAAAGGAAACTAAGAAAGACAACAGAGCAAAGGAAGAAAAAGAAAGAAAAAACAAGAACTCCGAGTAATGCTACATAAGTCATGGTGCCCCCGGCGGGAATCGAACCTACAATGACTCCTTAGGACGGAGCAGTTATATCCATTTAACTACAGGGGCTAGTGGGTTGATTCTAACATAATCGATACTTTTTTAAATATATTCAGTGGTTTGCGACTAATCAAAATATCTCTGCTATACTTTAACTATATGATTAAAGACGAAAATGAATTAACCAATCAAGAGAAGTTAGATGAGATGTACGAGCTAACCCTTGAGAATCATGAAATACTTCGTAGTATACGACGCAGTAATCGTGTAAATACCGCTTTCAATATGTTGTACTGGCTTGTAGTAATCGGGGCTCTTGGTGGAGCATATATCTATGTAAGTCCTCTTATCAAAGCACTTGCAGATAATAAAACAAAAATAGAAAAGACTATTAATGAAGTCAACCAAATCAATGGTATGCTTCCAGAAAAAGCAGTCTTAGACAAGCTTCTTAACATGCTTAATAAAGGCACCCCAACCTCAACTACAACCGGTAATTAAGACTATTTCAAGGATGGCAAAAATATGATAGGATTGTAAGAAGCTCGACTTCGAAACATCCGTAGCTAGCAAGCGAAGGATGTACTTTATAGAATTCCTGCCACCATAAATATGCTGGGATAGCTCAGTTGGTAGAGCATTTGCCTGAAGAGCAAAGGGTCCCCAGTTCGAGCCTGGGTCCCAGCACAAAATAATAAAATGGTAAGTCTTAATAGACTTACCATTTTATTATTTCTTTGTGCTGTGGAAAGAAAGACAACTGCTTGTCTTTCGTCCAAGCGAGAAAGCCGCAGGCATATTTTGATAACAATCAAAATGCCGAGGAGTGGCCGGCGAGAAACTTTTTTGACGAAAAAAGTTTACTTGTCGGAGAGCCTGGGTCCCAGCACAAAATTTAAATTTACTGCTCTCTCACTAAGTAAGATTTTCCATTCTTGTAACCAGCAAAAATAAGCTTTCCATTAACAATATCAGCGTCTGGTATTAGTTGATATTCCTGCCCAACCTTTTTTCCTTTATAGTTCAAAAAAGTTTTTTTACCTTCAACAGAATAAACTACAGGCACTCCGAGTGACATCATAAAATCACTATCTGCCTTCACTTCATGCCCGTCATATATACTTATATATGAATTCTCACCAACTCTAGTTGCTGTATATAATAATTTACCATTAATTTCCTTAGCTGAACTAACTTGACCATATTGTTTACCAATTTCTTGACCGTCATACACTATAAAGCTTCTAGAGTGGTCTGCAGTACGGACAATATAACCTAATTTTTTATTTAGTTCAAAGGGACTACTTGCGTAGTCGTACTGTTTACCAATTTCTTGACCATCATACACTATAAAACCTTTATTATTTTTTACAAATTCATATGCAAGTTTTCCATTAACTTCTACTGGTATGGGTGTACCTTGCCCATGTCTAGCATACTCTTTTTGATCATAAATTATAAAATGTTCTCCACTAGTTGCAACTGAATAAGCGAGTTTATTATTTATACTCTTAAGATCTTGCACGTTATCATATCCTTCAGCAATTTCTTGACCGTCATATATTATAAAAGGTTTTTTACCCTCAAATACTACGTATGCTAGCTTACCATCTACATCGGTTATATCTCTTATGTAATCGTATCCGATTTCATCTTGAATAAAAACATCTCCTTCTTTTTTATCTAAATTTATTACAGTTGAACTTGAAACTTCTTGTGTTTGAATGTCAACCATTTGCTTTACGGCAAAATAGTTAGATTTATTT
>CAYVUY010000029.1:0-9747 GCA_964455195.1 uncultured Candidatus Saccharibacteria bacterium
GGGTATTACAGTGTTGGTCTTAGGACCCCCAGTTCATGTTTGAGAGTCGCCATCGAGTTATCCAGCCGCCCCACTTCGATTGCAAGCATTCGATGAAGTTTCTCTTTGAAAGATCGAGATACCTCATCGACATATTTTCTTTTCATGTCGAACTTCGTGAAGTACATTTTCGAACAACACGCCACTTCTTCGATTTGCGGCAGATTGTCAACGTTTTGGTTGAAACCACTTTGGATTTTTAGCTTGATTTCAACTTCAACTTGGTCTGCGCTAGTTAAGGGATCGGTCCTTACGCCGGAAATGCCGACATACTTGACCATGTTTTTGATGGTACTAGGTAAGGCATCCCACGCTTCGTACACACCT
Organism: uncultured Candidatus Saccharibacteria bacterium; assembly: GCA_964455195.1. Lineage (GTDB taxonomy): Bacteria > Patescibacteriota > Minisyncoccia > Phycocordibacterales > UBA5272 > UBA11704. Next base: position 367 of record CAYVUY010000029.1, read on the forward strand.
TGTGCTGTCATGTTCAAGTAAGGAAACATCGCCTTACCACTCTCGTCGAATTTCAAAGAAATATTCATGATAAAGAACTCCTATGTCCGAAGACATTTTTATTCCTAATCCACTATTAGACTAGGTAGTTAAGTTCTACCTTAAATATTATAAGTTGTAAAGTTATGATAGAATATACGGATAATGCAACGTATTTACCAAGGGACAGTAGCTATTACTAGTAAGAAGGACGGCTACGTACGAGTTCCAGAACTAGAAAATGAAGGTTCTATTTTTATTAATCACGACCATCTAGCAACAGCACTTCACGGAGATACTGTAACAGTAGAGCTTGTCGGTAAGAATTCAGAGGGAGAACTCTATGGAAAAATAGAGGCTGTTGTTGAGCGTGCTCGCAAAGCATACTCTGGAGTTCTCGAAGAAGATCATGGAATTTATTTCATGATTCCACAAGACAAAAAGATGTACGTGGATATCGCTATTAAAAAAGAAAATGCACATGACGCAGTCGCGGGGGATAAAGTAATAGTTGCGATTACTGACTGGACAGATCATAAGAAGAGTCCATGGGGAGAAGTACAATTCGTTCTCGGTCGCCCGGGAGAAAATGATGCAGAAATGCTCGCGTATGCTCTCGAACGAGGATTCTCTCATCAACACCCTAAGTCCGTAAATGCGGAAGCAGAAGCTATCAAGAAAGCCGGCATCAGTGAGGACGATAAGAAGAATAGGCGTGATTTCAGTGACACACTTACATTCACCATTGACCCAATAGATGCGAAAGATTTCGACGATGCAATTTCATTTAAGAAATTAGACAATGGACATTATGAAGTAGGTATCCATATCGCAGATGTAAGCCACTATGTAAAGCCAGGCACAGCACTTGATGATGAAGCAGTACAGAGACAAACATCTGTGTATCTCGTCGACCGAGTTATTCCGATGTTGCCTGAAGTTCTATCTAATGATTTATGTTCTCTTGTGGAAGGTGAACATCGACTTGTAATGAGTTCAGTATTTGAGTTAGATGATAATGGAAACATCTACAATGAGTGGTACGGTAAAGCGCTCATCAAATCTCATAAGCGTTTTAGTTACGAATCAGCACAAGCAATACTTGATGCGAAAGGTGGTGAACACTTTGAAGCGCTCAATACTCTCAATGAAATTGCGAAGAAGCTTACCAAAGAGCGTTTCGAACACGGAGCTCTTTCTCTTGAAACAGAAGAAGTAAAGTTTAAATTAGATGAGAAAGGTGTACCAGTAGATGTATATGTAAAGGTACGTGGAGATACTAATAAGATGATTGAAGAGCTCATGCTTATGGCCAATCGTAAAGTAAGTGAATTCATCACCAAGAGTCACGAGAATTCGATATGTGTGTATCGTGTGCACGATAAGCCAGACTCTGAGAGAATGCATGATTTAGATTTATTCATTCGTGGTCTTGGTTACACAGTGCGCTTCATGGATGGTCTTATTCCATCGCAAGACTTGAATACTTTATTAAAGAAGTTAGATGGTAAACCTGAGAAGAATCTTCTTCAGATTCACGTAACACGCTCTATGGCAAAAGCAATCTATAGTACCAAAAACATTGGTCACTATGGTCTAGCATTTGATTTCTACTCACACTTCACTTCACCGATTCGTCGCTATCCTGATGTGTTATTACATCGATTGCTTGAGCAAACATTAGCGCATCAGTATCCAGAAGAAAAGGAACGTGGGTATTATGACAAAATGTGTATGGTGGCATCACGTCGCGAGAAGGAAGCATCAGATGCTGAGCGCGGAAGTATCAAGTATAAGCAAGTAGAGTATATGAGTTATAGAGTTGGAGAGACATTCGATGGTATGGTTTCTGGGGTATCTGAATGGGGGATTTATGTAGAAGAAAAGAAAAGTAAGTGTGAAGGAATGGTGAGACTTCGTGATTTGGGAAATGACTTCTTTATACACGACGAGAAGAATAGTCGCGTATTTGGTGAGCGCTCTGGAGTTGAATACAAGATTGGAACTCCTGTACGAATAAAAGTAAAACAAGCTAATCTAGAAATGCGTGTTATTGACTACGCACTTGTCGCATAGCCTTTTTGAAATAACTTGACAAAAATATCAGTATGATATACTGGTATTTGTCCGGCGTGGAGGGTTCCACGTTAAGCGATAAATTCATGTTAGGGACATAGTCCCGGCCCCGACCCACTATTGTGGTCGGGGCTTTTTCGTTTTATTTAAGCCAATACCTTAAAACTTGGCTTTCGTATGTGTTTATGGTATAATACTCCCCATGCTAACAATCAGATTACAAAGAACAGGGCGCAAGAATGACCCATCATTCAGACTTATCGTTACCGAAAAAACCCTTAAGCCAAAGACTTCTCAATTCCTTGAGATTCTTGGTACTTACGGTGTTAAGAGTGGAGCTTTCGAAGCGAAGGCTGACCGCGTTAATCACTGGATGAAGATGGGAGCTCAAGTGTCTCCTACCGTTCACAACCTCCTCGTTACTAAGAAGATTATTACAGGAAAGAAACTAAATGTTCTCCCTAAGAAATCTCCTGTAGTTAAGAAAGAAAAGAAAGCTTAGCAAGGAGCTTTGGCTCCGAAGCCTTTGAGAATAGCAATTCGAAAAGTTTCGTAACAGAATGGTTTTCGTAAGCTACCTAAAAATATTTTCATCTACCCACATTCTGTCGGTGGATAACTTATTATTGTATTAGTTTCTAGATTGCTACACTGAAAAGATAGAAAGATTTAATGAAATAAAGATATGAAAGATCAAGAATTTGTTGAATACGTTGTAAAAGCATTAGTTGAGAATCCAGATCAAGTAAAAGTTGAAAGAAGAGTAGATGAAATGGGGGTGCTTATTACACTTGATGTTGACCAAAATGACATGGGTAAAGTAATAGGTCGTGATGGTGCTACTGCGAAAGCAATTCGTACGTTACTTCGTGTAGTTGGTATGAAGAATAATGCTCGTGTGAATCTAAAGATTAACGAACCACAAGGAAGAATAGGGGCAGATAGTGGACAGGAGTATTCGACACCGAGTCATTATGATACGCATGATGTGGATGCTGTCATGAACGACCTCAAGAATATTTAATAAATATTTAAGAAATTACTTCATATACTGCGTTATAAGAAATTTTTGCTCCACGCGTCGTAGTAATGTACGTCTTGGTCACAAAAAATTCTTACGCCTTGTCTCTAAAGTAATTTCTTCAACGTTTGAAATTTAATATAAAATCTAAAACACTGCCGAAAGGCAGCGTTTTAGATTTAGTGTTACACTTATTTCATTATGGAAACATACCACAAAGGATTCATACCTTTACTACCTCTCATTATTCTTGCGATTATTGCAATAATTGCTTTCGCACATTATTTTCGTACGGACAAAGTAGAAAAGGTTATCGTAGATAATGCCACCACCACTTTTAAGGGGATGAGTTCGTATGAAAATAGTTCAACCACTTTTAAAATGAGCATCCCTACGACGTATGGAGTGCCAATCCTCTCTGAAGATAATGGTGTGAAGTCTGCTTCATTTAGTTTACCAAGTGCGTACACTACCAACACTAATTTATTCCCTGATAGTAAGGTGGTTATAGCATATAGTAATGGTGTGTGTGATGAAGGTAGGTATAGTATGGGTGAAGCGATCAATAGTACTTCCACAGAAGTAATTAATGGTAACAGTTATAATAAGGTGATTATATCCGGCGCCGGAGCAGGGAATATATATTATGAAGAGTTGTATATGCTTGCTAAGTCAGAGTTAAATAGATGCTACGCTGTTAAACTTTTCTTACACAGCACGCATGTTGAGAACTATGCAGATACTGTACACAAAGAATATAATCACGAATTAGTTATGAGTGATTTCAGAAGTATTATTAATTCCTTTGCTGTCACGCAGACGGTACCATCATTAGATGATGATACACCTGTTATCACTTCACTTTCCAAGGCATCCGGTCCTGTGGGAACAATACTCGATATAGACGGGGTGAATCTTGCTGGGTTCGAGGGAGATTTGATTATCATCTTTAAAAGAGCGGATGGTAAGATTACGCATATTAAATCTTTAATTCCATACGGAATTAATAATACTAATCACATACAAGTAAAAGTTGCACCACCGTGTAAGCAAGGAGAGACTGTGTATGCTGATTACTCCGGAATAGCATCTAAGTGTGACTATTTCGAGTTTACTCCTGGGGTGTATAAAATTTACACAGAACCATGGGGCAAGAAAAGTAATGAAGTTGAGTTCACTGTAAAGTAAGATACTCGTGAGAGGCCCTTTGTGCTAGACTTATTTCATCATGCAAAAGCAATATAAAGGGTTCGCACAACTTTTACCACTTATTGGTATTATTATTTTATTGATTGGAGGAGGTGTAGTATATATGAAGAAAAATAATGGTCGCACTCTTCCAACTACACCAATTGTTTCTAATACGGTGGATATTGTTGCCACAACCAGTGATAAAGTTTCAACTACTACTGATGAATTTGCAGATTGGAAAACATATGTAGATAAAGAAAATGATTTTACTGTGCAGTACCCTTCAGGACTTACTCCGGTGGTTGAAAAAGACCCTAAGTATTTTGTTGATAATGTTAAATTTGTAAATCAAAATGGGTCAACTACTTTTAGTATTTACATGACAGTACCAAATTCAAGATGGCCAAATCTTACAGTTTTTCTAAATGACCAGTACCTCATGAGTAAGGGTGGGCCAGATTCTATCCCTGTCTATAAAAAACTTTCCTCAGGGCATTTGTTCCGAGATCTTGGTATTATGGGAACACCGGGAGAGCATTTATTTGTGGGAGAGATAAGTGTGGGGGAATTAAGTGTTAGTAAGTTTATTATGTTTAGTTTCAGAGATGAAAGTTTAATTGATAAAGTTTTTTCTACTTTCCTTAAGGAAATAACAATTGTAGCTCACGATCAAGATAACACATACACACACTTTGAAAATAATAATATTTTAGTCATCACCGATGATTTGGGTAATAAACATACACTAGATTACTCCAAAGCGGTCCTGTATGAAGTGGGCATGGATGCAAATGGGAAGTTATTACAACGTCCGGGTGATATGACAGAATGGCTCAAAAGTAGAAAATATATGTGGTCATCTAAGTATGATGGCCCAGGTGTCCCTGGAAGTATTAAGTTCTTAGGAACTTTAGACGGCAAAGGAATTATTCAACTTACAAAAATTATCCAACACGTTCAGTAAAAAAGCAAGCGACCCCGAAGGGCCGCTTTCCGGCAGGCACGTTTACATCCGACCACCACCACCAACACCATTCATCTGCTGAGGTGTTTTCGGGGTAGAAATTGGACAGGTCGCAATTTTTCCATCGGGGAGGTATTTCGGATGCATTCCCCATTTATCGAAATAAACAACCCCATCAACACATCGTTCCTTCTCCCATCCACTACTCAAAATGGCCACATAGATGAGAATAAGGAATAAAGCACTAAACATTTTCATTTTCGGCCTCCGCAGGTTACGTTGAAATTCATTTGATATACTGCTGTATTTTTGCTAGTATGTCAAGTATGAGATTTCACGTTGTTACTATTTTCCCAGATATGCTTACAAGCTACTTGGCAGAGAGCATTATTTCACGCGCGATTGAAAATGGACTTATAGAAGTACATACGTATGCACTTCGTGAATTCACCGTGGATAAACATAGACGAGTAGATGGTAAGCCATACGGTGGTGGTCCAGGCATGGTGATGTGGGTAGATCCAATAGTGCGATGTGTAGCAACAATTGAGAAGAGGCTCGCAAAGAAAAAGAATGTGAAGAGTAAAGTGATTATTTTCTCTCCAGGGGGAAAGCAGTTTACGAATGTCATAGCGAAGCAGTCAGTTAAAAAATATACAGATATTATTTTTATTTGTGGACGATATGAGGGGATAGATGAGCGTGTGAAGAAGATTCTTAAAGCTGAGCTTTGGAGTGTTGGCCCGTATGTACTTACTGGAGGAGAACTACCTGCGATGATTTGTATCGATGCTATCGCTCGACAAGTTACTGGCGTGCTACACGCAGAAGATTCCATAGAGGAGTCTCGTGTTTCAAGCCATGAAGTATATGCTAGACCTGAAGTATATGAATATGAGGGGAAGAAGTATCGTGTACCGAAAGTATTGTTATCTGGAAATCATAAAGAGATAGACGCTTGGCGAGAGGGTAGAGGAAACAAACATGTACCTAAAGATTAAAGTATTCCCTGATTCTAAAGCAGAAAGGGTGGAAAAAAATTTTGATGAAGAATGGAAAGTCTGGACCAAGAAGCCTGCAGAGAGGAACTTGGCCAATGAAAGAGTGCTTGAATTAGTACGAGAAGAATATCCAAATACTCAAGTAAGAATAGTAAGTGGACATCATTCTCCAAGTAAGATTGTTTCTATAACATAAAAAGGCGACGCACATGGCGCCGCCCTCGTCCGAAAGGTTGGAAGTCTATTCATCGAGGATGTTCGGTGCTTTCCCGATGTGATAGAGCGTGAAGGTTTCAACTGCCGGCACCTTGCTCACATTTTTCGTGCGAGCGGTGAGTGCACCTTCCTTGAATTCGCAAGCGATATTTTTCCGCTTGAAATGTTTGTTCATCGCTACTCGGCAGTCTTCCTCAGAGCTACCAACATGGACGATGTGAGCCGGCCCACCTGGATGAGCTTGAGGGAACAGTGCTGGTGAGTCACTATCAATCACAACACTGTTTTCTTGCTGGAATACGGTGTACAGCATTAGAATCCTCCTTCTGCTAACATGCGATTGAAATGAAACAGCTTATTCAACACTAATAATACTATGTTTTTATATTTTGTCAAATTATATATTTATGTACATTTTAAAAATTGTGAGTATTGGATAATTCTGATAGAATAGTTAGCACTGTTGTATTGTTTTATATTTTTATGCAATTGTCTAAAGATTAATATACAGTGGTTTACCTTCGTATATTTTTAACAAAATATACGAAGTGAAATCGGTTACAATTTCAGCCGATGTAGCTCAGTTGGTAGAGCACGTCATTGGTAATGACGAGGTCAGCAGTTCAATCCTGCTCATCGGCTCCAAAATAAAAAGCCCGCTAAATGCGGAGCTTTTTATTTTGGAGCCGATGAGGGGAAAAGGGTCGGGAAAACGGGTTTAGTTTTCCCGTGGCGGAAATAGCGAGTGTAGTCACGAGCGTTAAAACCGAAGGGTTTTAAAACTTAAACGAATGAAATGAGTTTAAGTTCTCATCGGCTCCAAAATTCTCCACGTACAGGTAGCTAGATTCCTGTATACTTACAGCATGAATCGCTTAGAGTATCTTCTACTTATATTCGTAGCTCTCATGATGTTCGCATTATCACAAACAGCTTTTTCTCCTGTTTTTGATGTAAACAGATATCCACTTCCGAAGCCGGTAAGTATACGAGAAGAGCCTAAAAGTATTTTATTTTTAGGAGACATTATGTTGGGAAGATATGTAGAAAAGAAAATGGAAGAGAAGGGAGAGCTATATCCATTCGAGTATGTAAAAGAATTTCTTGCTTCTTCTACATATGTTGTGGTTAACCTCGAAGGTACTATTCCGAAGGTGCATGTCCCTACACCATCACAACATTTTCAATTTTCTTTTAAAGAAGGAGTAGCTCCTCTACTTTCGAAGATGCATATTTCCGCCGTGTCACTTGCTAATAATCATGGAACAGATTGGGGTAGGGATGGTTGGAGTAATACCAAAAAAGTATTAGACACTTCCCGGATTCGCTCTTTCGGTTATGCACAAAAGGTACTAGATGATGTGTATGAGACGAGTATCGATGGACAGATGGTTACAGTTTTTGGAATTAATATGGTGGCGAATGTGTGGAATGAAGTAGAAGTGATGAATACCGTAAAAGCTCTTCATAGCACACACCCAGATTCACACCTCGTGGCTTTTCTTCATTGGGGAGAGGAATATTTTCATAAACAAAATGATAAACAAGAAAGATTCGCTCATGTGCTTATAGATAATGGAGTTGACGTTATTATTGGTTCTCATCCGCATGTTATACAAGGGATAGAGATATACAAAAATAAACCTATTTTTTACTCTTTAGGGAATTTTATTTTCGATCAATATTTTTCAAGCGATGTTCAAGAAGGTTATGGTGTTATTATGAAAAGTAATAAAAATGAAATGACATTTGATATGATTCCTTACACTTCAGAAGTAAGCCAACCCCGAATAGCTAATGAAGAAAATAAAAAAATAATTTTAAATAAAATTGCAGATTTTTCTTCTTTCAATATTAATGAACAAATTAAATCAGGACGTATATATATAAAGAAATGAACAAACCCCGTCAAATTAATGACGAGGTTAAAGGGGTTGATTGAATTTTAGAAACCGATTTCCACATAGCCGCTTACGATACTAACGTAGCGACCGTAGGCTTCTCCTTTTATTCCCAAGGCAAGCCTGTCACTTGCTTTGTACTTAAGCCCGAGGCCACCTATTGGAACCACCCCTTCGATACGACGTGTTGCTTCAATTTCGTAGGGGATTTTTGGAGATGTTGCAGCAATGAACGCTTTTCCGTACATCGCACCAAGCTCTCCTGTGAGGTAGAGCGGGCCATAGAGTTGCATCTGGCCTGTGAAGGCAACGCTGTAGCCACTTAACTCAGCGAATCGCTTCACGTCGACAAGCTCCGTCTTCACTGGCTCCCCCAAGATGTTTCCAACGAAAGAAAACTTGGAATCAACCTGCGCTTTCAGTCCTTCTCTGTGGCCGATTTGGATACCGAAGTATCGATTGAGGTCACAGCCGACCGCGAACTCGTAGGGATTGCTTTTGGAATTGGTCTTGTATGAACCTACGATATAATTCTCAGCCAATAAGCGGTCTTCTGCTTTTGTGGTGCCGAGCTCGTGCACTTTTGCAACCCCGTAGGAGAGCGCAAGGTGGCACTTGGTGGTGTGAGCGTGACACACAGCCGATACGAAAAGAACGATTACAGCCAATAACATTTTCTGCATATTTCCTCCCGTTGTGGTACGTATGTATTCCTTTCTTTCGAAAGGGGTGAATTGAAACTTGGTCTTGATACTACCATGTACTTTCTTTTATGAAAAGAGAGTGTTTTTTGAAACATAATATAGACTATAAAAGTTTATTTGTTACTATATTTATATTGCCAGAGTAGCTCAGTTGGTAGACGATTAGCAAATCGTGTCGTGAGACTCACTTCACTTCCACCAAACTAAAAAGTTTTTGATAGAATGAGTACATTGCCGAAGTAGCTCAGTTGGTAGAGCATCTCACTCGTAACGAGAAGGTCGTGAGTTC
>CAYVUY010000030.1:0-1665 GCA_964455195.1 uncultured Candidatus Saccharibacteria bacterium
TAGCGTTAGTAGCTACGAAGTTAGATACGAATCCGAAGGTTGAGGTTGAGTTAGTAGTAGAAGCAAAGGTAGCTACTAGTTTAGTAGCTGTAGCATTAGTAGCTACGAAGTTAGATACAAATCCGAAGGTTGAGGTTGAGTTAGTAGTAGAAGCAAAGGTAGCTACTAGTTTAGTAGCTGTAGCATTAGTAGCTACGAAGTTAGATACGAATCCGAAGGTTGAGGTTGAGTTAGTGGTAGAAGCGTTAGTAGCTACGAACTTAGTAGTAGTAGCGTTAGTTGCTACTAAATTAGTAGTAAATCCAAATGTGGTTGATGCATTGGTACTTAAGAGGTTAGTAATAGTAGCGTTGGTGGCATTCAAACCTGTAATAGTACCTGAAGCTGCGGTTAAATCATTGATATTCGCAGTAGCTATTGAAGTGGTAGCTAACGTTGTTGTTCCAGTAACTATAAGAGATGAGGTAGCAGTAATATCACCTACTAATAATGTATTTATTGTGCCAGTAACTGCTTCAAAGAGTGATGTAAAGAAATTCGTTGAAGTACCATTATCTGCAAAGAGGTTAGTGATATAACTATTAGTAGTAGTTGCATTTGTGGTAGTTGAATTGCCAACAGTTAAGTTACCAATAAAAGCAGTAACCGCTGACAACATATTAGAGAAGAAATTCGTTGAAGTACCATTATCTGCAAAGAGGTTAGAGGTAAAGAGGTTGGTACTTGTACTGTTAGTAGTAGAAGCAAAGATAGCTACTAGTTTAGTAGATGTAGCATTAGTTGCGACGAAGTTAGATACAAATCCATTGGTAGAGGTACTATTAACCGCAAAAGTATTTGTACTTGTACTATTAGTAGTAGAAGCAAAAGTAGCTACTAGTTTAGTAGTTGTAGCGTTAGTGAAGGTAGCGTTGGTACTAAAGAGATTAGTAGATGTAGCATTAGTAAATACTGCATTAGTACTTGTACTATTAGTACTTCTTAGGTTAGTAATTGTTCCAGAAGCTGCAGTTAAGTCAGTAATCGTAGCATTAGTGATAGTGCTGGTCGCAAGGGTTGTTTGACCAAGTACAGTGAAATTCCCACTAGCTGTTGCGTTACCAAAAGCGTCAGCAATAAAATTAAGGTTTTCAGTCCATGCATTTCCATCCCAGTACAATGTTGAGTTAGTTGCCGTACCATCAACTACAACACCGTGTACCGTTGACCAGAATGTTGTTGTTCCGTTAGAGGCAAGGAATTGACCAATAGATCCAGTAGCATTTAAAGCATCTCGTAATTCCCCTGTAAGTCTTAGGTTTGCAATAGTTGTACTAGCTAAATCAGCATATCCTGTTACAACAAGGTTGGTACTTGTACTATCTATCGTTGTAAGTGATTCTATAGTTCCAGTCGCAGCATAGAAATTAGTGGTGGTAGCATTAGTAAACGTTGCATTCGTTGCAGTTAAATTATCAATAAATGCAGTTGCAACGTTGAGAAGTACTGCAAAGAAGTTTGTTGATGTTGCATAATCCAAGAAACTAAAGCGAGCGAAAAGATTAGTAGTTGTGCTATTAGTAGTAGAAGCATTCACAGCTACGAGGTTAGTAGCAGTAGCATATGATGCTAAAAGATTATTAAACGTACCATTCGTAGCTGAGAAGTTAGGAGTAAAGAAGTTAG
>CAYVUY010000030.1:1765-9287 GCA_964455195.1 uncultured Candidatus Saccharibacteria bacterium
TTGTACTATTAGTAGTAGAAGCATTCGTTGCAACAAGGTTGGTGGTGGTGCTGTTGGTAAAGGTTGTGTTTGTTGAAAAAAGATTTGTTGTAGAAGCATTAGTGACGTTTAAATTAACTACGAATGCATTGGTTGTCGTACTATTAGTAGTAGAAGCATTCGTTGCAACAAGTCGTGTTGTCGTAGCATTTGTGAAGACTACATTGTTAGCGAAGAGATTAGTACTTGTACTATTAGTAGTTGATGCATTTATTGCTGAGAAGTTAGTAGTAGAAGCATTCGTAATGAATGAGCTTGAAGCGAAGAAGTTAGTAGCGGTAGCGTTAGTGAATGCAGCTCGTCCTGCAAATAAGAATGAACTTGTTGCAAAGGTAGAAGATGCGAATGTTGTGAAAAGACTTGTTGTTGTTGCATTAACAGCTGAGAAGTATGAGGTTGTAGCGTTAGTAAATACTGCATTGGTTGCAGTTAGATTCGTAATAAATGCTGATGCAGCATTAAGAAGTGTTGCGAAGAAGTTAGTTGAAGTCGCAGCATCAGCCGTTAAAGAAGTGATAGTAGTAGTTGCAAGTGTTGTTGTTCCATATACAAGTAATGTTCCTGATGCTGAGAGGTTACCTATAACATCCGCTGTGAATTTATTATTTTCAACCCACGCTAAACCATTCCAATACAATGTACTATTGGTTGCTACACCATTCATCAGTGCTCCTGATACAACTGTCCAGTATGTTGAAGATCCATTGGTTGCAAGGAATTGTCCAAGGGTTCCTGTTGCTCCATTTGAATCTCGCAATTCTCCAGAAACACGAAGATTATTGATTAATGCAGAAGAAAGAGTTGCGAGTCCAGTCGTCGTTAGATTAGTAGCATTAGCATTCGTAAATGTCGCATCATCAGAGAAGAGTGTCGTTGAAGTACTTCGTACAAAGAAACCATTTTGTGAATATACATTACTTGATGTTGAATTAGTGATATCTCCATTAAATGTAGTGAAGTTAGTAGAAACAAGAGTTGTAATTCTACCATTATCAGCAAAGAGATTAGTGCTTGTACTATTAGTAGTAGAAGCATTCGTTGCAACAAGTCGTGTTGTCGTAGCGTTAATAAATACCGCATTATTTGCGAAGAGATTAGTACTTGTACTATTAGTAGAAGATGAGTTAGTTGTGAAGAAGTTAGTTGAAGTACTATTAATTATGAATCCATTCGTTGCGAAGAGGTTAGTACTTGTACTATTAGTAGAAGATGAGTTAGTTGTGAAGAAATTAGTTGAAGTAGCATTAGTGAAAGTAGCTCTAGTGATTGTTCCTGATGCTGACACAAGACTATTGATAGTTCCAGTAGCTATGTTAGCAACACCAAGTGTCGAGGTGCCGACAACAGTAAGTGTTCCTGTGGCGGTGATATTTCCTGCAGTTAATGTATTAATAGTAGCTGTGACGGCAGTTAGGAAATTAGCAAACAAGTTAGTTGAACTACTATTGATAGCATTAGTACTTGTTGCAAAGAAATTAGTAGAGCTACTATTAACAGCAATTAAGTTACCGAAGCTTGCAAGCACTGCCGTGAATACATTTGTAGAGAAAATATTAGCACTAATAGTATTTGCTGTTAAATCAGTAACTGTGGTTGTTGCAAGCGTTGTGGTTCCTAATACAGTAAATAGCCCTGTTGATGTAGAGCCGAACAAATCAGATAGGAAAGCGGTATTTTCTACCCATCCCACCCCTGTCTTCCAATATAATGTAGTGTTATTGATAGTACCGTCAGCAAGAGATCCAGTAGAAAGTCCCGACCAGTAGGTAGATGTTCCGTTTGTTGCGAGGAATTGTCCAGGTGTTCCTGTAGCATTTCTTCCATCACGAAGTTCTCCAGTTAGTTGTAACTTAGCAATAGTAGAAGAAGCCAGTGTTGCAAGCCCTCCTACGAAAAGATTTGTTGTTGAAGCAACGGTTGTAGTAAGTGTACTTATCGTTGTTGTTGCAAGTGTTGAGGTTCCAGTAACAACAAGAGATGTTGTAGCTATGAGATTACCAGTGGTTATTGTTCCGATGGTTGCGTTAACTGCATTAAGAAGTGATGTATAGAGACTTGTTGTTGTTGCATTTGCTGCGATGATGTTATTAATAATCGCATTAACAAGTGTCGTCGTCCCCATGACAGTAAGGGTCCCAGATGTTGACGCATTACCATTAGCAAGAACAGTGAAGTTAGTATTTTCTTTCCATTGTGATCCGTCCCAATAAAGAGTACTACTTGTTGCGGTTCCAGCAGCGAGCCCTCCACTGATAGATGTCCAGTATGTTGATGTTCCATTAGTTGCAAGTACTTGTCCTAGTGTTCCCGTTGCATTATTTGAATCACGAAGTTCTCCAGTAAGACGAAGTTTAGCAAGAGTAGTAGAAGCAAGTACTGTTAAGTCAGACACCGTGAGCTTACTAATAGTTGTCGTAGCAAGTGTTGTTGTTCCGTAGACAAGTAATGTTCCTGATGCTGAAAGATTACCTAAAATATCCGCAGTGAATTTATTATTTTCAACCCATGATGATCCATTCCAGAATACGGTTGAATTAGTTGCATTACCATTTGCAAGAGCCCCATTAACGAGTGTCCAGTAGGTAGATGTTCCGTTTGTTGCGAGGAATTGTCCAGGTGTTCCTGTTGCTCCATTTGAATCTCGAAGTTCTCCAGTGATGCGTAGTTTAGCAATAGTTGAACTTGCTAAGAATGATGTTCCTGAAGCTGTAAGATTACTTGTAGAAATACTTCCTGCAGTTAAATCAGTAACTGTAGTTGTTGCAAGTGTTGAAGTTCCTGTAGCTTGGAATGATCCTGTTGTAAGTGTTGTAAACACCGCGTTCACCGCATTAAAGATAGTTGCGAAGAAATTATCTGCAGAAAGGTTAGTAGTAGAAGCATTAACTACTGTTAATTTAGTAATAGTAGTTGTAGCAAGTGTACTTGTACCTCGAACAGCAAGTGTTCCTGAAGCGATAGCATTACCATTAGCATCAACTAAGAAGTTAGTATTACCTACCCAATTAGATCCGTTCCAGTACAATGTTGAATTCGTAGCAGAACCGTCATTGATAGTTCCAGAAATACTTGTCCAGAAAGTCGATGTTCCATTAGTTGCAAGTACTTGTCCAAGTGTTCCTGTTGCCCCATTTGAATCACGTAATTGTCCTGTAACTTGAAGATTAGTAATCGTAGATGAGGCAAGACGCGCAAGGTTAGTTACCACTAAGTCAGTATTCGTTGCATTCGTGGCGAAGAGATTGGTGATAGTAGAAGTTCCGATAGTAGCATTAATCGCAGTTAAGTTATTAAAGAATGCATTTAATGCAGAAAGAATACTTGCGAAGAATGATGTTGAAGTCGCTCCACCTAGAACGGTAAGATCAGAAATTGTTGTAGTAGCAAGTGTACTTGTACCTCGGACAGCAAGTGTTCCTGAAGCGATAGCATTACCATTAGCATCAACTGCAAAATTAAAGTTCTTAGTCCAAGCTAATCCATCCCAATACAATGTTGAATTGGTTGCAGATCCAGATGCTACAGTTCCACTTACAGTTGTCCAGAATGTTGAAGTGCCATTAGTTGCAAGTACTTGTCCAGCAGAACCTGTCGCATTGTTCGAGTCACGTAGTTCACCGGTAATTTGAAGTTTAGAAATGGTGGATGATGCCAGTGTTGAAAGACCAGTGACAGTCAAGTTAGAAAGTGTGGTAGTAGCTAGTGCTGTTGTGCCAGATACGGTGAGGTTAGTAACCGAAGCATTCGTAGTAGTTGAATTTCCTATTGTTGCAGTTGTTGAATTTAAATTAGTGATAGTACCAGAAGCAGATGTAAGTGAATTGATAGTGCCACTTGTAATCGTAGTAGTCGCGAATGTTGATGTACCAGTAACGGTTAACTGTGTAGCGGTTGCATTCGTTGCAGAGAGATTCGTAATGGTAGAAGTTCCGAAGTTAGCATTTGTAGCAGTTAAATTATCAAAAAACGCATTGAAAGCAGAAAGAATGCTTGCAAAGAATGATGTTGAGGTAGCTCCACCTGTAATATTAAGGGTTGAAATAGTGGTAGTAGCCAATGTTGTGGTACCAGTAACCACGAAAGCTCCTGTTGTAGTGGAGTTTATCGTGGTTAAGCTATTCAACCCTGGAATTGATGTTGCGTATAAAGAACCGAGTACTGTGAGGTTCGTAGCTGTAGCGTTACCCAAATTCGAGCCCCCAGTAACCGTTAAATCAGAAATTGTTGTTGTTGCAAGGTTAGAAACTCCTAATGCTGTGAAAGTTCCTTGTGAGGTAAGTGAAGATGTAGCTGTAATAACCCCACCGGTTATTGTGTTAAGTGTTGCATTTACCGCTGAAAGGAAGTTAGCGAAGAAGGATCCCGTGGTAGTTCCGTTCGTAAGGGTAAGCTTAGTTACCGTTGTGGTACCCAAATTGGTGTTACCAAGTACTGAGAAAGAACGAGCTGTAGTAGCGTTACCGAGCGCATCTACTGTGAACTGATTATTCTCAGTCCACCCTGAACCATTCCAGTACAAGATACTGTTCGTTGCACTACCACCAGTAAGAGACCCCGATACGGTGGTCCAGTAGGTAGATGTTCCGGTAGAAGCAAGTACTTGTCCCAAAATACCTGTCCCGTTGTTTCCGTCAGCGATAGGTCCAGTTAAGTTAAGTCTTGTGATGGTAGTTGTTGCAAGTGTTGATGTTCCATTCACAAGAAGTGTTGATGATGTGAAAATTCCACCATTTGCATTCACTGAGAAAATATTCGTTCCTGCTGAATTTTGAATTTGGAAAAGGTTGGCGACTTGATTAAGTAAGCCACGAAGTGAGAGTGCTGTTGTGTTGGTTGATGTCGCCTGAACAGAAACAACCGTAGAAGCAAATGGTGTCGTAGTTCCAAACGATGATGGGAATTCAGATCCACTCACAGATCCTGCCACTCTTGCAAATGGTGTTGATGAAATTCTCTGGCGAGGTGCAAGTGTTTGGTATGTGACGTTGTTAGAAGAAACTTCGACTTGTAAGAAAATATCTTTCGCAGTATTGAAATCATAATCAAGAAGATCTGGGTAACCATTTGCTACATCTCCTACGTTCACATTGAAGACTCCTTGCTTCACCACCGAAGTGACAACACCCGGAACTGCAGTTGGCCAGAGACGTGTACCCGAACCAACGTTCGAATTGTCCCAAATAGAAAACTTGAAGTAGTACGTAGTGCCAGACCCACCGAGAAGATCACCATTGGTATCTGCGAGACGACCTTGGTAACCGAAGATGGACGGAGTGCCGAGAGCGCTTGCGCGAGGGATTTGAGTGAGAGGCGCGAAGAACAAAGTCACTACCAACGTAACGGCAAAAAACACCCTAAGTTGTCGACCCCTTCGATCAATAAAATCTCGCATGAAGTTGATGGTAATAGTATAAGTAAAATTCTTATTTATCACAGTACTTTTTTAAATAAAGTTGTGTATAACTCAATTTCAAAAAACCCTTATCCAGAAACGCTCAAAAACTTTTTTACACTTTTCAAAAAAGTTTTTTCCACCGTCAATTTTTGAGTCAAAAATACCTCCAAAAAGTGACCAAAATTGATCTATTTTTTCATGAAATTTTTTATTTTATATCCTATATATAAATAAAGCTCATTTTAAATAGATTTAATCTTTCTGTATTATCTAATAGTTATAATTCTATATTAATAAGAGTTTTTTATTTAATCTATTAGATTAAACCAATAGGTAAAGAAAAAGACTTTCTGTTTTACAGAAAGTCTAATTCATTACTCTGACTCCGAAATTCAAAATTTTTACTTAATTTTTAGATTGCTTACTCGATAAAAAATGCACTGGTAAGAGCTCCTAACCAGCACAAGGTTGATATCCCCCCTGCGATAAAAAGTGGAATTTTCTCTTTTAGAGATAATTCACTAAATTTCCTTTTTATTGCAACTTTCATAAAAATTCCAATCGAAATTGAATTGACGATAAGAGTCCCTACGAATGCCATCTTAAGTAGAAAAGCACTTGAACTAAGTAGTGAGTCTCTATCTTCCCAGAACATTGTTCCCCCACTTATGATGAGAGCTATGAGTGCTATCCAAGTGTAGGCATGAAGTCGACGTAACTTCTTCTCATCTAGGATTGGATTCTTCCCTGTCATCCAAGTGAGCCCATAGTGATCTGCTGATAAAATTATAATAAAAGTCACGCACACAATTGCTATATGTATTCCTAAAATCATACCTCTTTAGTATACGCCTCTACGAACACTTGTACGACACCTAAAGTCCGTTCGGGAATCAAATACCTTGTGAGTTTAATTTCTACTATCTAAGACTCTAGCGACCAGAACCGATGGTAGATATTTTATTTTTTATAGTATGGAAGTACACTAGAGATATGACTTCGAAACAAATAATTTATGGCTCGATGATTATCGGCTCGATGATAGGAGGATGGATTCCATCACTACTTTGGGATGCGGGGATGTTCGACCTCTCTGGAGTATTCGCCACTGCTATCGGTGGCGCTCTTGGAATATACATCGGATACAAAATCACAAACTAGATTAAAGTGCGTATCTTTATATACATACTTTTGCATCAAGATACTCTCTTCACTTTTTAAATACTTAAACTAAACCCCCGCTTTCGCGGGGGTTTAGTTTAGGTTCTTTTATCATTCTTCTGCCATTGCATGATGCTCGCTGCACGACGCTCTAGTGGCTCAGCATCTCGTATATATTTTTCACTTCCTTTTGGAATAATATCGATATGAGGCATATCGTAGATAGTCTCAGTAATATTCCATAAATCATTCTCACTTGTCACCCACGAAGTGCCGAACTTTTCTAGATTAACTGGCTTGGAGTATCCTCTTAGGGTTTTCTTACCGTTTGATGTCAGAAAATACTCATGGAAGTAAGAGAGCGCTATTTCACGGCTATTCTTATATATAGGATCTCTATATCGTAACACTGCGTGGTTGGTCTTACTTATCGCTCCCCAATATCCATTTTGCTTGAAAAGTACTACCGCATGGTAAAAGTCCCCTTTTGCTACCTTAAGGCTCATAATGAGCGGCTTTTCTCCTTGTAACATTAAAGCTGTGCACGCGAGCATCGCTCCTTCCATGCAATGAGCCTTCTTTTCTCGAAGTGCCCTACGCGGAGACATGCAGGTTTCTCCTTGTTTTTCATTGTTGGTGGGCATCGAATCAAGAAAATCTTGTATTTTCTGTGGAGTGTTTAACTTCTTTAGAATAGATAGCTCTTTTTGATTAAGCCCGAACATACTATAAGTATGGCATATTAAGTAGATAAAACCATAAATATATAGTAGTATCTAGGAGTGGAATAATACTGGGGAATTCTAGAAGCTAGGCTTCGAAGAGTTAAAAGTCTAGCAAGACTTTTACCGTCTAATGAATAAATTAGTCGGTTCCCCAAAGGTTTGCTAAAAACATTGGGGAATCGTCTAATGGTAGGACAACGGA
>CAYVUY010000031.1:0-8984 GCA_964455195.1 uncultured Candidatus Saccharibacteria bacterium
TTAGACGCCGGAGCAGATTAACGGATAGAAGCTACCACGGGGATAACAGGCTAGTACCGCCTAAGAGTTCATATCGACGGCGGTGTTCGGCACCTCGATGTCGGCTCATCTTATCCTGGTGGTGGAGAAGCTACCAAGGGTTTGGCTGTTCGCCAATTAAAAAGATACGTGAGCTGGGTTCAAACCGTAGGGGAAAGCAGCTTTTAGCAGGTAGCTAGTAGTCTGTAGCATAATGCAATTGCATCTGCTACAAGCTACAGGCTACAAGCCTTAAGGCTGGGTTCTCCTTAGTTTGAACCCGAGGTAATGAGACTCAACTCATTAACAAAGACATTAAATCACGGCGGCTATGTACAGTGATGTATATAGTATTGCTGACTTATATCGGTGAAATCCTGTAAATTTTTTATACAGTGACAACACCGAGGGAATTTTAATTTTTTAGCTGTAATCAGCTCTTAAAATTATTAGCCCGTAGAGACTACACGTCAGCGTTCTCGAAAGAGAATATGCTATAGTCCGATCCCTCTAGTAATAGAGGTTCATCCAGGTTGGAAACCAGGGGATGATATAAAACAATAATGCGTGAGACAGGTTGGTTTCCTATCTTCTGCAGGCGTTCGAATTTTGAGGATACTTGCTCCTAGTACGAGAGGACCGGAGTGAACTGACCTCTGGTGTATGGGCTCTAGCGCCAGCTGGACCGCCCAGTAGCTATGTCGGGAAAGGATAACTTCTGAAAGCATCTAAGAAGGAAGCCACATCCAAGATTAGAATTCGTTGAAGGGTCGTAAGAGATGATTACGTTGATAGGATCTAAGTGCACGCACAGCAATGTGCTTAGCTGAGGATTACTAATAACCCGAATCCTATTAGGAAACATGTTCATCACGAACATGATGTAGTGTGTCATTCTGTGCTCTCTAAATGAGTACAGAATGACACACTACAAAGCGTGTCGTTCTTTTCATTTTGTAATTATTGTCCGAGCCAAACCGTATTGCGTGATCCTCCAAGCTTCACGTAAGCCTATACGGCAACTGTGGCCCCACTTCCTGTGGTAAGTTCGACGTCCCTGACGTTGCTTACAAAGCAGAAGTTGACGGTTACCCGTTTACGGTTTGGCTCCGGGCAGTGGTGTATATACACCGCAAAACTCATTTGAGTTTTTTGTTCTGGTGATTTAGTCAAAGGGTCACACCTTTTCACATTCCGAACAAAGAAGTTAAGCCTTTGTACAGCGATGATACTAGTACATCTGGGAAAGTAGCGTTTCGCCAGAACAAAGAACTCAAATACAAAAACCACCTATTAAAAGGTGGTTTTTGTATTGGTATTTTTGCGCACAACGTAAAAATGGTATCATTATTGTATGAATAAACAAGGCCCTGAAGTTAATTTAACCCAGAAGACTCCTCATATAGAAGCTGGTGCAGATCATGCTAATAAGTATCTTGAGGCAGAACAAGAGGTTAAAACATTGATTACAGAGTTAGCAGCTCTTAAAGAAGCCAGAGCAGAATTATCATCAATGAAAAAGGAGCAGTATCAACACTATTTAAATAGTGTCGATATTAGTACTCATGATGGTGCACAACCTGCTGCAGAATTTAATTACATGAAGACGGAAAAATTAAATGAGGACTTAGAAAAAGAAATGGAAGCAAATATGTTTACTACAACAACAAAGACACTTCGTTTGCGGGAGTTACAAAAAGCACTCGGTATTAAAACAGACGAGCCTGACCAGTTACACTAGGGATACCGCGTACTGTTTCGTGGTGATATACTCATACACATGTGGGCATCCGCAAGAAAAACTATATATGCACTTGTGCTTGTTTTTGGCATAGTAGTGCTTGGTATTTATGGATTTAGAGACACACTTTTCCCAACTCCAGTATGTAATGACAATAAACAAAATGGCTACGAAGAGGGGGTGGATTGTGGAGGTGTGTGTGCACGTAAATGCGCAGATCAAGTAATGCCGTTAACTGTTGTATGGGCAAGAGCACTTCTCGTAGAAGATGGAGTGTATGATTTGGCGGGTATGATATCTAATCGTAATCCTGACTCAACACCATTTAATCTTGATGCAACTTTTACTGTATATAATGCAAAAGCAGAAATTATTTTTTCTAAAAAAATAGGAGTACTACCACCTTCAACTGGTGACCTTCCAATCATGATTCAAAGTGTTCGTCTCAAAGATATTCCAAGCAAGGTTGTGATTACATTGGGTGAAGGATCATCATACAAGACATCTAAAGCCATGCAATCAGTGCAAATTAGTGTTATCAATTCATCTTTTGAAACCACCAATGTGCAACGTGCTTATGTAGTGATTCGTAATCTCACTCGTAATCGTTTTATTAATTTTCCAGTTCGGGTAGTGCTCTACGATGCGGATCAAAACGCAATAGGAGTAGGTGAAACATTCGTGGAAGCTCTTGATAAAGAAGAGGATAAAACCCTTGTATTTACATGGAAAAACAACATACCACGTAAACCTCTTCTTATAAAAGCATACCCAGTACTCTATCCTTTCTAATTACCACCATGCCATCCTCAGCACTTGAATATGTAAAAAAAATTGACTTCATTGTCATCGCACTTGCACTACCTATCATGATTGCTGGTTTGCTTACGATGAGTGATTTCGATACGTCAGATTCTTATTTTTTTAAACAAAGCATATGGATTATATTGTCACTTCTTGCATATGTTGCGTTCTCTTTTGTTGATTATAGATTTTTTCGTAGAACAGTTACTGTGGTCACTGTTTATGGGATATCACTATTTATTCTTACGTTACTCTTCGCACTAGGGCATGTTTCAAAAGGAGCACAGAGTTGGTTTTCTTTTGGAGGTTTTTCTTTTCAGCCGAGTGACATTATGAAACTTGTGCTTATTATTGTACTTGCAAAATATTTTTCACGCAGGCACGTAGAAATTGCCAATGTGCGTCATATTATTGTTTCAGCTATCTATACCGCTATCCCTTTCTTACTTATTGCATTACAACCAGATTTTGGTTCTGCGATGATAGTTGCTGGGTTGTGGTTCGGTCTTGTTCTCGTATCTGGTATTTCTAAGAGGCATCTTTTCGCGGTGCTTTTCTTAGGTATTGCAGCCGCATCACTTATGTGGGCATTTGTATTTAAACCATATCAAAAAGCTCGTATTATTAATTTCGTAAACCCTCTAGCAGATATTAGAGGTAGTGGTTATAACGTATATCAAAGTACTATTGCTGTCGGGTCTGGCGGATTATTCGGGAAAGGGGTGGGGTATGGAACACAATCACGACTTAATTATCTTCCTGAATATAGAACTGACTTTATCTTCGCAGCTTTTGCAGAAGAGTGGGGGTTCATCGGCTCTATACTCTTACTTATTTTATATAGCATTTTATTAATGCGTCTCACGTCTTTTGCATATGTTGCTAACTCTAATTTCGAAGCACTTTTTATTTATGGGGTAGTTATATGGTTCGGTCTTCATGTCATGATTAATATCGGTATGAATATAGGTATATTACCAGTAACAGGTATTCCACTTCCGTTTATGAGCTACGGTGGGTCACATTTACTTGCAGAAATGATAGCACTCGGTATGTGTGTGGCGATGCATAGATATAGTCGATCTACTCACAGAGCACATATGAATAATGAATTCGTAGGATTAGAGTAGTTCTTGCAGTGAAGATTCTAGTATGACCGTTTGAGGCCAGTTAAGTGTTTCTTTTATTTTCTTCTCATTATGTAAAAATTCTTGTAAAACCTTTATTTTACAAGGTATTTTAGAAGGTACTATATTCCGGTTTTTCCGATCAGCACTTTTATTGTTTTGATTCCTATCGCAAGATCAAGGAGTATGTTTCCATTACTGACATAGAAAAGATCGTATGATAATTTAGTTGAAGTTTGTTTAATATCGATTCCAAATTTCGGGACTTCGAATTGCTCTATTTGGGCCCACCCAGAAATACCAGGTCGCACTAAGTGGCGCATAGGATAGTAACGAATAGAGTCACTGTATTCATCAACAAGTGCTGGGACTTCCGGACGAGGTCCAATAAGAGAAAGGTCACCCTTAATCACATTCCATAATTGTGGTAATTCATCTAATCTTGTAGCGCGTAGTATTCTTCCAACACGAGTCACATGTTTACTAGCATCATGTTTTACATGCACTCCATGAGATTCTGACATGCTTCTTATTTTATAAAATGTAAATGGTTCACCGTACTTACCGATACGTGTACTCGTATAGAAAATACTACCGCGGTCTTCTAATTTAATTGCAATATAAATGAAAGGGTAGAATATGAAGCTCACTATAAAAGCAGGAATCGCTACAACTAAATCAAGCACTCTTTTTGGGGTGTGATATCTACGAGTTACATCGACATGACGAAGGAGCCATTCTTGATTTATAAGATCAAGTGGAACTGCACTAAATACATTTTGATACACATCAACAATATCTAGAATAGAAACATTTTTAATAAGCTGATTATAAAGAATACCAAGGTGAACTTGTATACGAGGGTCACGTAAATCAACAATAATAGTATCAGGCGAGAGTCGTTCAAGTATTGATGGAATAGTGTGAAGTGGATGACTATCTAAATCAATAATAGAAACAAGTGATATACCAAGATGAGGATTGCGAGAGAATTCATCAGTAAGCATCATAAAACTTTTACCACTTCCGAGTATCACTGCGGTCTGTTGTTTCTTTCTTAGAATAAGATTATATGCATAGCGACGCCACACAATACTTAAAATACTGCTAAAGATAAGATACATAAGGAGTATTGTTTTCGGAGCAACACCAAGAGAAGGAAGGTTGTAGAAAAGAAGTATCGCTATAATTCCAGAAAGAATCTGACTTTGGATAATGCGTATACCAAGCTCACGAGTAAGTTTAAGGGTCGGTTTGTCGTACAAACCATACATGTAAAAAATGATCACGGAAGACACCATAATGACACTAAATGGAGGGAAGATGTGGATAAGTTCACTTAGACTTTTCCAGTCTCCGGCACGGATCTCAAAGGCCAGAGCAAGAGATGCTCCAAGAATTAAACAATCCACAACCAAAAGTATGATTTGTCTAGATGTATGCCGAATACTCATATATTGATACTATACAACTATCTTGATGAAAATACTATACGTCATTACGAAGTCAGACTGGGGCGGGGCACAGAAATATGTGTATGATTTAGCGACCAATTTTAAGACATTAGGTCACACGGTAGCGGTCTCTTTTGGAGGGAAAGGGGAGATGTACACGCAGTTATTAAAACACGAAGATATTAAACTCTATCCAATCGTATCCTTGCAACGAGATATTTCTTTTAAAAAAGAAATTGGAGCTCTTGTTGAGTTGTATCATGTATATAAAGATTTTAAACCTGACGTAGTGCATTTAAATAGTTCTAAGGTTGCGGGCCTAGGAGCGCTCATTGGAAGAATGTGTGGAATTAAAAATATTATTGTAACTATTCATGGAGCTCCGTTTAGAGAAGATAGAAATATGCTCAGCATTTTTGCTATTAGATTTCTAACATGGGCATCTTGCATGCTTGCGCATAAAGTAATAGCAGTTTCCCAAAAAGATGAATTCGATCTCGCACGATTACCTTTTGTTAGAAGAAAAGTTAGAACTATTTATTTAGGTTTACAGTATGAAGCTGTTCCGGAAAAGAAAAAGAAAACTTCTCGAGAAACAAATATCGTAACCATCGCAGAGCTTCATCCGAATAAAGGTTTGCTCTATGCTATTCCTGCAATCGAAGCACTTCTTAAAAAAGGGCACCATGTGACATATACCATCATCGGAGAAGGAGATAATAGAAAAGATCTTGAGAGGATGATATATATGAAAGAGTTGGGAGGTAAAATAAAACTGCTTGGACATATTAATAATGCCTCAACTTTATTATCAGAGTATGATGTGTTTCTTTTACCTTCAATTAAAGAAGGACTTCCCTATGTGTTACTTGAAGCAGGGAAACACATGTTACCAGTGGTTGCAACTATTACTGGTGGTATTCCAGAAATAATTATACATGGTAAAACAGGTGTGCTTGTACAACCAAAAGATGTTAAAGGGTTAACAGAAGAGTTAGAGCATATCATTCTTGAGAGAGCAGAAGCTAAAAAGATGGGACAAGAATTGCATGCACACATAGTAAGTACTTTTTCTCATGCAAAAATGATAACCCAGACTGCCCAAGCTTATAGTCACGAAAACTCACCAAGTATTAAAGTGCTCAGGTAAGTCTTTATAGAAAAGGCTATTTTGACTTGATTTAATCAAATATTTAAGGTATAATTGTCGGACTATGATGCAAATATCAACCACACCACGTGCTCCAAAAGAAACCAAGAAAGAGGCTTGTATTCCTGCTGTTTATTACGGATCACACGCTGCTTCAACACCTATTTTTATAAATGCTATTGATTTCGGAAAGGTATTCGCTTCAGCTGGAGAATCTTCAACTGTTATTTTGGTTACCGAACACGGAAATGAAACTGCTCTTATTCAAGAAGTACAACGCGATCCAGTTAAGGGTCATCCTATTCACGTAGATTTTTATATTATTGAAAAGGGTCAGAAAGTTCACGTTCAAATACCTCTTCACTTAACAGGTGAATCAGCAGCGGTTAAGGCAGGTGGAGTTCTTGTACAAGTAATGCATGAACTTTCAGTTGAAGGTGAACCATCATCACTTCCTCACGATTTCTCTGTAGATATCGGAGCTCTTGTTTCTATGGATAGTGTTATTCATGTTTCAGATATCGCACTTCCAAAGGGTGTAGAATTGTATCACATTGAACCAACAGATACTGTTGTTGCTATTGCAGCAGCTAAGGATGAACCAGAAGCTCCTGTAGCAGCTATCGACCTCTCTGCTATTGAAGTAGAAAAGAAAGGTAAGAAAGAAGAAGAAACAACTCCTGAAGCAGAATAGTATATGCGAAACAAAAAGATGTCGAAAGACATCTTTTTGTTTATAGAGGTTAAGAAGAGTGATGGTATATTTGATATACTATAAGAATGAAGTATTTCGCGGTTTTCGTATTCTCTATATTGTTACTTTTACCACTTGTGACCTTTGCACAGGTAAAAACTAAGCAAGAATTAGAACAAGATCTACGTGATCTAGAGGCTCAGATTCAATCTGTTAATCAAACCATAGTAAAAACTCAAGCCGAAGGTAAATCTCTTTCGAATGAAATTTCTATTCTTGAAGCAAAAATAAAAGAAAGTAAATTACAAATTAAAAAACACGAAACAGCAGTGTCTCGTCTTAATCAAAGCATTAAAGAGAAGGACAGAACCCTGACCGCTCTTAATGAAAAAGTAGATAGAGAAAAAGATTCCCTTGCACAAATTTTAAGAAAAACAGATTATTTAAGTCAGTACACACTTATTGATTTTGCTTTACAGGGAGATACGCTTTCTAATTTTTTTGCAGACGGTGATTCATTCACAACACTTAAAAAGGCATTGAATCAAAGTTTTGAAGATATACGTATTACAAAAAATGATGTTGAGACTGTAAAAGATAAATTAGAAGATGATAAACAAGAAGAGCAGTTACGTAAAGCTGAAACTGAAAATCAAAAAAAGAAAGTCGAGTCTAATCAACTTGAAAAAAAGACATTACTTACCGTAAAGAAAAATGAGGAGTCTACCTATAAGAAAGTACTTTCAGAGCGAGAAGCACAAGCTGCTAAAATCCGCGCTGCATTGTTTGATCTTCGTGATAGTAACGCTATTCCATTCGGTACAGCGCTTGATTATGCAAATCTTGCTTCTAAAGCAACAGGTGTACGCCCGGCATTTATTCTCGCTATCCTTACACAAGAATCTAGTCTCGGAGAGAATGTTGGTTCATGTTATGTATCAATGACTCAAGATGGAAGCGGATCTTCTATTAAATCAGGGAAAATATTTTCTAACGTGATGCACCCATCACGAGATATTCCAATTTTTATTAACCTTGTTAAACAACTTGGTCGCGATCCATTCCAGACGAGAATATCATGTCCAATAGCAGGTATTGGATGGGGAGGGGCCATGGGACCATCACAGTTCATTCCTTCCACATGGAGTTTATATGTAAGTAGACTCTCTAGAGCTGTCGGCACGTCAGTTCCTGATCCATGGAATCCATCTCATGCAATCATGGCAACAGCCATGTACCTTTCTGATATGGGAGCAGATACCCAGCAACTCATTGATGAAAAAAACGCCGCATGTAAGTATTATTCAGGAAAAGTCTGTAGTAGATTACGCGAAGGGAATTCTTACGGGACCCAAGTAATGGCACGCGTTTCTGCAATTCAGGCCAATATTGACATCTTGCAGGGCCGCTAAAAATATGGTACTATAGCACAACGTAAACAGATTTTATGAAAAAAGACACTCACCCAACATATTTCAGTGAAGCAGTAGCAACATGTGCTTGTGGAGCAACATATACTGTCGGTTCAACCAAGGAAGCAATTTCTGTGGAAATTTGTGCTAACTGCCACCCATTTTATACAGGACAAGATAAGGTGATGGATGCTACAGGACGTGTAGATCGTTTCAAGAAGCGCGCCGCTTCTACCAAGAAGGCGTAACTGTAAAAACCCACACGAAAGGAGAAGGCTCTTTTCGTGTGGGTTTTTTCGTGCCACACTTTACTATATGAATTTAGAAGATTTCAAATCTAACCCGAGAACTAAGTACACAGCTGAAGAGTATGAGCGACTTTTGTCTGCTAAACGCGAAGCCGAAGAGCTGCTTCTAGATGATGAAATGAAGAATCTTGCACAGCTTGAAATTGATTCACTTAATCCGCAATTAGAATCTCTTTGGAAACAAATGGAGGAAACAGCTGAGGCGGCAAGAGTAGAGGAAGAAAAACCAAAAGCAATGATTCTTGAAATTCAAGGTGGAGCAGGAGGGGATGAGTC
>CAYVUY010000032.1:0-8681 GCA_964455195.1 uncultured Candidatus Saccharibacteria bacterium
GTATTCCTCCATAGATAGACGCCCACATGGAATCTTTTTCATTCTTTGCACTCATTGCACGCTGATAAATATCCTGTTGAGGAATACTTCCAAATCCCTGCGTAATAAGTGCAGTAAAGAATATTATCCATGCTGTTAATGTATGTTCTCCTGGAATAATATCTAAGTGACCATCTGGAATAATACTAATAAATCCAGAAACCCCACCGACGAGTGGCAAAACAGAAATCAAGACTGCACCAAGACCTATAATAATAATTGCTGATTGAATAGTGTCATGCAAAGCCACAGAAATCATTCCACCCAATATGGTATAGACAGAAACGACAACTGCTGAAATAACCACCCAAGCTTGTATGGATAATGCTGGAATCACTGTATGAAGTACAACACCGAGAGCCAAAAACTGTGCCCCTACCCATCCAAAATAACTTACTATAATTACCGCAGAAAGGAATGTGGCAATCGTAGCGTTATAACGATGTTTAAAGTAATCTCCAATAGTAAGAAAACGTAATCTATACAACTTCCGATTGAAAAATATACCAGCGATGATAAGACATAAGCCCGCACCGAATGGATCTTCAATCACATTTCTAAATCCACCTTCAGCAAATTTACTCCCAGCTCCTAGAATACTCTCACTTCCAAACCAAGTTGCGAATACGGTGGAGAGTGCCATATAAAATGGAAGCGATCTTCCTGCCAGAACATAGTCTTCTGAATTCTTAACTTTTCTAGCCGCATACACTCCGATCAAAATCATCACTACTGCATACACAAGTATGAAAAATGGGATCATGGAATAGATATTATGTGGTAATTAATAGGTAGTAGTTTATAGCAAAAGAATAAAATTTTCAAAGTAAAAATCGAGTGTAGCCTAGGGTTACACCCGATTTTTACTATATATTTAGTACTTTCTTGTACTATAATCCTTCTTCCTTTAATTTCTTAACCAAATCTTCCGCACCTCTTGAGAGCTTCTTCGGCATCATGATTACAATCTTTACAAGCGCATCTCCTCGCTTACCCTTATCGTGTACATGTGGCACACCACGACCTTTTACACGAAGTATTTCTCCTGCCGTAGCTCCTGCTGGTATATCTATAGTGATATCACCATCTACCGCTTCTATTTTGTGTGTTGCTCCAAGTAATGCATCTGTAAGTTTAATGCTGTGAGTGATAGACAAATCATGACCTTCACGTCTCCATACTTTATGCGCGCTCACATTAATTTTTACATAAAGATCTCCTGTTGCTCCACCAGAAACCGCTTCACCCATTTGGGAGAGACGAATCATTTCACCATTATTAATTCCTGCTGGAATAGTAATAGCGATTTCTTCGCGAGACTCCTTAACGCCGTGACCCTTGCACTCGCGACATTTAACTTCAGGCACCTTACCTGTTCCATGACACGTATCACATGTACGAACTGTTTGGAATGACCCCATGAACGTATTACGTGTATCATGAATCTTGCCTTGCCCATTACATTTAACACAAGTAATCTTCTTAGAATTCTTTTCTGCTCCAGAACCAGCACACTCTTTACATGTACTTACCTTAGAAAGTAACACCTTGCGCTCTGTTCCGAAGATACTTTCAGTAAATGAAATATCAAGCTCAGTAGAAATATCTCTTCCACGCTTTTGTCGCGCACCACCTCCGAATCCAAAAGCTTCACCGAAAATATCTCCTATGTCACCAAAATCAAAATGCATATTACCGAAATCTGATGCATCGAATCCACCAAAACCTCCGAATCCTCCTCCTTGTGGTCCTTGACCATTGAATGTTTGTCCGTAGGTGTCATACTCCTTACGCTTACCTTCATCAGAAAGTATTTGGTATGCTTCATTAACCTCCTTAAACTTTGCCTCATCACCTCCCTTCTTATCTGGATGATATTTACCAGCAAGTTTATAGAAAGCCTTCTTGATATCTTCTTTTGAAGCGCTCTTATCTACTCCCAATACTTCGTAATAATTTTTTGTCATAGTTGTTCGTAAATCTAGTTATAACATACAAGATGTAAAACTCGCAACAACATCAAAATATCCCGCATCACGCGGAATATTTTATTTGTTATTATGCTTTCGCATCAGGAGTTGGTCCAGTTCCATTGTCTGTTCCTTCGGTTGTGTTTCCTTCTCCAGAAGAAGTTTCTGTCTTAGCTTGACCAGCATTATCATTAGCTGTTTTCATAGCTTCACCAATTTTCATCATTGATTCTGATAATGCTTCTGATGCGGCTTTAAGCATTGCTTGATCCTCACCTCCACGAGCTGACTTAAGAAGTGCTATCTTATCAGTAATTTCATTTTTTAATTCATCACTAATTTTACCCTCTGCATCCTTTAGTGCTTTTTCTGCAGTGTGAACAAGCATATCTGCCATATTCTTTTCTTCTGCAAATTCTTTTTTCTTCTTATCTTCTTCTGCGTGAAGCTCAGCATCTGACTGCATCTTCTTGATATCTTCATCAGATAATCCTGATGATGCTTCAATACGAATTGATTGTTCCTTCCCTGAAGTCTTGTCTTTTGCTTTTACTTGAAGAATACCATTAGCATCAACATCAAACGTTACTTCTACTTGAGGAATACCACGTGGTGCTGGTGGAATACCATCTAGAATGAAACGACCAAGAGATTTGTTATCCGCGGCCATTGGACGCTCACCTTGAGTAATGTGAATTTCTACAGAGGTTTGATTATCTGATGCTGTTGAGAAGGTTTGTGACTTCGCTGTAGGGATGGTTGTATTTTTTTCTACAAGTTTAGTTGCTACTCCACCCATAGTTTCGATTGCAAGAGAAAGTGGAATAACATCAAGTAGCAATACATCCTTAACATCTCCTTGAAGAACACCAGCTTGAACAGCAGCACCGAGTGCCACCACTTCGTCAGGGTTAATAGAGCGGTTCGGCTCCTTACCGAAGAGTGCCTTCACTGCATCTACTATCATCGGCATACGAGTTTGACCTCCTACCATCACAATTTCATTAATTTCTTCTTTTTTAAATGGTGATGCATCAAGTGCTCGTTTTGCAATTTCAATAGAACGATCAACGAATTCTTTCGCGATAGCTTCTAGTTGTCCACGAGTAACTTTCATTACTAAGTGCTTCGGTCCATCAGCACCGGATGTAATGAATGGAAGATTAATTTCAGTTTCTACTTGAGAAGAAAGTTCGTGCTTTGCTTTCTCTGCAGCCTCATCGAGACGTTGCAATGCGAGTGGATCAGTAGTGATATCAATACCTTGATCTTTCTTGAATTCTGACGCGATGAACTGTACGAACTTCTGATCAATATCACGTCCTCCTAAGTGAGAGTCACCGTCAACTGACTTTACTTCTACAACACCATCACCTACTTCAAGAATAGAAATATCAAATGTTCCTCCTCCGAAGTCATACACCGCAATCTTCTCACTCTTCTTTGAATTAAATCCGTACGCAAGCGCTGCAGCAGTCGGCTCTGGTATAACACGAAGAACAGTAAGTCCTGCTATTTTACCAGCGTCCATGGTAGCTTGTCGTTGTGTATCGTTAAAATATGCTGGCACTGTAATAACAGCCTCAGTGATAGTTTCACCTAGCTTAGCTTCTACGTCAGCTTTTATCTTTTGTAGAATCATCGCACTGATTTCTTCAGGACGAGAATCCTTACCACCTAAAGTGATAGCTACTCCACCATTAGAACCCTCCTTCACAGTGTATGCAACACGTGGGATGTCGTCTTGTACCTCTTTGTCCTTAAAGGAGTGCCCCATGAAGCGTTTTACGCCATAGATGGTGTCTTTAGGGTTGGTTACGGCTTGGCGTTTCGCGATTTGACCCACTGCACGCTCACCATTTTTGTTCACCGATACAACAGACGGAGTCGTACGATTCCCCTCAATATTTTCTATGATTTTAGGTTGTCCACCTTCAATAATAGCTACTGCTGAGTTTGTTGTTCCAAGATCAATACCAATAATTTTTGCCATACTTGTGTAGTAATTAGTTTGTTTTTAATTTGATAATATAAATTCTTATTTTAAATGAGTAACCTTCACCCTTGCTCCGCGTAATACTGTTCCTCCAAGCATGTAACCTTTTTGCATTACTTGAGAAAGTTTATTCGCATCAGCTTCATTTTCCACCTCTACAGTTTCTATACTGTCATGAAGTGTTGGGTCGAATGTTTCTCCGACATTCCCTATTTGCTTAACACCTTCCTTTTCGAATACAGAAAGTAATTGATTGAAAATATACTCAACCCCTACTCTCCAATTAGAATCCACCTTTTGCCATGCATCAGTATTGGCACGAGCCATATCATATGCATCAAGCACAGGAAGAAGGTCTTCTATTAAGTTTTTGTTCGCACGTATAATATCGTCTTTACGACGAGCTTCAACTTCTTTTGTGAAGTTTACATAATCAGCTTTTGCACGTGTCCATCCATCTAAGTTTTCTTTGCTTTCCTTTTCAAGTTCTTTTATCTTAAGGCGAAGTTTCTTAATCGTGTCTTTCGTATTTACTTCACCCTCATCATTCACTTCTTCAAACGTAACATCATCTACTTGTTCTGAGTTTTCTGTCATTTCCGGATTTTGTTTATTTTCGTTTTCTTGTGTCATATGATTTTACGGAATTATATCGCGCAATCGTCAATTGAAGCGCGATAGTATCAATGTTCATTTATCAAATACCCCCTTAAGAGGTACTGTATTATTTATAAATGAAAAAAAGATTTTAGTCAAGAAAAAGAAAACCCCCCTACAGCGGGGGTTCTGCCGAGAAGGCATTAGCGTGATCGACGAGCACGAACACAGTACTGAAGAACAGGAGCATTTTGAGCAGCTCACACTGTGTTTTTATCGACAGTGACGCCGAGTCACCGCATGTTATGCCCGTAGTGAGGTACATAAACCACAACACTAGGAACACAACATACACACCTGAACGGTTTAAATCAAGAAGCATCTGTTTCATAAATGAACAATACTTTTTCATCATCCACCTCCCCGGTAAAGTTTATATTATCCTATCAGAAATACCTGTGGTTGGTCCAGGTGTTACATTTTGAGATAGAGTAGGCGTTAAAAAAGTCCTCATATGATTACTCCAACCCCCGAAGTGCACCTACTAGACCCGAGGTGCATTCGGGGACGTCGTAAGAGATAATAAAAAGCCCCTTGCGGGGCTTTTTATTATCTCTTACTCCAGGTTGGAGCTTTACGAGCTTTCTTAAGACCGAACTTCTTACGTTCAACTGCACGTGAGTCACGCTTAAGGAATCCGAGCTTCTTAAGTGTTGTCTTAATATTCTCATCACGTTCTACAAGAACACGAGAGATACCATGACGTACTGCTTCTGCTTGAGCGTGGATACCACCTCCTACTACTTGAACAGTTACAGTGAACTTCTCACCTTCTGCAGAACCATTCTTCATAGCTGACAAAGCGATAGCTTGAAGATCTGGAGTTTGGAAGTATTCCTTAACATCCTTTTCATTCACAATGAAAGTACCTTTAGTACTTGGAGTTAGGCGAACACGAGCAGTAGCTGTCTTACGACGTCCGATTGCTTCTATGTATCTTGTTTTGGTATCTGTACTCATATTATATAAATTATTCTGTAACTTCTAAATTCTTCAAACGAATATCTTGAAGTTTATTCTTTGGAAGCATACCCTTCACAGCGTGACGAATTATTTCTCCGAATCCCTTCTTTTCTACAACGTATGATAAAGGCATTTCCTTGAGTCCTCCTGGGAAACCTGAATATGACTTATGAAGTGATTCCTTCATCTTAGAACCTGTTACTTTCACCTTAGAAGCATTTGTAACAAGAACCTTAACATCGGCTACGCGATTCTTTACGAAGTGAACACTGTTCTTAGCATTCAAAACAGCCGCTACTTCTGAAGCGAGACGACCGAGACTTTTTCCTGTTGCATCAATAGTGTAGTTCATAAGTAATTATACGAATTCAATAATAGCCTTAGCTGCTCCATCTGAGATTCTGTAAGGAAGCTTGATGATACGTGTGTATCCACCAGCAACATTCTTATACTTAGGAGCATATTCTGCGAAAAGCTTCTTAGTCTCTGGTTCTTGGTTAATGAGACGGGACATCACGAGGCGACGGCGTGCTACTGTATCTTCCTTAGCAAGAGTTACAAGCTTTTCTACGATAGGACGAATTTCCTTGGCGCGAGCTTCTGTAGTTTCCATACGGCCGTGACGGATAAGGTTAATAGCAAGACCACGAACAAAAGCTACTCGTTGGTTCTTTTCTCTTCCGAATTTTCTGAATGATTTGTGGTGCTTCATAGTCTTTTCTATTAATTAAGTTCTGAAATTATAACACGATTATGCCTTAAGAGAAAGTCCTCGGTCAGAAAGTACTTTTTTGATCTCTGTGATACCCTTTTCTCCTAATCCATCTAGTGAGAGAAGATCTTCTTCGCTTTTGCGAATAAGTCCTCCTACTGACTTAATAGAAGCAGAAACGAGAGCGTTTTCTGTACGAGTAGAAAGTCCTAGATCTTCAATCTTAGTCTTAGTAGGATCATTATCATCTGTAGATTCTTCAGTCATTCCAGTAGATACAGCTGGTGCCTCAATTACCTTAGATGCAACAGTTTCATCATGTTGTTCACGGAATCCAACAACTGCTTGAAGTTGTGTAATCATAGTGTGAATTGAATGCTCAAGAGCTTCACGCGGAGTAATAGTACCATCAGTTTCGATAGTAACACGAAGACGGTTGTGGTCAGTACGATCACCAACACGCATGTTTTCTACTTCGTATGAAGCACGACGGATAGGAGTAAATGAAGCATCTAGAACGATAGCTCCAATATCAGCCTTTTCCTTTTGAAGCACTTCGCGAGGAACATATCCAAGACCCTTCTCAACTGTAAGTTCGATAGCGAGGTCAACATCCTTTGAAGTAACTTCACAGATGTGTTGATCCTTATTCATGATTTCAAGCTGTGATGGAACAGTAATATCCTTAGCAGATACTGACTTAAGACCCTTCACGCGTAGTGTTGCAGTTTGCTTCTCATCTCCGTGTAGTGTGAAGCGTACCTTCTTAAGGTTAAGAATGATAGCAATAACATCTTCTTTTACTCCGTCGATTGCTGAGAATTCATGCTTTACTCCGTCGATAGTGATAGAAGTAATAGCTGCTCCAGGAATAGATGAAAGGATGATACGGCGAAGTGAATTACCTAAAGTATGCCCATATCCTGGGTAAAGACCGTCGATTTCGTAGACTCCGTGGAATCCCTCCTCTTTAACTATTTTTGGCTTTGATGGCAATATAATATTGTGTGAAGACATAAAAATGCTTGTGTATACGTTGACTATGGCAAACGCTTAATAAAAGTTAACTGATTATACCCTAAAATTCCTGAAAACGCAAGAGTGGACAACCTAAGACTCTTGTGCTAGCAGAAATATTATCTACTGTAATATTCAAGAACCTTCTGGTAATCGAATATTGTTTCAACTTCACGAGGAGTTCCGGCAATCTTTGCTTCTGCTTTCTTAGCGTCAAGAGTCATCCATACTGGAGATTTAACAGCTTCTAACTTTTCAGTAAGAGTAGTGAAAAGCTTGATTGATTTACTTCCTTCACGAACAGAGATGACATCCCCTACCTTAGTCTTGTGAGATGCGATAGAGAGACGGCGACCATTAACAAGAATGTGTCCATGAGATACGAGTTGGCGAGCAAGAGCACGTGATGAAGCAAGCCCCATACGGAATACTACGTTATCAAGACGTGATTCAAGAGTACGGTAGAGTGAAAGCTCTGGAGTAACATCTTTATTCTTTCCATGAGAAGCCATAGCGTCTGCTACGTATGTTGAAAATTGCTTTTCCATTAATCCGTAGGTGATACGCATCTTCTGCTTTGCACGCATTTGTTCTCCGTATTCAGATGTACTTGAACGGTGCTTACGATCACTATCTAGCTTTCCAGGAGCGTAAGGGCGCTTCTTGTAAGCACACTTCTCACGACCACAAAGTGATTCTCCGAGACGACGACATTTTTTACAGGTGATTCTACTCATAAATATTTTTTAAATTAATTAAACGTGACGAGGCTTACGTGGCTTTGGTCCGTTGTGAGGAACAGGAGTACGGTCCACAATTCCAGTAATATCGATATTGAAAGCTCCAAGAGCACGGATAGCAGACTCACGTCCTGATCCTACTCCCTTCACAACAACATTAACAGTTTTGATACCAGCTTGTTCAGCTTTCTCACCGATAAGTTCTCCAATCTTAGCTGCTGCGAAAGGTGTACCCTTCTTAGCTCCCTTGAATCCGAGAGATCCTGATGAAGACCAAGCAATAACATTACCATCCTTATCAGCGAGTGATAGACGAGTATTGTTATATGTAGACTCAACATAAAGAGTTCCTTCGAGAACTTTACGCTTCATCAACTTAGCAAGTGAACGTGCCTTAAGAGCACTATCAACTCCTGAACTATTCTTTTTTACTATTCTTTTCTTTCCCATAGGTTTAAATTAATTTTTATGTCTTTTCAGTCTTACGGCGACCACTACCCATCGTCTTACGAACGTTTCCACGTACAGTACGACTGTTAGTCTTTGTACGTTGTCCACGAGCTGGTAAGTGTTTCTGGTGGCGAGTA
>CAYVUY010000033.1:0-8038 GCA_964455195.1 uncultured Candidatus Saccharibacteria bacterium
CCGCTAGACCCCAGTGATAATTTCTACTACTGGAATAACAGTATTGTTGCGCGTGTTGCGCACGGGCTTTACTTGTCAACGAACTTCGACTCAGCCAATTTTTAAGAAAATAAAATCCGCCTTTCAGGCGGCGGGCAAAACCAATGGATTGCCTTACGCGCCTACTTGTTGGTTTTGTATAGTCTTTTTATCATTCAGTGAGTTTCCCTATTCTATCAAAACCTGCTAAGAAGTCAAGAGATTTCTGGAAACCACAGGCCTTTTGCCTGTAACCTACATATAGGGGAGAAAAAACACCTTTCTAGGGGTGTTTTTTCTGATAATTCTTAGGTTATCCTCTTTAGCTTATAGCCTTAGATTCCACCTAGATAAACTACTTATTTCGCATCTTCTCAAGAATATGAGCTGCTGTATCACGTCCACCTAGACCAAATGATAGTCCGATAGCTAGTGAAACTGCGAACACGAATCCTGTGAAAAGAACTTCAACAAGACCTTGAGCAATACGTAGTTGAGTAAGCGCTGGAAATACTCCACCTACGATAAGGATTGACCAGCGAGATACAGTTGCTGCGAAGTGAGCATTGATGCCAGTTGCTTTAACTGAGTGCTCTACTAAACGTCCTACAAAATCAGCAACAAGTGCTGCCATAACTAGTACGATAGCCGCTACGATAACTTGTGGGATGTACACAAGGATATCACGAAGTAATGCTGTTACTTGTGTAAGACCTAAGATCTCTGCAGAAGCAATCGTAAATGCTACGATAACAAGCCACTTCACTATAGAGCCGAAGAATCCTGCAACAGAAATACGAATACCTGCTTTTTCACTAACAGTATCCATACCTGCCTTGTGAAGTGCATTATCAATTCTAAGTGCACTAATAATATGCGATACCGCTCTACTAAGAATAGCTCCGAAGATCCATCCTAAAGCAAAGACTACAATCGCAATGATGACATTTGGAAGGAAAGAAATCGCTGTTTGAGTTGTATCAAGTAGCGCTTGTCCTAGTACATCTAATGGGTTAATCATATAATTTTTTTAAAAGTGTATATATACACCTTTATAACTAACGTATAAAGGCTACATTAAGTATAAACGTTTTTAGTAGTAAACGTGTTCGGTTATCCACTGAGATAGTAAAAGTGCGACACCTTTGTGTCGCACTTTTACTATCTACTCTGTTGTTTTTTTATGTATCTTATCTATCACTCTTTCGTGTGGTAATTCGATAATGTCTCTTACGAATTTATCATACATCTTAACTCTATAATCGTATTCTTCTACATCCATGATACTGTATACAACGTCACGCCCAAGTTCAGACGCTAGAA
Organism: uncultured Candidatus Saccharibacteria bacterium; assembly: GCA_964455195.1. Classification (GTDB taxonomy): domain Bacteria; phylum Patescibacteriota; class Minisyncoccia; order Phycocordibacterales; family UBA5272; genus UBA11704. The sequence goes on from CAYVUY010000033.1 coordinate 1,342, forward strand.
GCTCAAGAACTTTTTCTGCTTTAGGTCGCTTAAGCGCCTCCCCTACTATTAACATATCAACACGAGAATCTTTCTCACCAATAAAAATTCCAGAAACAATAAAAAGTTTAATGCGTCCTATTGTTTTGAAACGAGTTACTAAATCTTTCCTATCAACTGTTTCGAAATCAAAAAGTAAATCACGAAGCGCTTGATTATGTCTAAACTTACTATTTAAACCATACCCAAGTATTTCCTTAATTACAGACTTTGCTTTCTTTCCTTTTCCTACTGTTGAATAGACTCTACTTTTTCTCTTTTCTAAGAACCCTATATTTAGAAGCAATGCTATTTCTTTACGAACACTATCACCTTTTGATTTTGTCTTCTCTACGATTTCTTTTAGGGTAAAAGCTCCATCTTGTTGATGTAGAAAAAGTCTCATAATTTTCACTCTATCAGTTCCGCCAAGCAGTTTCGCAAGCTGTTCCATATACCCCTAGTTTACAGAAAATTAATAAGGTGCGCTACTTGCCGAAAGTAGGATTTTGTGACGAAAAAGGGCTTATAAATAAAAAGAAATACCACTTCATTCAAGAAGTGGTATTTACAAGGAAAAGTGGCTGTGCCTTATTTTTTCTTCTTATTTGTACGTACGGACTCTGGCACGTAATCGGGGAAAAGACTACATTCCGTTCTTGAAAGAACAACATCTGGGTTCCGGTGAGTCCCCCGAATAATGCTGTCGTAAGGTCCTTCTAAATCACAACTTCTAAACAACGAAACTTTTGGTGGTGAGTCGATTTGTTTCAAGGTTTACTCCTGTGTGTGATTGTTTAAAAGACTATAACAAATATAACGTAGCAAGTAAATGTACCTGCTGACGCTTTCAAAAAAGTATTAAAACTCCGCTTAAATTACATAATCATCAACGGAGTAACTTCGAGTTGTAAGCCTTGAACCCTGCTTACAACTCGAAGTGAATTAAAGTAAATAAAAAACTCCCCGAACGGGGAGTTTTTTATTTACTTTAATTCAACTTTTGCCCCAGCTTCCTCGAGCTTCTTCTTCATCTCTTCAGCTTCTGCCTTCTTAACATTAGCCTTAAGATCTACTGGTGCTCCGTCTACAAGGTCCTTAGCTTCCTTAAGACCAAGCGCTAGCGCTTCCTTAACAACCTTCATAACTGCGATCTTTTGTTCTCCAGCTGAAGTAAGGTGTACTGTGTAAGCATCCTTTCCTTCGTCTGCTACTGCTCCAGCTCCAGCTGCTGGTGCTGCTGATACAGCCGCTGCTGAAACTCCGAACTTTTCTTCAATTGCCTTTACTAAGTCATTTAATTCAAGAACTGTCATGTTCTCGATTTTGGTTAGCAAGTCTGCGTGTTTTTCCATAATTTTAGTTTTAATTTTTTAATAATCTTTATCAAGAGTTAAGCCTTTTTTGCAGCGACTGCATTAATCCCTATCGCCAATTTTTGCATTGGTGATTTAAGAAGATATGCAAGTTGTGAAAGAAGAACTTCACGTGGAGGAATGGTAGCAATTGCCATCATAGCTTTTGCATCCTTGAACTCCCCTTCCCAGATACCACCTAAGATTGCGAATGTATCCTTGTGAGTCTTCGCGAATTCGTAAGAAACGCGCGCAGGAGAGAGTAAATCTTCTCCATATACCACAGCAAGTTCTTCACTTACTGTTGGTGCCTCACCAGTAATACCTACGTTTTTTATAGCAAGATTCCAAAGAGTTTTCTTCACTACAGAGTAGTGAACATTTTCAGTGTAGAGACTATTACGAAGCTCCATAGTTTCCTTTACAGGAAGACCCTTGAACTTTACGTAAACAGCACTCTTTGCTCCTTTAAGGGCATCGGTATACTCCTTGATAAGTTCCACTTTTTTAGCTTTTTTTAGTGCCATAGAACGTTATCGTTTAATTGGTAATGAATGTACTACCCTTGTTCAGGGCTAGTAATAAACCTAAGGTGTTATTTAAGTATAGCTGCATAATGTAGCTATACTGAGACAACCTCCGGGAGAATTATAAGGTTTTGAAATGTATTGATTTAACATCCTACGCTTGCTAGCTTCGGATGTACGTCGCTCATCGCTCCTACCTCCCTTCTTTGGCTTATGGGAATATACTAACACATCTTTTTACTTTAGACAAAAGCTTAAAAAAATTATATTAAACCTATATATTTCTATTTATTCGTTGTACTTTTCGGTCTATTGACCTCAAAGTCTTCATCGTCCAAGACTCCTAGAAAAGCAAAAACCCCCTTTCGGGGGTTTTTGCTTTTCTAACATATGCTAGAGATTTGTTAGTTAAACATGATTCATGCTTAGACTATCAGAATATCGTGACGCAGATTAGTTAGTCTTAGTTTGAGTATTGGTTGGGTAAGCTAGCATTGATTGACCAGTGATAGCACTAACACCTCCCGCTACGTCATTCCATTGGAATAGGTTCTTGTTACCAAGACCGAATGTTACTGAAGCTGTACCTGCATTACCCGCTACACCTGTAAGTGTTGCGTATACAGTATATGTTTCAGATGTACCCTTTGAAATTCTACGTGCTGTAGAAAGTGTGAAGTTACCTGATCCTGACAAAGCGTTAGAACCTGTGATAACTGTCGCACCTGATGAGTCACGAAGTTCAAGTGTACTTGCTGTAATAGCGATTCCTGTACTTGATGAAACAGTTACTGGAATTTGCTTTACTTCAATATCACCTGCAGCATCAGCAGCGATTGTGAATTCACCAATCTTTACTGAACCGTTTCCAAGTCCTGAAGTTGTAGTCTGAGCCATTGTAATTGTTGGCTTAGACGCAACGAGAACGTGGGTAGGAGTTGTTGCTGTAGTTGTAGTAGCAGCTTGAGCTGTTTCACCATCGTGATATGAAACACTTGTAAGTGCAACAGTCACTGTTGATGAAGAAACTCCAGCACATCCACCTGTTGAATTAGCACATACGAGGGTTGCTGTGGTTAGAAGATCTAGACCAGAAGCATCCGCAGGGATAGCGAATCCTACATCGTTAAGAGTAGCTGTAGTTCCAACTACACTTGCAGTCTTACCATTTACAGTAAGGCTAGAAACTGTGTTTGCAGGAACTGTAAACACAAGATCCTTAAGTGTTGCTCCTTCTACACCGTTTGCTGACTTAACGTTGAACTTAGCAATCATAAGACTTGAGTTACCAAGTACGAATTGTGCTACTGGTGATGATGCAGGTACGAATGTTACGCCTGATGCAATCAATGTTCCTACGTTAGCAGTTGTTACTACACCTGTTGTAACGGCTGTTGAGCCAGATACACGTGATGCAGAACCTGTGTAGTAAACCTTCATAGTAGGAGTTGTTGTTCCTCCTGCTGCTCCAGCTCCGATATCAGCATAAATATCAAATGTCTTAGTTGTACTCATAGGCACGTTGATATTTGCTGAGAATGTGTTATCTCCAGATGTTGGTAGACCGATGGTTGTACCAATAGCTGTTGTTCCGTCCATAAGCTTAAGATTAGTAAGCTTTGAACCAGAGAGAAGTGAACCAGGAACAGTAACAGCAAATGAAGTTACGTTTACTCCTTCTGCAGAACCAGTCTGAAGAGTGAATGAACCGATCTTAACATTTGATGAGTTAGGAGCGATAGTGCGAGCAGCTGAACCAGCAGCTACTGCGAAAGTAACGTTAGAAGTACCGATTGTCTTTGACTGACCATTAGCTGATGCAGTTGAAGAAACCTTTTGTGAGTACATTCCTTGTGCGTTTGAACTTCCAGCAAGCATATCGAACTTAACTGTACCTGAAGTGAAAGTCGTACCAGTTGAACTGATAAGATCTCCACGTAGCTCTACTACCACTGTCTTACCTGTAGGAATAACGAGGTTAGTTCCGAGGTCAGTGTAAGTAAGAGTTACAGCGTTAGTAGCAGTTTGGTTAGAACGTACTTGTGAACCATCTACATACATACCAACATTAGACAAGGTGTTTGAAGTACCTGTAATAGTTGGTGTGAATGAAACGGTTGTAATCTTAACATCTTCTCCGTATGAAGTTACCTTCCACTTAGCAAGAGTTTGATTAGTAGCACCTCCAACAACTGTTGTAACGTTGTTGATAGAAGTATCTTGAGTGATCACGATACTACCACCTTGGATAGAAACTGTACCACCGAGAAGGTTTGAAGTTCCTGTAGTAAGACCAGCTACTGTGTACATTACGTATGCACCAGCAACTTGTGAGTCTTCTAGAAGAACATCAGATGCGTTCTCAAGAGATACGTAGAAACTACGATCTGAACCACCTACGATGTCAGCGAACACCTTTACAGTGTGGCTTCCAGTTGTAAGTGAGTAACCGTTAGTAGGAACGAAAGCCATGTATCCACTTGCGTCGATAGTACCATTAGCTACGTCCATACCGTCTACGTTAAGTCTTACATTTGACAATGAAGATACTGGAGCTGATCCAATCATCTTGAATTGTGCGCGTGAAAGAGTTACCGCACGTGAACTTACGTTAAGAGTTCTTTCCCAAAGATTTTGAGAAACTGAACCTGCGTTAAGTGATTGTGCAGCTGGAAGTGTTGTTGCTGAGTTAATATCTACACCAGCAAGAGTAACACTACCAATTTGAAGTGTAGGACCGGTTACACCTGCAAAAGATGTCATACCGTTTCCTGCATCAATACCAGCAATAGCAAATCCGATAGTATTACCTGACTTACCTGTTGCTACGTCTCCACGAACGGTAATGTTCTTCATCCCTGTTACAGCGAATAGGCCGTTAACTGAGTTGAACATAACTGTACCGTCACGAGAAACTGATGAAGGACCTGCTACACGTGTCATACCATCGTATAGATATACGTTAGTAAGAGTTGTGTCATCAGAGAGTCCAACACGCATAAGCTTAACTGACTTTACAACTGCAGTACCTGAGAGTGTGAAGTCTGCGATACGAGCCGCTGCTTGGCCTGAGATTAAGAATGCTGAAGGTTGATTAGAACTAAGCATTGCAGAAACTGGACCAGTTGTTACAACTGGGGTTCCTGGATTGCCTGTGTTTGTACTTGTTGAACCATTACCAACACAAAGTTGATTAAGGATTCCACGAGTACCTGCGAACACGTTACCTGTAGGAGCAGTGATTCCAAGTTCAGCTAAATGAAGAGCTTGAAGCTTGTTAACTGCAGCACGAGTAGCTGGACCGAAGGTTGATGTTTCCATACCTGGTGAACCAGCACCAGCCACAGAAACCTGTGTCTGAGAATACATGTTAAGAACCTTTTGAAGGTTCATAACATCTGCACTACGAGAACCCAAACGCATGTTCGTATTGAACTGGAATGAGCAACTCGCAGATGGAGTGAGGGCGAGAGCTGAAGCAGAAACTGCACCAGCAACCATACCTCCGAGGATAGCTACCGTGGTAGCACCCTTGATTGAGAAATTAATCATAAAATCTATAAAGTGTATAAGAATACGCTATGACCTTCCGTTTAATGAAAGATCACCTGCCACTGTGCTTACTTTAGTTTCGACATAACTAAACACATGACATCTAATTGACAGACGGAAATCGCCACATCAGCTAGGGACCGAATAAATCTGCGTCACTATTCTGTTGTCAACGATCTACTCTGCCGTTCTAAGATACTTATAACTACTTATAAACGTATCTCAAATACCAGAGGACGCTCTCAAACAGAGACGTCTACAGAATAGTATAAAACCTTTTCATAGAGTTGCAAGAGAAAACCCTTGCAAAGCATGTGGATAATACTATCTGAAGTACATTACGTACTTGTATAGAATACTCTCATATTTAGGGTCAAAAGTCAAAGTAAGAGAGACTAAAACAAGCATGATAAAAGCCTTTATCTTAAGGCTGAAAAGGTGAACTAAAAGGTCAAAAATAAATTGACTCTTGAGACTTAACCTCATGGTGACCCGGCTATCATCCTCTTCTATCTCTCGAACGATAGAGAACTAATAAAAATGAGCACCTTTGGATACTCATTTTTATTAGTTCTCTTATGTAACTTATCTAATCTTTCAACTTCACTTAACTTATTTAAGAATGTATCTACTCCAACGCTTTTCCCCTATTCTCATAATCTTATTATCAAAAACAAGAGCATTTAACTCACGTTGTATTGTCTTTTCACTACAACCTTTTATACGTACAGCTATATCTTTAATGCTGACATCTACGCCTTTTATAAAAAGACTTAGTATCTGATCACGGCGGGATACCTTACGCTGTTGATATGAGGTAAGCATTGGAACATGCTTTGGGGTAGTATGTAGAGATTGTCCTTTATAGACACTTTCACTTGTGTCCTTCGCATGTAAATTTATATTTTGTCCTTTTGAAGAAACCTCCTCCCCCTTTGCTTCTCTTGCAATCTCTTTAGGTATTTCTATTTTTTCAATATGCTTATCGGATTTTGCAGGTTGAGTATGAGTAGGAGTAAATCTAGATAACGCTAGCGGTGTAAGAGCTTCGTATGAACTTGATTCTATTCTCGACGCAAAAGACTCCCCTCCTTGAAGTTTATGTTCTTCCTCTATTGTAAGCATTTCCTCTGTGAGAACTGGTTGCTTTTTTTCAAGCACTAATTGAAGTGATCTGTATCCATCTATAAGAAGAGAACTGTTCATGTCAGAAACTATACCTGTAGTGCGAGCGACGTGTAAGAG
>CAYVUY010000034.1:0-7484 GCA_964455195.1 uncultured Candidatus Saccharibacteria bacterium
GATAATAAATTATATATTACTACGATACCACATATGAAAAATAAAAGCAAAAATCCCCTCCTGACCGAGGGGATTTTTTATTTTTACAAAGCTTTTTGAGTAAATTATCTGGATTATACCATAGATGTACTCGATGTAGTGATCTCGAGTTCTGAGTAATCATCCTCGAATTCACCATCTCGTTCGTGTGCAAAGTATTCACCCACATCACGATTGTTGTCAAAGTATTGGAGTGTAGGAATAAGGCGACCAATAATCACATTTTCCTTGAGTCCATCAAGATGATCAACTTTTCGAGAAGTAGATGCGTCAACGAGAACACGAACTGTTTCTTGGAACGATGCTGCAGAGAGCCAACTTTCTGTAAAGAGAGAAATTTTCGTAAGACCAAGAAGAAGATCAACTCCAAGTGCCTCAACTCCACCTGCTTTCGCAATTTCCTTGTTTTCCTTGTGGAAGCGGATGATATCAACGATATCTCCAGGGAAGAATGTAGAATCTCCAGCATTGGTAATACGAATCTTTGAGAACATTTGACGAGCAATAAGTTCGATATGTTTCGCATTCACCGTTTGTCCTTGAGAAGAATAGATTTCCTTAATATCATTAACGATATACATCTCTGTAGCAAGCATTCCTGCTGTATCCATGAGAGATTGGAGATTGATATGACCTTCTGTGAGTTTTGATCCGATCTTCACGATATCACCTTCTGATACGAGAATATTTCGACCAGCAGGAACTTCGAATGTCATCTTTTCTGCAACGAGATCTTCAATTACAATAACATCATCAGTGAGTTTTACTACTCGACCAGCATGAGTTGCTTGTACTTTTTGTTTTGATTCTTTTGATTTTGCTATGATTTGTTTTACTTCGACTGTATCACCTTTGGCAACTACTGCCTTCATAGATTCTTCTGGAGTGTAGTATTCACGAACTTTTTGCTCGAGTGCCTCGAGTGTTACTGTTGTGATATTTCCTTCTGATTCTACAGAGAGAATGCGTGATTCAAATGGAGCAATTTCAGCAAGATATTTTGGACTACGAGCTTCGAAAAGTTCTTCAACTCGAGAAAGGCCAGCCGTAATATCTCCACCTGCAGAGGCAACTCATCCAGAGTGGAATGTACGCATCGTAAGTTGTGTTCCTGGTTCACCGATCGACTGAGCAGCGATGATACCAACTGGAGTACCGATAGTCACAAGGTTGCTCGTTGCAAGATCAAGACCATAACACTTCTGACATACTCATTCTTCTGTTTCACAAGTAAGAATAGATCGTACATCAACGAGAGTAGCTCCTGAATCAATAATCTGTCTGAGAACGATTTTGTTGATTAGTGTTCCAGCTGGAGCAACTACACTACCGTCTGGAGCAATCACATCCTTGGCAGTAAATTTTCCAAAGATCTTACTCTCAAATGTATCACCAAAGAGAGATTTTACTGACTTGGCATCAACTGTTTCAAAATGAATAGTACCACAATCATGTTCGCGGATAAGGACATTTTGAGCAGCATCAACGAGACGACGAGTAAGGTATCCAGATTGAGCAGTCTTGAGGGCCGTATCTGCCTTACCTTTACGACCACCGTGTGTCGCAATAAAGTATTCGAGAGTGGTGAATCCCTCCTTGAGGTTTGACTTGATCGGAAGTTCGATCGTTTTACCAGTTGGAGATACTACGAGACCCTTCATACCACAGAGCTGAGTCACATTTCACCAGTTACCACGAGCTCCTGAATCAATAAGATTGAAGATTGGATTTTTTGGATCAAAGTTTTGTTTCATCTCTTTTTCGATACGAGATTTCACAATTGACCATACTTGAAGTGATTGGAGATATCGTTCATTGTCAGTAACGAGACCATGCCAATGAGCTTTTTGGATTTCTTTGATTTTTTCTTCACCTTCTGCAACGAATGTATATTTTTCCTTTGGAATAATCATATCAAACGCTGATACAGTAAGACCAGAGATTGTTGCATATTTGAATCCGAGGTTTTTGATCGCATCAGCAAGATATGCTGTAGCCTCACCGCCAAGAAGATCAAACGACCTGGCAAGGATTTTTTTTGCTGCACTCTTTCCAACTGTCTCATTTACAAATCCGAGTTCTTCAGGAAGAATTTCATTGAAGAGATATCGTCCATAAGTTGTATCTACGATAGACTTTCCAACACGGATTTTTACTGGAGTATGAAGAGTGATAACACCATTTTCATAAGCTGCAAGAGCATCATCTCCGCTTGCAAATACGAGTTTTGCCTCACCTGGTTCGATCTTTGTAAGATAGTAACATCCAAGGATCATATCCTGTGAAGGAGCTACGATTGGCTCACCGTTTGATGGGTTAAGCATATTTTTCGAAGTTACCATGAGATTTGATGCTTCTGCCTGAGCCTCGATAGTAAGAGGAAGGTGAACCGCCATCTGATCTCCATCAAAGTCCGCATTGAAGGCTGTACAACAAAGAGGATGAAGACGAATCGCCTTACCACCGATGAGTACTGGACGGAATGCTTGAATACCAAGACGGTGAAGTGTTGGAGCACGGTTAAGGAGAACATATTTTCCTTGAATCACTGTATCAAGTGCATCCCAAACTTCTTTTGTTTTTTCTTCGATAATCTTTTCTGCATGTTTCACATTGTATGCGTGTTCCATGGCGATAAGATGTCCGATAACAAATGGCTTGAAGAGAGTGAGTGCCATAGTCTTTGGAAGACCACACTCATTCATCTTGAGTTCTGGACCAACGATAATAACAGAACGACCAGAGTAATCAACTCGTTTACCGAGGAGATTCTGACGGAAGCGACCTTGTTTACCCTTGAGAACATCAGAGAGAGACTTGAGTTTCTTTTTGCTCGCTGTTGTATAACCTGGACGGTTTGAACGAACATCACCATTGAGAAGTGTATCTACTGATTCTTGGAGCATTCGTTTCTCATTTTTGAGAATTACATCTGGAGCTCCAAGCTCAGAAAGCTTGCGAAGACGATTGTTACGATTGATAACACGACGGTAAAGATCATTGAGGTCAGAAGACGCGAAACGACCACCATCAAGTTGGATCATCGGACGAAGATCTGGAGGAAGAATCTGGAGAGCAGAGAGAATAAAATTCTCAGGGCGTTGACCAGACTTGAAGAGTGAAGAAGCAAGTTTGAGTTTTTGAAGAATCTTCTTGTGCTTACTCTTTGGAGAAACCTTGAGCTCTGCTTGTTCACGAGCAATAAAGTCCTTTAGGTTGATTCTCTCGAGAAGGAGCTTGAGGTACTCAGCACCTGTTCCACCCTTGAATACATGAGGAAACTTTTCATAGATGATTCGATAGTCGAGTTCTCCGATAACCTCTGCCTCGCGGATGATCTTGAGAAGATCCTTGAGTTTGTTGTATTCAGCATCGAGTTGATCGAGCTTGCTCATATGCATCATCTCGAGTTCATGAAATTCTTTTTTAGAGATTTCTTTTGCCTCGAGCTTGAGTGTGAGCTCATTCATGATATTTTGAAGATCTTTTTGAACAGTGATCTTCTGGTTTTTGTATGCATTTTCGAGTTCAGCAATTGCCTCTTCTCGTTTATCCTCATATACATCAGTAACGATATATGAAGCAAAGTAGATAACTTGTTCAAGTTTCTTAACAGAAATATCGAGCATAAGACCAATACGAGATGGTACTGACTTGAGATACCAGATATGAGCTACTGGAGCTGCGAGCTCGATGTGTCCAGTTCGTTGACGACGAACCTGAGAAGTTGTTACTTCTACTCCACATCGTTCACAAACTACTCACTTGTATCGGATTCTCTTGTACTTTCCACAAGCACACTCGTAGTTCTTGCGAGGACCAAAAATCTGTTCACAGAAGAGTCCTCCTCGTTCTGGGCGTTGAGTACGGTAGTTGATAGTTTCAGAGATAAGAACCTCTCCATAAGAAAGTGCTCGAATATCTTCTTTATCAGAAAGTCCAACCGAAATAGCTCGAAGATTGTCGAGTGATTTCCCTACGGTAATATCGCGTTTTCCGGCGTGTTTACCGATTTGAGAATAATCAGTGATCTTGTCATTGAGAAAATTTTCAAGATCTTTTGTCATTGGAAACATAATATATTTAAGTTAAAGGTTAAAGGCTAAAAGTTAAAAGTTTTCATATAAAGAAATACTTACACTCTTATTCTTTATCACTTTTTGCATCCGTATCATATACATGAAGAGGTCATAAGGAGGAGTATATCCTCTTTCTCTTGGACGAAGCCATACGGATGAAGTGTTTTGGGATGTTATTTTTTATTATTAACTAATAAAGTTAATAATTTTATTATTCTTTATCGTCTTCAATGATTGATCCACTGATTGGTGCCTCATCAGAAACAATTTCGGTTGCCTCTGGGAGATCAATCTCGATATCAAATTGTCCATCGAGTTTTTCGAGTTCTTCGTAGCGCTCTTTCATCACTTGCTCGAATTCTGCAACTTCTTCTCCAGAAAGGAGATCGATATTGAGATTGAGTGCTTGGAGTTCGCGAAGGAGTACATTGAATGACTCTGGTACATTTGGTCGTTTGATTCTCTTTCCTTTTACGATTGCTTCGTAGAGCTGAGTACGACCGTTGATATCATCTGATTTTACCGTGAGCATTTCTTGGAGGATATTGGCAGCACCGTATCCTTCTAGAGCCCACACTTCCATTTCACCTAAACGCTGTCCACCGTTTTGAGCCTTACCTCCGAGTGGTTGTTGAGTAACCATAGAGTATGGACCTACAGAACGAGCATGAATCTTGTCTTCTACGAGGTGGTGGAGTTTCAACATATATTTCACTCCCACCATTGTTCTTTCTTTGAATTTTTCTCCAGTTTTACCGTTGAAAAGTTGAACTTTACCATCTGCAGGAATACCAGCCTTGGTCATGAGATCACTGATCTGCTCAGTAGTGAGTCCATTGAGGATAGGAGTAGCTACCTTGATTCCGAGTTTTCGAGCTGCACCTCCGAGGTGAGTCTCGAGTACCTGTCCGATGTTCATACGAGAAAGTACACCGAGTGGATTGAGGATGATATCTACTGGAGTTCCATCTTCCATAAATGGCATATCCGCAGCAGGAACAATACGAGATACGATACCCTTATTTCCATGACGACCCGCCATCTTATCACCTACTTCGATCTTACGAGTTTGAGCAACATATACCTTAACTTGCTTGAATACTCAAGTTGGAAGATTGTCTCCATCTTCACGACGAAGTGTATGAACTGCAATTACCTTTCCTCCTGATCCAGATGGAAGTATAAGTGATGAATCTTTCACATCCTTAGACTTATCACCGAAGATTGCTCGGAGAAGTCTCTCTTCTGGAGAGAGTTCTACTTCTCATTTTGGAGTTACCTTACCAACGAGGATGTCTCAAGCCTTAACATAGGCACCAACACGAACGAGACCGTCGATATCAATATCTTGGAGTTTTGCTGTAGAGATATTTGGGATATCATTGGTAGTTTGTTCAGGGCCAAGTTTTGTCTCACGAACATCCATCGTATATTCATTAATATGAACTGATGTAAAGTAATCATCTTGCATTACTTTCTCAGAAATGATGATCGCATCTTCGTAGTTGTATCCTTCCCAAGGCATATATGCCACGAGGAGATTGCGTCCTACTGCGAGTTCACCATTGTCGATAGATTGTCCATCAGCGAGGATTTGTCCTTTTGTGATCTTGTCACCGCTGTGTACACGAGCCCATTGGTGAATGAGCATATCATGGTTTGATCTCTCAAATGTACGAAGTGCATAAGTCACCTTTTTACCATTTGCATAGAGAACAGAGATGTGTTTCGCATCAACTCCGATAACCTCACCATCATCAACTGCTTTGATCACATATCCTGAACCCTCGGCAATGAGTCTCTCCATACCTGTACCAACGATCGGAGCCTCAGCACGAATAGGTGGAACCGCCTGACGCATCATGTTCGTTCCCATCTCGGCACGAGTCGCATCATCATGTTCCAAGAACGGAATGAGAGTAGTTGTCTCACTCATGAGTTGCTTCGGAGAGATATCGATATGAGTAACTTGTCGTACATGTGAGATAGTTGCTTCTGATGCTTTACGAGCAGAGAGACGAGTTTCAGTAAAGTTTCCGAATTCGTCTACTGGAGTATTAGCTTCTGTAACAACAAGATCTCTTTCTTCGTAGGCATCAAAGTATGAATATGTATCAGATACAAATCCTCGCACTTCGATTGTTTCAGTTTTGATATTCTTAGTTATTTCTTTTGCAATCTCTATCGTTATAAATGTTTTTTCAGGAACAATAACCTTTCCTTTTTCATCCACAATATCATTGAGAGTAATACGATTGAGAAGATCTTTTTCGTTTACTTTTACCTCATGAGTAATATCACGGAATGGAGTAGTGATAAATCCATACTTATCTACACGAGCATATGATGCAAAGTGGAGAACGAGACCGATGTTTGGTCCTTCTGGAGTAGCAATCGGACAAATTCGACCATATTGAGTAGGATGTACATCACGAACATCAAATGATGCTCTTTCACGAGTAAGACCTCCAACTCCGAGTGCTGTTACACGGCGTTTATGGGCAAGTTCTGAGAGAGGATTTGACTGATCCATGAATTGAGAAAGTTGGTTCGTACCAAAGAATTCTCTCATCACAGCGATCATCGGTCGCGAGTTGATAAATGAACCAGGAACCGCTTCTTCGAGATCAGCAATGATCGTCATACGATCCTTGGCAATCTTTTCCATACGAGCGAGACCAACTTTCACCTTATCATATACGAGCTCACCAACAGAACGAACACGACGATTTTCGAGGTGATCGATATCATCAACATGGTAACCAGTACGGCCATCACAAAGTGAGAGGAGGTATTTGAGACCATCCATGATATCTTCTCTGATGAGAAATTGTTCTGCATCTGGAGTATCTACTGATTTTTTATGATCTGCAAAATGCTTTGAGAGCTTGCGATTGATCTTGATACGAGCAACAGGACCAAGTTCAAATTTCTTTGGATCGTAGAATGTAGTTTGGAATAGTTGTTCTACTCGTTCATCAGTTCCGAGATCTCCTGGACGAAGAAGTTTGTAGATCGTATAGAGAGCTTCCATACGAGTTTTTGTCTTATCTTTTTCAAGAGTTGGAGCGATATGTTTAGTGATCCATTCATCTTCCCCCTTGAATTCATTTAGGATATCAGCATCAGACTCATATCCCCAAGCACGAAGAAGTACAGAAACTGGGATTTTTCGTTTTTTGTCGATTTTCACATTGATAACTCCGCGTTTTTCGATCTCGATCTCAAACCAAGATCCTCGTTGAGGAATTACCTTCATTGCAAAAAGTCCTGGATTTTTTTGATCAGGAGTGAAGAACATACCAGTAGAAAGGATAATCTGATTAACGATCACACGCTCGATACCATTTACGATAAATGTTCCCA
>CAYVUY010000035.1:0-6889 GCA_964455195.1 uncultured Candidatus Saccharibacteria bacterium
CCGAAGTAGCTCAGTTGGTAGAGCATCTCACTCGTAACGAGAAGGTCGTGAGTTCAATCCTCGCCTTCGGCTCATTATCTGTTTTAGAGCTTGCGTATAAACCTTTTTACTTGTAGAGTAAGTGGTGATAATTTGTTCTTCGCCGTAAGGCGTAACCACTACAAAAGGGTCGTATATGACAACGAGCGAGAATGCACTATCCTTAAATGCAGTACCGGAGCTTTTTTTCGGAGACGTCTCGAACTGGGAAGAGTTCATGAAGTTTTGCAAGGGGCATCTACGCAAAGCTTTCACTATCGAAGTGGAAAGTTTCGATGGTGAAGAACTCTCCTATTACGTGGGGGCGATGAATGTCGATGCATCAGGCACTCGTCTTGTCGGAGATTGCTTCGTCTATAAAACAATCAAAAACGAATCAAACCTAACGACGATACATTCCCCGAACATGCCGGCGTTCGGCGTCACACCTAATTACCCCGAAACTTCGAATCGTATCAAGTATGTTATCTTCGGAAGTGATCCGGTGCAAGAATTTCTTGACAAGCACTTGCTCACCCAGATTCTTGAGCATAATCAAGGTCTGGAAACTCCCGCGAAGGTCAAGGAAATCGCCAAACTGATGCTTGCAATCAGGGGGTTACGTTCGAATCTAGACGACAACTCCTTTCCGAAAATCGCACCAAAAATCAAATCCATCGAGGATAGCTTGCGAATCAAAGGCTACACTGCGAAGATTACGAAACGAAATGCGCTTCTCGAAGCGAAAGCGGCAGGTGAAGTATACGATGCTGTCGTCGCTGTTGTTGGTGAACTTCCGGAATGTCCAATTCCGACGTAGGAATGAAATGAAAAAGGGCGGATTAGCAATTGCTAATCCGCCCGCTGTTTTTTAGGTAAGAAACGTAATCATATTTTTGATATACTTGTAAGCATGGAATCACCTGCTCGAACACTAGAGGAAGAAATTTTGACTTTGGAGGCACAGATGAATGATGTAGCATTTTGGAATGACAAAGAACACGCCCAAGAAGTAATCAAAAAAATTAAAGAATTAAAAGAAAAAAAGGATGGCGTAAGTGCTCTTGATAAAGGAGATGTAATACTGACAATACTCGCGGGTGCTGGTGGAGATGACTCTGAAGATTGGGCAAGAATGCTATTCGAAATGTATAACAAGTACATTAATAAACGTGGTTGGGCAGTGAGTACTATTCATAGTAATCAAAATGATCACGGAGGGTATAGAAATGTCACTATTGAAATCAATGGTCGCAACGCTTACGGTGTACTTAAGAATGAATCTGGTGTGCATCGTCTAGTACGCATATCACCGTTTAATGCTCAGGCCAAACGTCATACATCGTTTGCTCTTGTTGAAATTTTGCCAGTGTTACCAGCTCTTGAAAGACCAGCGATTAATATGGACGAAATAAAAATAGAAACTTCCAAGTCTTCCGGACCAGGGGGACAAAACGTTAATAAGCGTGAGACTGCAGTACGCATCGTTCATATTCCAACGAATATCTCAGTTCATGTCGCCACTGAACGTCAGCAAGAACAGAATAAGCAGAAGGCGTTTGATATTCTTGCAGCAAAGTTGTACAAATTGGAACAAGATAATCGAAGAGCAGAAATTGAAGGGAGACAAATTAGTAAAACCACAGAGATAGAATGGGGGAATCAAATACGTTCATATGTACTTCATCCATACAAGATGGTGAAAGATCACAGAACTGACGTCGAGACGAGCAATGTTGAGGGCGTTTTAGAAAAAGGAGATTTAGAGGAATTTCTCGAGGCAGAGAAAGGGTTATAAGAAAGAGTGTTTATTCACATTATTACCCTAGTACTGTGATATAATTATTGCATGCTTTACTTTGACCGAGTTTCAAAAGAATATGATAACGGAGCCAAAGTTCTCGACGATGTTTCGCTCACTGTACATCAAGGTGAGCTTGTTTCTATCGTGGGGCATTCTGGTGCTGGTAAAACAACAATAATTAAACTCCTCCTCGGTGAAGAAGCACCAAGTGAGGGTACTGTATCATTTCACTCAGAAGATATTCATAATTTAAAAGGTAAAGAAATGACGAACTATCGTCGTAAGATAGGTGTGGTATTTCAAGATTTCCGTCTTATTCCACATAAGACCGCGTATGAGAATGTCGCTTTCGCTATGGAGGCAGCAGGCAAGCACGACGATGATATAGAAGTAGATGTCCCACACGTACTTGAACTCGTTGATCTTGTAGATAAAGCTAATCATTTCCCTCATCAATTATCAGGTGGAGAACAACAGCGTGTCGCTATCGCTCGTGCCATCATTAACCGTCCAGAAATTATCATCGCAGATGAACCAACAGGGAATCTCGATCCAGTGAATACATACGATATCGTTCAAATTTTAAAAAAGATTAATGACTTAGGCACCACTGTGATTCTCACAACTCACAATAAGGGAATCGTAGATAATCTAGGTCGTCGTGTGGTTACTATGGAAGGGGGTCGTATTATTCGGGACGCTAAGTCAGGTAAGTTCACACTATAATCTATGAAATCCATGAGTAACAAAACTACACTTTTCAAACGCACAATAGCTCAAGGTCTTACAGGCTTTTATCGTAACCGCACAGTATCACTTTCATCTATTTTCATTCTTACGATAACACTTTCTATTATTACTTCCTTTTATCTTTTCCGTGCGGTGTTTGATTACACATTGGAACAAGTGAAAGAAAGAGTAGATGTGAGAATCTACTTTACAGTTGATGCAACAGAAGAACAGGTAAATGATATAAAGGCTAAGTTAATGGGCTTCCCTCAAGTGAAGTCAGTTGCTTATGTATCTCGTGAGCAAGCACTTGCTAATTTCCGCGAAAGACACAATGGTGATCAACTTACATTACAAGCACTCGATGAACTAGGGAATAATCCATTCGGAGCGTCACTGTCTATTCAAGCTAATGACCCTTCACAATACGAAGCTATTGCGAACTCGCTTTCTACAGGAGGGAAACTTCTCGGTGAAACTTCTTCTGTGGTAGATAAAATTAACTATTATCAATTGAAGGATAGTATTGATAAATTAAATGATATTATCGGATGGGTAAATACTGTTGGTTATTGGCTTTCTATTATTTTCATACTTATGAGTTGTATGATTGTATATAACACTATTCGCCTCGCTATCTTCGTATTCCGTGATGAAATAGCTGTTATGAAATTAGTTGGAGCATCGAATATGTTCATTAGAGGTCCATTTATAGTGGAGTCTATTCTTTATGCAATAGTAGCTACATTACTTACGCTTATAGCTTTTTATCCGGCGACACTTTGGGTTACCAAGAAAACAGTAGTCTTCTTCGAAGGTATGAATATTCATAGTTATTATCTTTCACATATCTTTGAACTCGGAGGAATCCTTCTTATTTCTGGTATTGGACTTACAGTTATCTCTTCACTCCTTGCTGTACGCAAGTATCTTAAGATTTAATTTCTATGAAGCCTCATAAGTTAATCAAACATGTATTCATTCCTCATGAAGGAAATGAGTATAAACCTCATTTTTTTAGAGAGACAGCAGTAGCTACAATGCTCTTTGCAAGTATATTCCTTCTTGGGGCATCATTTGGAAGTTCATTTATTCTTCACAAGACAGTACTTGGAGCTAACATTGCCGTTAATGTTCTTGTAGATCTCACCAATGATGCTCGTCTTGCATACAATGAATCACCACTTGTTCGTAGTGCAACTCTTGAAGAGGCTGCGAAGTTAAAAGGTGCTGATATGGTGAAGTATGGTTACTTCGCACATAATTCCCCGACAGGAGTAACTCCGTGGCATTGGTTTAAACAAGCAGGGTATCTTTTCTTATATGCAGGTGAAAACTTGGCAATTAATTTCACAGAATCACGCGCAGTTAATGACGCATGGTTGGCATCTCCACTCCATAGAGCTAATATGCTTGATGTTAATTTCCGTGAAATAGGTATCGCGACAGTTGAAGGTGTTTATCAAGGTAATCCGACAACATTCGTTGTGCAGATGTTCGGTACTCCGGTGTTTCCTGGTTTAGGAAAAGTAGAAGCAGCTGAAACTCCATCTTCTACAACAACTGCACCTACTATTGCAACGACTACATCACTTACCAATGCTACAGGTACTGTGAAAGGAGATACTACAGCCGAAGTGTCTCCTATAAAGACAGTTATTTCTACAAAAGATTTTACTATTGCGAAAGACACTACATACGAAGCGTCTACCACCAATGCGACACTTGTAACTGCACCCGAGTATTCAACATGGTATGAAAGAATCCTTTTCGGAGGAACTCGCTATGTGCAGAATATTTATACAGCGCTTATTATTTTAATCACGGTAGCACTTCTTACAATGATTCTTGTGGAAGTAAAAAAACAACACCCGAAACATATTCTTTATGGAGTATTACTTCTTGTGATACTTTCGATATTTGTATATATCAACAGAGGGTTCTTCTAAAGAAAACCTCCGCTTCGCGGAGGTTTTCTTATTGTATTTAATTTCCTAAACTTCCACCATTTAATTGTTCTACGTACGTATTCATAACAGATGGAGCGTAGAATAAAAGTCCAACAGCAGGGAGTACGACAGTAAGGATGGTAATCCAGGTAATCATTAAAAAGTATTTACGAGTCTTCTCTACAGAAGCATAAATAGCGTCGATTTTAATTTGTTGTTCGTTTAATTTGTTAAGTACTTCTTGGTCCATAATTGTATGTGTGTAATACAGTAAGCATAGCGCATTTCTATGAAAATTTCTAAGGATAAACACCCCATTTAGAAAGCCTCTAGGTGCTTAAAATTGCCCCTAGAAGCATAGAAATGCCTGTTTTCAGTATAATCCTAGTTCTGAGAAAATTAGCCTAAAATAAGGCCTTTCCGCATGCTTACGGTATAATGCTTTTATGCAAGAAAATCTCATTACTTTAGCTACAAAAAACGTAGCTGATATTGTTTCTATCGCCATAGGTCACAAAGATGAGGAGAAGGCTCTTGTGGTATACGATACCAATAATGGTCTTACCAATATTCTTACCGAGGCATATCGTAGTGTTCTTCCACATGCGAAGTTTATTGATTTCGATAAAGTAAGTCGTGAAGAAGTAATAGCGTCATTTGACGAGATGAAAGAGAATGACTTAGTTGTACTTATTCAAACATCTAACTTTTTACTTAATGCATTTCGTATACGATTACATTTATTTAATAAGAAATTAAAAGTGATTGAGCATATGCATCTCTATCGTAATAGTGAAGATGTATGGGATGTTTATATCAACTCACTAGCGTATGATGCTTCATGGTACCGAAGAGTAGGACCTGCACTTAAGTCGCGTCTCGAAGGGGTGCAAGAGCTCGTCATTAAAGGAGGTGACGCAGTACTTACTTTCACCGGAGGATTAGAGAGCCCAAAACTTAATATTGGTGATTATACGGGAATGGACAATATCGGGGGAACATTTCCAATAGGAGAAGTGTTCACCGAGGCACTCGATCTTACCTCTACGAATGGAACATTTTTTATTTATGCTTTTGCAGATAAAAATTTTGATGTAAGTATGAACACACCATTTAAAGTAACTGTGAAAGATGGTCTCATTGATTCATGGGATACCAATGCTCCGAAAGGTTTCGGAGAAATCATAGACATGATAAAAGGAGACGAGCGAGCAGTACTACGTGAAGTAGGATTCGGTCTTAATCGTGCGATTACCAAGGAAAGATTTTTGCAAGACATTACAGCATTCGAAAGAATTCTCGGACTACACTTTTCTTTAGGAGAAAAACACGGGACATACAAGAAGGAAGGAATTAATGTGCAGAGAAGTAAATATCATGTAGATGTATTCCCAGTGGTAGACGAAGTTCTTGCTGATGGTGAAATAATTTTCAAAGATGGAAAGTATCTAGTATAAAAAGAAATCCCAGAACGTTTCCGTCCTGGGAGATATTTCTCGGTATTCTGTTCCGGCACTATTTCGAGGTCAACGACGTTTCCATGGCCTGGATTTCCGCCGCCAAAGTCGGATGGAAAACGAATTTGTTTTCCTTCAGCGTTTCAAGCCATGTGACCATCGTCTTCCGGAAAAGCTTCAAACGGAACGTGGAGTAGGCATCCTTCGAAACTGCCCCGAGTGAGACTTCCACATGGTGGCGACTCATCGTTTTCCGGAGGAAAATTCCGGAGGTTCCTTCGAGCCAGTGTTCGAAACTTCGCATGGCTTCTTTTGGTAGGGTCCCCGTAAACAAAACGACCGGTATTCTTCCGGCGTTTCCGCCGTATTGTTAACGCCGGTTGCTTCCACTGTAGAGCATTGCAAATTCATATAGTTCCCCCAAAGTACTTTAATCAGCCCCCATGACTGATTTATGTGTTTCATACATGATACTACTCTTTTTCTTTTAAAAATCAAGAATGCTACTTTCTGTTTTTCGCGCTACACTTACTAGATATGAATAAAAAATTTCTTGGAATAGTGGTGTTAGTTCTTGTTGTTTTTATCTTCGGAATATACAGATACACAAGAAAAGAAAATACTGTGAACACTGTTATTTTCACCTGTAAAGAAGGTAAGACTATTACTGCGCGATTCGATATGAAAAATGATAAAGGGGTCGATATCGTTCTTAGTGATGGGAGAACATTATTTTTACCCCATGCTCTTTCCGCATCCGGTGCTCGCTATGCAAATGCCGATGAGACATTCGTATTTTGGAATAAAGGTAATACCGCATTTATCACTGAAGGAAAGGATGGGAAGCTAACATATGTCGATTGCCTTATAGATGGAGGAATGGCTGTGCGTTAGTCTTAATAAAATTATCACTCTCTTAATAAGAATGAGAT
>CAYVUY010000036.1:0-6317 GCA_964455195.1 uncultured Candidatus Saccharibacteria bacterium
TAGCTTCTTCTTCTGGAACGTCACTCTTTAGTATTCTTGCTAATGGGAATGTGGGAATTGGAAAAGCTACCCCAACGATTGGTCTTGATGTTGTTGATAATAGCGTCAACGGAGGTGTTGCTATTACTGGTAATAATACAAAAAGTATTACACTTACTTCTAGTGACTCAAGTGCGTATATTAACATTGTAAGAGGTAATACCAGTACACGAGCTGGTGTCGATTATATGAACTCTGGTGGGAATACACAATGGTTCTCAGGTCTGGACTTAGATGGAACTAGTAATTTCTATATCACAGATGGTTCATATGCAAAGCGCTACTTCAGTATTCTTTCAAATGGAAATATTTCTATCGGCTCTTCCACACCAGCTGCTAAGTTTGCAATTCAAAATGCGTACGGCTCTACCACACCTCTCTTTGATATCGCAACCACCACTTCATCAGGATTCGCTACCTCATCTCTCTTTAGAGTAAATGCTAACGGCCTTGTATCAGTGGGAACATCAACTCCAGGAGCTAAGTTCTCAATTCAAAATACTTTCGGAGCAACCTCACCACTCTTTACTATTGCTACTACTACTTCCTCAGCATTCGCTACTTCATCAGTCTTTACTGTACTTGCGAATGGAAATGTGGGTATTGCAAATGCTTCACCAGCAAGTGTTCTTGATGTTACAGGGTCAGTTAATTTCCTTGTTGCAAATGGTAGTAATGGAGAAGTGGCAGTAAGAGCGACCGGAGGTGGTATGTCAGCTACGCTTAATTTTTATCATGGAGGTGTAAATACAGGATTTGTTGGTGGTTACGATAGTAACTTTAGTATTGGAACTGGAGCAGCTGCACCTATTGAATTCTATATAAATAACGTGGAAAAAATGAGATTAGATAGTAATGGAAATCTCGGTATCGGTACATCGACACCGGCAGGAAGACTTTCAATTCAAAGTGCTTCAGGAGATACCACTCCACTCCTTGATGTTGCTACCACCACATCAGCCACCTTCGCTACATCGTCACTCTTTAGAGTAAATGCTAACGGCCTTGTATCAGTGGGAACATCAACTCCAGGAGCTAAGTTCTATATTCAAAATAGTAACGGTGCTACTTCACCACTCTTTAGTATTGCTACTACCACATCAGCCACCTTCGCTACATCATCACTCTTTACTGTACTTGCTAACGGTTTAATCGCAGTAGGAACATCAACTCCATCTGCTAAATTCTCAATTCAAAACAGTAACGGTGCTACATCACCACTCTTTGATGTCTCTACTACAACCTCATCAGCATTCGCTACCTCATCGCTCTTTAAGATTCTTGCAAACGGAAATGTGGGAGTAGGGTCTTCAACTCCAACAGGGAAATTTATAGTAAAAGGTGGAGGTACAGGAACAGGGGTAACATTACAAACCACAGGAAGTACGAACGCACCTGGTCTTATAGTTCTTGATAATGGAACAGTCGCAGTCGGTGCATTAACTGGAACCTCAGATCTATTTAATGTTGAGCAGGATACAGATGGGTCTCTTGGAATCGCTCTAGCCAATGGAAGCGCTGGAGCAAATGCTCACGCAACTATCAATTTGTATAACAGTGCTGGTCGCTTAGGAGGGCTTCGTGGTAGTGGACCAAACGTTAATTCACCAGATCCAATTTTTGCTACAAAAGTATCTCTTATTTCAGAAAATGGAAACTCTAACGGCCTACTCCTTGGTTCAGAATCAGCAGCTGGCACAGTTCAAATTCTTACGGGGGGTCTTACTTCTGCGAGTGTACGCATGACAGTTGCTGGAAATGGAAATATCTCTGTTGGTTCAACGACAGCATCTGCTAAGTTTGCAATTCAAAATAGTAACGGTGCTACATCACCACTCTTCGATATTGCTACTACTACTTCAGCAGGATTCGCAACTACATCAATCTTTAAGGTACTTGCGAATGGAAACGTAGCAATAGGTACTTCGACACCAGGGCAAGCTCTTACTGTAGTAGGTACAATACAGCAATCTGGTGCAACTAACTGTGCACTTACAACGAATGCCTCAGGAGATATTATCTGTACTTCTGACGAACGTCTTAAGGATGTGGCAGGATTATATAACGGTGGTCTTACTGAGCTAGAAGCCATTAATCCTATTCGTTTCAATTACAAGAATGAAAACTACCAACACGTTGGATTCTCAGCACAAAATGTAAATGGAGTATTGCCTGAAGCAACACCACTTCAGACCAACGGTTTCTACGGACTAGATACCAACGCGGTCCTTGCCCTCACACTTAACTCTGTGAAGGATATTACTAAGCGTATTAACATCACGCAAGCTCCAACCACAACACCAGGATTAACCATAGACAGCAACGGAAATATTGGATTAGGCACAGTATCTCCGAGTACGAAGTTAGACGTTTGGGGTGACCTTAAAGTAGGTACCACAGGCGCTCCTAAATTATATGTAAATAGTTCTACCGGGGTTATAGGGGTAGGAAATAACGGTGTTGCTCTCGCTGATGAGGTGATGCGTGTATCAGGTAAGATTCGTGCTACAGGTTTTGATGTCGATGCTGCGGCAGATATTGCAGAAACATTCCCAGCTGTCGGAACTCTTGACGCGGGAACTATTGTAGGTTTCGCTACAACAACCGTCGCATGGGCTCCAGCTACAGGAACAACTACGTACGATATGTCCCAAGTAGAGAAGGCTAAGATGGATTATGACGCTATCGGTATTGTCTCTACAGCTCCAGGAGTACGTCTAGGAGGAACCATAGCAAATGGGGTCCCAGTAGCATTCACAGGTCGTGTACCAGTAAAGGTAACAAGCGAGAATGGACTTATTAAGAGAGGGGATTATATTACGGTTTCAGGAACTCGCAAGGGTTATGGTATGAAACTAACCGGTGAAGGACGCTCTATCGGTATCGCATTATCTGATGATGTAGGTAATGGTACCGTCTTAGTACTTCTTCAAGTAGGTAATCATAAGCTAGATCTTAACGGTAAGTATGCATCCACCACTAATATGCTTACCACAGGTAACGTAGACCTCAATGCTAATGGTGTAGCTATTATTAATATCAAAGCTATCTCTTCTGCTAATGGTAGTTGGAGTATTGATGAAACAGGTCACATCGTAGGAAAAACACTTAATGTAGATAAAATAGACACTAAGACATTCTGCCTTAGCGGAGTATGTATTACAGATCAGCAATTCCTTCAAATGTTACAGAACAATAACATTATCCCAGGAGCATCTTCCTCGACAGGCACAACCTCTAGTGGAACCACAAGTAGCTCAAGTGACCAAACCGCAGCAACAACCACAGATATAGTTGCTTCGAGTACACCAAGCACGCCTTCAGAAAATGGGTCTACCACACCTCCAGTGGATACTAGTAGTACTAGTACTCCACCAACAGATATATCTCCAATAGTGGATGCATCAAGTACAACGCCATAGTAATCCCCAACCAAGAAGTTCTTCAAGGCATAGCTTCCCATGTCATTTTGGGGTTATAAGAGTAATATAAATAGCATCCGCAAAGGGCCAATTTGACCCAAGAAAGGGGTCTAATAGTACTTCAGTAGTTTAATGGAGAGGTCGGGCATTTATATCATTAATGTAATAGTTATTGAAGGGTAAAAAAGAAAGATTTTAGTGTTATATTAGCTAGTATTTGAATAATTTTTGTTAAATATTCCTCAAATAACCTACTTGTATTTAAAGTTCTTATAAATAAATATCCTTTATTTATTATATATAATAAACTATTCGATAAAACAGAAAGTATTTATTTAAACATAATTACTATTATTTAAACAAAGTAAGAAATAAAAGAAGTATCAATACCCTATATAAAACATCATTATTTTCAAATTATTTAACAGTTCTATTTTAGAGCTAAAAAATGAAGTTTTTAGATCATTTTTAGACACTTGTACAAGGTGGTATTAAGTTAAAATTTTTTAACTTAAATTATCTAATTTCTCTTTCATTTACAAGGAAAAATTGAATAAAAGTTATACACAGGAAAGTGGGGTTTTGGTCTATATTTTTCATATATTTTTCATATACTTAAATACATAACTTTCGGCATGACAAAAGCCAATTATTTTTCTAAAAGTGCAATGTTCATTATCGCTCTCTTTTTGACTCCGACGATGGTTTTTGCTTCTGTCGCCCCAGCGCTACTTTCGATTAATTTTTCTGAATTTAAAAATACTAGTTCTAAAACTTCTAGTGTCCCTCCTCGCAAAAATCTTCAACCGCACGTTTTTCATATTCTCGGAAGTGACGTTGTTGGTCCAAAGTCTGTTGGTGTAACACTTAGACCTCTGGGTTCAACTCTTACTAGAAATGATTTTCTTTCTTTTGCTACATCGCTTTCCCCAAAGCAATTTACTTTAGCAAAATTCTCTAAAGATGCGACCACAGCACTTGCAACTCTCCAAGACTTACCTACGAAGGTTGTTGTTACTCCTGTTGCAGGTTACACAGAATACGCTCTTGGATCATATTCTCGTGCCTCTGCACGTGATACTACCAGTAGCAAGAATATGCTAGCTTTGGTGGATTCAATATCCCTTAAAGTCTTCTGTGGAACTACAGATTTCTTTAGTCGGTTAAGTAATGGGGATAGGTGTGATTACCAAACACTTGCTAGTGGTAAAGGATCAACATTCGCTTCTGTGGCAACCACCACAGGGGTTCTTGGTTTTGAGGTTATCAAATATGCCACCACAACCCCAACGATTATCTCCGCTTCTTACCCACAGTACATTACCCAGTATGTAACTAAACAAGTTGTTGTTTCTGGCCCTCGCGGAAAAGATGGAGCAAATGGTCGCGACGGAAGAGATGGATTCAATGCTACTTCTACTAGCTCTGGAATAGTATTTATTTCTTCATACCCTCAAACCAATACCACCACAACAATTATTCAAAATGTTGGCTCTGCTACAAGTACCATCACTCTTTTGACCGGAACCCGCATTGAATATGCTGATATTTTCATGGGAACTTCTACATCCCAATACATTACCAATGCTTTAATCAACGACGCGACATTCCAAGGTAACACCCTGTTTGGAGGAACAGTTACTTTTGCTGGACAGACCAATATTGCAAGTCTTTTTGCTACATCAACAACTCTTGTAAATGCAAATGTTTCCAATCTAACGACTAATACATTTTTCGCAACGTCTACAACCCTCGTAAATGCTTCTATTGGGACTTCAACCACTACCAATGCTTATATACAAAACCTTGTATCTAGTAATGCCTCCACAACCAATAGCACCACAACAAATGCTTATATTTCAAATGCAACAATCGCTAATCTTATGGGTACAGATGGTTATTTCTTTAATCTTTTTGCAGTAAATGCCACAACAACTAACGCTACCTCTAGTAACCTTTTTTCTTCAAAAGCCTTTTTTGATATTAGTACTTCAACTAATTTATTCTCCGCGAATCTTTTTGTGGATAATTCAACCACCACCAACGCTGTTATCGGAAATGCAATAATTTCATCACTTACAACAACAGGATTTTCTAATCTTGCAAGTACCACTATTTCTAAGCTAACTATTACCGGAGAATTGCGCGATACCAATAACTCTACTGGAACTCCTGGACAAGTGCTTGCGACTAACGGGACTTCAACATTTTGGACTAGTATTTCTGGAACTTTGAATAACGGTCTTGCCACCAGCTCAACACTTTATTGGAATGGTAGTGGTTGGGTAGAAAATTCAGCATTTAAGTCTGATATGTCTACGGGAGCAACTTCTACTCTTAACTTTGCTGTGCTTGGCGCGACACACTTGGCAACTTCTACCGTGCTTAATCTCACAGTTACTGGCTCTTCAACACTTTCTACAACAACAGTTGCAGATCTTTTTATTAACGGAAATGCCTCTACTACTGGTGGAATAAGTGGCACAGCTGGATACTTTAGTAATCTTTTTGGAACAAATGTAAGCGTTACTAATATTACTGCCACAGGAACTCTTCTAGTAGTAGGTCAATCTAACCTAGGTAATGCTTCTACCTCTAATCTCTCTACTACTAACGTAACTGCTACTGGTACGCTTTCAGTTACAGGAACTTCAACCTTAGCTACTACTACCATCACTAAAGCTACCATTACTGATTTAACTGCTTCATCTGGAACTATCTCTAACCTCGTAAGTACTAATAGCACTACTACCTTAGCTGTCTCAACAAACGCTTCTACCACTAACTTAACTGCAACAAACGCTACCATCGGTAACTCAACTACTACCTTAGCTGTTAGTACAAATGCATCCACCA
>CAYVUY010000037.1:0-4094 GCA_964455195.1 uncultured Candidatus Saccharibacteria bacterium
GTCGACACGCAATGAGTTGGTTACATGCTCTTAAACGAGATGGGGATGCTTTTGGCGAGTTTGATCCAAACGTATGGAGTTATGAACCCGTCTGGTTCCCGGATGTCATGCAATGCGCCCACACCGTTTTTCCAATGTTTGATCAGACGATCAAAATTGGCGGACACACCATTCATATTCCAGCCTGGCGGCGATTTGTGTCGAACAACAGCTATAAATTCCGTCCCGATGTGATGATCGCCGCCGTAAAAGATGCGGGGTTAAAAGCGCACGTCATTCAACACGGCCCAATGGCCATGTTAATTGCCGAGAAATAATAAGCCTTACTTCCCCCTTTTATAAAAAGCGCGGGGCCGAAGAATAAACCACTTGGTCATCGGATAGCCAAGAAACGATCTTTATATCATTTCATATATGACATATTGTTTGATTTAACTTTCTATCAAAAAATACGATTCTGCTTGATTCTTTTTTCTCATTTATGGTTGAATAAAACATCACGGCTTTAATTAACGATAACTTTTTAAAAAAGTGCCCTTTAAACCGTGATCTCAAATAGGGTTTAGAAAAACCCTAACGGCGGTAGCTTGTCACACTTTAAATGACGCGACGCCAAACACATTTCTTTCAAATTGATGATCGCCCGCCTCATTAACGCCGATCGTCTGTGAACGTGAAACGTGCCCCCATTCCCTATCACCCCATGGAGTAAAAAATGATGCACATCATTTTAAAGGATCCCGCATGTCTGAAACCCTACGCCCGCAATGCCCGAAAACACAGTGCCAAGCAAATCTCTCAAATCGCGGCCAGTATCCAACAATTTGGATTTAACAACCCGATCCTAATCGATCCGGATTTAACCATCGTCGCGGGACACGGCCGATGGGAAGCGGCCAAAAAATTAAAATTAAAGGAAGTCCCCACCATTCGTCTGGATCATTTATCCGAGGTCGAGATCCGGGCGTATATTCTGGCCGATAATAAATTGGCCGAACTGGCCGGGTGGGACCAAGAAATCCTTTCCATTGAACTTCAATACTTAACCGCATTGGACCTAAATTTCGACCTTGAAATCACCGGGTTTGAGATGGGCGAGATTGATTTTATGATTGATGGCCCGGTATCGAAAAAATTAGACCCGGCCGATACCATCGTGGAACCCGCAACCGACCAGCCCGCAATTACCAAACCCGGTAATCTGTGGATCTTGGGCAATCATCGATTATTGTGTGGGAATAGTTTAGAACCCGATAGCTACGCGATCTTGATGGGCGCAGACCGCGCACAGATGGTTTTCACCGACCCTCCCTATAATGTCCCCATAAACGGGCATGTCTGCGGGAGCGGTTCGATCAAACACCGTGAATTTGAGATGGGGGTTGGCGAATGGACATCGGCTGAGTTCACCGACTTTTTGTCCAATATCATGAATCTGATGAAGATCCATACGGTAACGCTTTCATTTGATGGAAAGCTTCTCGATGGGAATAGACGTTTTTTTGCTATAAAATATGCTCTAGAAACGATGCCGTCCACAGATCCGAATAGACAGGATTTAGAAAGTGTCGATGTACATATTTTAAATCAGGATGCCACGGAAGAAGACGAGCAAAATGTGTTAGTGGAGGAGAATTTTTCGGCCTCCCTTAAAATAGAATGGCCAGACTACGTTAAAGCTATGATGGTTGTTGATGCGTCAGAAAGCGGTCTTACTCCAGAAGAGATATCTAAGAAGTTTAATTGGAATAAATCCAAAATTAAAGAGACACTCAAAATTAATGAGATCATCTCCGAGTTTATTACGTTCGCTACATCGCCAAAAGATCAAAACGATGAAAGCGGTGGTGGTCTTGGTTTATCAGAGCATGAAGCAGAGACTATTGCTGCAAAAAATTATCAATATTTCAATGAGGCCCAGAAATCGATTTTTGAACCTATAAAGACGGATTTTGATTTCAAAATACAATTCTTTAAATGGATTTATGACGGAAAATTCTCTAGCTTCCCTGAAGTTCGGGTCGCCTATACAGCCTGGAAGCATCCTGAAGCTAAGGCTGCGTTGATGCAGCCAGAACCCACGGCAGCAAAATCGGCGAAAGCGATCTTAGACTATAATAGTCGCGTTGTTCGCAGCACTGATGAGGCCGTGGGACGCATAGATAGCTTCGTCAAGTTCTTAAGCGAAATGACAGCTGCTGAGATGAAGCTTTTGCCCAGTTCCTCAAGGGAAAGCCTTGAGAAGGCTATGGAGATGATCGTTAAAATGAGCAAAGCTGCGGCAGAGTGATCGTATGAAAGTTTCCCTAGAATCCGGTGAAGTTACGATTTCAGCTTCGGGAATGGAATTTCTCAAGCTGAAGTCCGAGATTGGGAGACGGCTGGGAAACTTACAGAAGACAGGCAAGGATGTAATTATCATTCCAGCATCAGCATTGCCGATGATCGAAGATCTTTTAAATGATGAGGCCAAACAGACTGAAGCGATCAGGGATCAAATCGAAGCCTTCGGAAGGCACGGCCTTGCCAGAGGTAAAGCGATACAGATTGTAGAGGCTGGTGGAGAGGAAGGCGTTCCGAGCAATTGGTCTCAGACGTTAGATCCTGCTCAGGCAACAGCGGTTGCTGCCATGACCTTGCCGGATATTTTGGGGCTGTGCCTATTCGACGAACAAGGCAGCGGTAAAACTGTCATGTCCATAGCTTCTTTTGATATATTGAAAGATATGGGTGCTGTAGATGCCATGATCGTTGTATGCCCTAAAAGCATGGTCAGTGAATGGCCGAAGGATATAGAGCGCTTTACGCAGGCCAAATATAAGGTCGTGCAAGCCGAAGGCGATAAAAGACAAAAATATGAAGCGGCACTGAAAGATTTTGACGTCTTGGTGACAAACTACGAGGGAGTAGACGTTATGCTAACCTCACTCATCGCATCCGCCAGCACTAGGAAATATTTATTAGTGGTCGACGAATCTTATTATCTAAAAAATAGTGAATCAGTCCGTTCTGAGAATGTCGAAAAGTTAAGAGGAAGATGTTCACGCTGTTTCGTTCTTTGCGGAACACCTGCGCCCAACTCGGCGCATGACCTTATCAATCAATTTGACCTGGCCGATCTTGGATACACTTTTGGAAGTTTCAATAAATCCAAGAATCCTGTTGAAGATTGGGACAGTATTTCTGATCTAATCGAAACTCGTGGCTTATTTATTAGAAGGCTAAAGCCTGAAATTTTACAGCACGTTCCAGATAAGAATTTTCATGTCATAAGAGTGGATTTAAAGGGCAAGCAAGCCCTTATGCATTAGATATCTCGTTTATAACCCTGTGCAGGAATGGCCAGATAGAGTCAAAGGACTTCTCGACTAATTCAAACTTACCGTGGCCAAGTTCTATAACTTAAGACATTAGGTAGTTAAGCGTGACAGTAAAGACGAATTAATAAAAATCTTATATCCCTATTTTTAAAGTCAAAAATACGGGGGTTTAGAATTTACCCTTGTACAGGCGGTCGCGGAGTAAATAATTTAGATTACACCCCTAATTGACTGGACTTCCTCTGCAAAGGAAGCGTGTATGGACCTTAAGGAAAGGAACCATACACGATGGAAAAACTCAATATACAAAACATAGAAAAACTTCATTTAAACGAACTCCGCCAACGATGGGAACGGGCCTGGGGGATCGAACCACATGCACGCATCGGGCGAACGATGCTTGAGAAAAGCCTTGCGTATAAGATCCGGGAACAAGAACAGGGTGGCCTGTCGCCCGATCAACAAAAACGTCTGGATCAACTGATCAAACAATATAAACGTAACCCGAATCTGCTTAATGAAACATCTAGTCCATTAAAACCCGGCACACGGTTAGTACGGACACATGAAGGAACAAAACACATCGTCATCGTGAAAGAAACCGGGTTTGAATACCAGGGCCAGTCCTATACCAGCCTGTCAAAAATTGCGAACGACATCACGGGTAAAAACTGGAACGGGTGGGTGTTTTTTGGCCTGAAAAAAGTCGGCGGTGGGGCATGAAAAAAATCTGCGCCATTTACACCAGAAAATCGACCGACGAACGTTTGGACA
>CAYVUY010000038.1:0-3984 GCA_964455195.1 uncultured Candidatus Saccharibacteria bacterium
CTTCTTGAGTCGTAGTGTGCTCGAAATGTTTCGTGTGAGATTCATCCGCAGGTTCACCAGATTGATGGAAGGTAACTTCACCAGCAAAATTAAGTGCATTAATACTGATGAAGGATTCTCCTGTTATTGCGTAGCGTACAGATTCACGTAGTGCATCAGTAGAAAGAGCTACCATTGATTGACGAGAAAGGACTTCATTAAAGATGATAGTTTTTCCTGAACGAGGGGATCCTCCAATGAGATATAGTGTAGCCATAGTTATTTATTTTTTCGTGAATAACCATCCACCTAACCACGCACTTGGAAGTGTTAGAAGTGCTAGTGTCCATGCATACCATGCTGGACCTATGTTCATATCTTTCGTAGCTATAGCTCCTGCGATACTCACGAGAGTTCCGATGACTCCCATGACAAGAGCATGTCTCATAGGATGATTCGGAGCAAGGCGTGCGACGACGTAGAAACTAAGTGTGTTATATACAGTGCGATAGAAAAGTACGAGCCAGATAATATAAGTGGATACCCAGAGATTGTCCTGTGGAATTATACCCATGTTGGCGAGTACTCTATCAGTACCAAGAGATAGTACAACCCCAATAATTATTCCAGCTAGACCAGCACCAATACTTTTCATTATTTTCATATTATAAAAGTGTAACACTTTGGATATCTGAAGTTAATCTATCAAATCATTTTCTGAGGCGTAATATACCTTACTTTTTTTGTACGCATCGAAAGACATTTTACAAAATTCAAACACAGGGCCTTCAGGTAAGTGATTCACGTCGTGCCACTTCCACTCTTCAGCTTTTGTCGGTTCCAATACTTGAGGTTCTCCGCTTAACCAGTCAGCTGTCATTCCAATGTGTACATAATGTTTCGGAGTGTACATAGTGATGTTAGTAACGAAAAGGAACTTGATATTAGTGATTTCAATACCCGCTTCTTCACGAGTCTCTCTACGGGCACACTCCTCGAATGATTCCATGTATTCTAAGTGCCCACCAGGGAAGCCGTATTCTCCGGAAGCATGAGAACCCTTTCTTCGTGTAAGAAGAACCTTCCCATCTTTGAATATCATTACTCCGACTCCGACTTTTGGTGTGTTATGTTCCATGGTTGTACTATCTATGAGCTGTAGTCTACCAGTTCATCATGCGCTATCCCATTAGATACAATAGCTCCTGTAAAAGATTTAGAATAATCAAGTGGCTTTCCATCTATTCCTGTAACTTTACCACCTGCACCTTCCACGATAAGCTGTACTGCTGCCATATCATGTGGTTTGGCTGTGTATTCAACGTATGCTGTAAATTTTCCACGAGCAACAAGTGTTGATTTATAAATACCTCCGCTAAAGCACGCAATATTTATTTTGTGTTCAATTATTTTTTTATAAAAAGGGGTTTGCATTAATTTTTCAAAACTACTTGTTACAGCTACAGTGCCTGTATGTAAATTTGTTTCAGATACCAAAAGAGGGGAAGTGTTACAGAAACTCTTTTTACCAGCTTCTCCTACATATAAGTTATTTAAAAATGGGTCATATACGACACCAACCACAGGTGTCCCGTCTACTACTAATGCAAGAGAAAATACTGCAGTAGGTACTCCCCATGTATAGGGCTTAGTTCCATCTATTGGGTCACACAACCACTTTCTACCCATTCCGTACTCTGCGGTACTTTCTTCTTCGCCGATGATACCATCAAGTGGAAATTCTTTTTGTAATCTTTCTATGACGAGAGTATTAATAAGTTTATCTGCGATAGTTACAGGTGTCGCATCTTCTTTTATTTCTACATGTTGATCTTGATTGAAATAGGTAAGCATCACATTACCAGCCTCCTGTGCAATCTCCTTCATTACTCTTAATTCAGTTTCATACGAGTTCATAGTGTTTAGTATAATTTGATTCATGTATTTTAAAAATGTAGTTTAGGGATGTCGCTTACCAGAAGCAAGAAGTGAACAGACCTTTTCTATCCGCTTTACTTTGGTTTCAGATTTTTGCTTTTCGTCTATGTATTCTACGAAATCTCTGCGTTCATCTGGGGTAAGTGTGCTCCACGTAGCTTTGGCCTTTGGATTGGTACCTAGAGCTTTATAGATACCCATCGGTACTATCGCATAACAACATGGTCGCCGCTTACCAGAAGCAAGTTTGGAACAAGTGACTTCTATACGACGTTTGCGAGTTTCTTCTTGCTTGGCTTGGTCTAACCATCCTATGAAGCCCCTCCGTGCGATAGGGGTGATATCTTGCCATACAGTATTCGCTATTTTGTTTGCAGTAAGTGCGCGTTTTAAATCTGCAGGTATCTTTTCCATAGTGGAAGTATAGCAAAAGTCCAAGTTCTATAGATAGTATCTTAGCGTAAACAAAAGTACATAATAGTAGCTAGTATCATCTGGGCGATGATTACTAAGAGAAGTCTTTTTAAAGCCGTAAATGATAGAAAAGGATATATTACTAAAGATAGAAAATATATGACTGAAGCCATCACTGTAACCACTAAGAGATTAGGCCCTTCAGGATCATTAATAGCTAGTAACATCGCTCTGGAACATGTAAGAGCGGTTACGGCTAGAATTGTTAGTGAAATCGTTTTTGATTTGAAGTACATGGGGTAAGTTAATTATTTTGGTAAGTTAAATTTACTCCATGTAGAAACTTTCTACTAATTCTTCATCTTCTTCGTCACCCATTTCAGAATTTTTCTCTTCGCCATATAAGATTCCATCACGGTAACCTTGCATATACCCCTCATTGTGACCTGTTCTATTTGCAATCAACCAAGAACAATAAAAAATTACTATCCATGAAAGATTACTAAAAATTGTATTTTTAAAAAAATAAATAATACCTGCACTTATTATTATAAAAAGTATCAGTAAGTTGTTATTAATAGGTCTACTAATTTTTGCCCAGTCATTATACTCTTGCTGGATACTATTTCTAATTTCTTGGTTGAATTTATTGTTTTTCATTTTTCTATTGTACTACTTTTAATTGAGTATATTTATTATGTTAATTAAATTCTAAATTTTATAGCAGAGTAATTCCCCCCTCAACTTATTCTAGTATAAAAGTTTTAGGTAAAATACCACCTCTGCTCAAAGCTTCACTTAAGGATAGAAAATTATTCACAAACTGTTTACCGATTTCATTTGTGTACATATGCCAAATAGATTCTTTTATAACAAATTTACTTGATGGAATAATACTCTGGTAAACTTTCATTAATATATATAAATCAGCTGTTTGTAAATTGGGGTATATTTCTTGAAATTCTTGAAGTACTTGTCCCATATCAACATAGTCTGTCATATCAAAACTAACAAAGATTATTATTTTGGGGATATTAGTATAATTAAACAATTGCGATAAAGCCTTACCGTGATGGTTTCTAAGTTTACTTCGATGATTTCTATCTCTGTTTTTTGATTCTTC
Source organism: uncultured Candidatus Saccharibacteria bacterium (assembly GCA_964455195.1). Taxonomy (GTDB): domain Bacteria; phylum Patescibacteriota; class Minisyncoccia; order Phycocordibacterales; family UBA5272; genus UBA11704. The sequence continues at coordinate 3,455 of CAYVUY010000038.1, forward strand.
AATAAATTTTTCGTAACTGAATTCTTTTTTGAAATCTACTGTGGCAATTCCATCGGTTAATGATTTTACTTCACAAATGGCGACTATCTTATTTTGTTCATCGAGCAGTTCGTAATCAGGAGTTTTTTATTTTTGAATTTTTAAGATTCTTTTTAATTTTAGATTATAAAAAGTTTCAAAAACAATCTTAACTGCTTTTTCACCAAGGTCACTCTGGTATTCTTTTAATTTATCCATGGATTGGTCAGATATTTTAATTTAATTGATTTGATTAGAGAAGCGAGAATTTTTCTTGTAAATATATTATTTATTTCTATTTTAAGTATAGAACAGGGACTCGCTTCTTCCTACGGTCGAAACGCACCATTTTTATAGTCATTTCATTCCATAAAAATGGGCGACCAAGGTTCTCGTCGTGTTCCAAGAGATGAAAAGTAAAAGCACCTACGACAAGCAGGTGTTTTTACTTTTCATAGCTGGGGAACAGGGACTCGAACCCCAATACCATCCTCCAGAGGGATGTGTCCTAC
>CAYVUY010000039.1:0-3450 GCA_964455195.1 uncultured Candidatus Saccharibacteria bacterium
CCAAGTATTTTAAGTGTGCGCATGTGAAGCCTTATTTCTTTTCCTGATTTTTATTTTGTCCACCGCAGGAGCCGCAGCACCCGCCATGAGCATGGGGATCCTGCTTGTTTTGATCCTGAGAAACGGGTTTGTCCCCCTGCTGCTTCTGATCCTTATCTTTCAATCCCAGAGATTTAAGAATATCCATGTTGTTTCCCTTTCGTTTTCTATTGCTTAACCGCATCCGCCGCCACAACTGCCGCCGCCACACCCGCCTGCGGTTTGTTTAGCAGTACCGGGGCTTCCACACCCGCTTTTAACAACCGATGTCTTTTCGTAATGGTCGCGCTCGAAAATCGTATTGACGCGGTTGTCTTTCGTGCTGGCGGACTGACCCCGTGTTTGTTTTGGGTGTTCAAACAGGTCAATGGCACTGTTGCTGTGGCTGGAGCAACCATTTCCGAACGAGAATCCGCATCCACCGCTCTCTCCGTAAGCATCAAGCGTTTCCTCACGGTGACCTGTCGGGATGACATAGCGATCTTCATAATTGGCAATCGCCATGATCTTATACATATCCTCAACCAGATCCGTGGTCAGGCCAACTTCATCCAGTATTCCAGTGTCGGGTTTTCCCTCAATCATTTTGCTGCGCATATAATGGCGCATCGCCATCATACGTTTGAGGCCAAAACGGATCGGCGCTTCTTTTCCGCCTGTCAGCAGGTTAGCCAGATATTTCACGGGAATTCTCATGTCATCCAGATCCGGCATGATTCCATCCGCACGGGTTGGTATTTTTCCCTGCGCCGCCGCTGATTGCACGGGGGAAAGCGGAGGAATGTACCATACCATCGGAAGAGTGCGGTATTCCGGATGCAGCGGGAACGCTACTTTCCAGTCAATTGCCATCTTATAGACTGGAGAATTCTGTGCACCTTCGATCCAGTTTTCAGGAATACCGTCACGGCGCGCCTGTGCAATCACTTCCGGGTCGTGCGGATCCAGGAAAATATCGCACATGGCTTCATAGAGATCTTCTTCATTCTCGCAGCTTGCGGCTTCCTGAATGCGGTCAGCATCGTACAGGATCACGCCCAGATAGCGGATACGCCCGACGCAGGTCTCAGAACATACAGTGGGCTCACCGTTTTCAATGCGGGGGTAGCAGAAGGTGCATTTCTCAGCCTTGCCTGTATTCCAGTTGTAGTAAATTTTCTTATATGGGCAACCGGAGATACACATGCGCCAGCCCCGGCATTTGTCCTGATCAACCAGGACGATCCCGTCTTCTTCCCGTTTATAAATAGATCCAGATGGACAGGAAGCAACACAGGTCGGGTTCAGGCAATGTTCGCACAGGCGGGGAAGATACATCATGAATGTATTCTCAAACTCGCCGTACATTTCCTTTTCAATGTCCTTGAAGTTATAGTCTTTCTTACGGTGCTCGAATTCCGTGCCCAGAATTTCTTCCCAGTTTGGGCCCCACTGGATTTTTTCCATGCGCTCACCACTCACCAGCGAACGCGGACGCGCGGTAGGCATAGTTTTCATTTCCGGCGCCTTTTGGAGATGATCATAATCGAAGGTAAAAGGTTCATAATAGTCATCAATCTCAGGCAAATTCGGATTGCCGAAAATATTGGCCAGAATGCGCCAGCGGTTGCCTTGTTTGGGATGAATTTTGCCGTTTGAATGACGTTCCCAGCCGCCATTCCATTTTTTCTGATTCTCCCATTCCTTCGGATATCCCACGCCGGGCTTGGTTTCGACATTGTTAAACCAGGCATATTCAACGCCCTCGCGGGATGTCCAGACATTCTTGCACGTCACACTGCAGGTATGACAGCCGATGCATTTGTCCAGATTAAGGACTTTGCCGATTTGCGCACGTACTTTCATATTATTCTGCTGCCTCCGTTTGCGCCGGTTCATCCATCCAGTCCACCTTGTCTATTCTACGGACAATGACGAACTCATCGCGGTTGGATCCGACTGTACCGTAATAGTTAAATCCGTATGATAGCTGGGCATACCCGCCAATCATATGCGTTGGCTTAACCGTGGTGCGGGTGACGGAGTTGTGGATTCCACCTCGTGCATTTGTAATTTTGCTACCGGGCGTATGCACTAGTTTTTCCTGTGCGTGGTACATCAGCATCATACCTTCATTCACACGCTGAGAAACCACCGCACGGGCCATGATTGCGCCGTTGGTGTTAAAAACCTCCAGCCAGTCATTGTCCTTAACATCGATCTTTTTTGCATCCACTTCGCTCACCCACACAATGGGGCCGCCGCGAGAAAGCGTTAGCATGTGCAGATTGTCCGAATATGTGGAGTGAATGCCCCATTTCTGGTGCGGCGTGATGAAGTTGAGCAGGATTGTCGGCGATTCTTTCCCGTGTTTATCCAGCATATGCTGCACCGTGCGTGTATTGATTGGTGGGCGGTAGGAGACCAGAGCCTCGCCGAAATCTATCATCCACGGATGATCCTGATAGAGCTGTTGACGGCCTGTCAGCGTCCGCCAGGGAATAAACTCATGCACATTCGTATATCCAGCATTATAGCAGACATGCTCGGATTCAATACCGCTCCATGTCGGAGAGCTGATGATTTTACGCGGTTGCGCCTGAATATCGCGGAAGCGGATTTTTTCTTCCTCTTTTGGTAAGGCTAGATGCCTATGATCGCGTCCCGTGATTTTTCCAAGAGCCGCCCAAGCTTTAACGGCAACCTCGCCATTGGTTTCGGGAGCCAGAGAGAGAACCATTTCACAGGCATCAATATCGCTTTCTATTTTGACGCGTCCATGCTTCTCACCATTGAGCTTTTTCAGGAAATCAACTTCATGCTGGGTATTCCAGCCAATGCCCTTGCCACCATTGCCCAGTTTTTCCATGAGGGGGCCTAGGGTTGTAAAGCGTTCATAGGTCGCCGGATAATCGCGCTCCACTACCTTCATGCTTGGGGCGGTTTTCCCTGGAATCAGCGGGCATTCACCTTTGCGCCATTCCTTCACATCGGGCTGTGATAATTCACCGGCTGTATCGTGTTGGATAGGATTAAGAACAATTTCCTTCTCAACACCTAAATGACCCACACAGAGCTCAGAGAATTTCTTCGCAAATCCTTTATAGATTTCCCAATCCGATTTACTTTGCCAGACTGGATCAATCGCTTTAGAGAGAGGGTGGATAAAGGGATGCATATCTGAAGTGTTCAAATCATTCTTCTCGTACCAGCTTGCCGTTGGCAGAACGATATCCGAATATACGCAGGTCGTTGACATACGGAAGTCGAGTGTAACCACCAGATCCAGCTTTCCTTCCGGTGCTTTATCATGCCAGACGACTTCAGAGGAACGTCCTGGTCCTTCATCACCCAGGTCCTTGCCCTGTACACCGTGCTGTGTGCCAAGGAAGTGCTTGAGAAAATATTCATGTCCTTTACCGCTGGAGCCCA
>CAYVUY010000040.1:0-3321 GCA_964455195.1 uncultured Candidatus Saccharibacteria bacterium
CTTCTGGAACGTCACTCTTTAGTATTCTTGCTAATGGGAATGTGGGGATAGGGACCTCTTCTCCAGATACCATGCTTCAATTATATGGTACTACCAACGGAATTAAGTTAAGTTATAGTCCTACACAATACGGAAGTATTTACGCTGATGGAAATAATGATATAAAAATTGATAGCGCAACAGGTCAAACCCACCTTTCAGGAGGAATTCGTGTAGATGGTAATTATGTTAACTTTCAAGGTTCTGATACTAACGCAAAACAAACACTGTCACTTGATGCAGATGACAACACTGTGTTAAGTGCTGTAGGTACTTCAGGAACTGGTGCAAATATTATTTTTAATACAAGTGTTACAGGATTCACGTCAGGCCTTCTACAACGAGGAATGTTTTCAAAAGCAGGAGACTTTGCAGTTGGTTCCACTAGTCCATTTGCTAGATTTTCAGTACAAGGAAATTATGGTTCATCTACTCCACTTTTTGACATCGCTTCTACCACTTCATCAAGTTTTGCAACAACCTCACTTTTCAAGGTGCTTGCAAATGGAAATGTAGGGGTGGGAACATCAACACCATTTGCAACTTTTGCTGTTCAAGGATTAGGCGGTACTACCAATCCATTTATCGTAGCTTCATCTACTGGAGCACAACTCTTTAGAATCGCACCAAATGGCAATATCGGAATGGGGGCAAATCTTGTAGATGGAGTACCACTTACTGTCACCGGCACAGATAATCCTGCGGTAAGTACGATAAGACTTATTGATAGTGGTAACACAGTTAATATGTCTCTTGAAACTCAGGGTATTTATATGAATCGTAATAACGGAAGTAATGCACCTTTTATTCTTTCAACCACCAACTCAGGAACTTGGGGGACAACAGCTGGTGCTGGATCAATTCAACTACGTCCAAACGGAACGCTATCTTTATCTGCATTAACTAACGGCACTATCGCAATAGGTACTACGACACCATCGGCTAAATTCTCAATTCAAAATTCAAATGGCTCCACGCTTTCTCTCTTTGACATCGCTTCAACTACATCAAATACCTTTGCTACATCATCACTCTTCACTGTTTTAGCAAGCGGAAATATTGGCATGGGAAGCTCAACGCCATCTAGTAAAATGACCATTGCATACGACGCATCTACTACTGCATCGGGTTCAACTATTGTCGGTTCTACCACACCAGTACTGCTCCTAGGTACACGTTCGATGTCATCTGCACAAGTAAATGAACAATATATAGAAAATAGTGCAACATACGGTACATATATAGGACTTAATGCCTCTTCAAGTTTCAAAGGTAACTATGCTGATTTCCAGACATCAGGTTCTGTTGGCTCACAAGTAAACTTGAATGCTCAAGGTATGTTTACTCGAAGTAATTGTTCAGGGAAAACTGTTCAAATGGGTCAAGGTCAATACTTAGGTAATTTACGTACTGACTGGTCTGGTCAATGTGGTGAAGATGTATTTACTATATCAAATGTGAGTGCTTCTAATGGTTGGGTGGGATACAATGGTGCATACGGAACACTTAGTTTCTTGAAAATTGGCCCATATTCTACTGCTGCCGGTGTAGTAAATAATAGCGGTGGTGATTACTCAATCACTACAATCGGTGGATATATGGGTGTTGCTACGAATAACACCACCAAGTTAAACGGTTTGAAGGTAAACCCTAATTTTGGACCTGCGGGTTCATATAACGCAACAGTACCTATGTATGGTCTAAATATCGACCAAACTGTTAACGTACTGGCATCGTCATCAATGGGATATGTTGCACTACGGGTTAATTCAAATGACACTTCTTCTGCGACCACTGTTCCTAACTATCTTGCAAAGTTCCAGCTTGGATCTTCAGATAAGGTTACCATTCTTAATAATGGTGATACCGCTATAGGTACCACCACTTCATCTGCCCGTCTTTCTATTCAAAATGCATTCGGTTCTACTACGCCACTCTTTGATATCGCTTCCACTACTTCATCAGGATTCGCAACCTCATCACTCTTTAAGGTGCTTGCAAATGGAAATGTGGGTATCGGAACTAGTGATCCTCAAACAACACTTGAAGTTCGAGATATGGTTAATGATCTTACAAAAATTAGAGTAACTAACCAATCAGGAGGTACATATCTTGAAATAGGCACACAGGGACTTTCTGCTCTCTATAGCCTCCTTCTTGATTCAGGTGGAGGACAGCCAGTCGTAATTCGTCCTAACAGTGGGACGGTTTCTACTACTTTCGCCGCGAATGGAAATGTGGGAATCGGTACTTCAACTCCAGATCAAAAGCTTTCGATACTTGGTAACATGCGTTTATCCGGAGCATTCTTTGATAGTGCTAACGCTTCAGGAACCCTAGGTCAAGTACTATGGTCAACTGGTACTTCAACACTCTGGGTAGCAACATCATCTCTCGGTATCACAGGAGGAGCAGGTGTATCAGGTGGAAGCAATGGCTACCTAGCACGCTTTAACTCTGCTACATCACTTACTACAGGACTCTTCTTAGATAATGGAACAGTAGCTGGAGTAAATGCTACTTCTTCTACTATCTCCTTTAATGTACAAGGATCAGGTGCTCTTAATCCATTCAACGTAGCTTCTTCTTCTGGAACGTCACTCTTTAGTATTCTTGCTAATGGAAACATCGGTATCGGTACTTCAACTCCAGGTGCATTCTTGACACTCAATGCTTCTAGTTCATTAACTGGTAGTTTGATTGACGTACAACAAGCAGGGTATTCATATTTCCGTATAGACCCAAGTACCAACACTTTTTATTTAGGTGGAACTGATAGTAACAGTACGGCGGGAGGTATCGAGATAGATGCAGGCCCAGGTTATCCAGGAATGCAAATGAGGTCTTTAAGTGATAGACCTATCAACTCTGGTCAATCAGGTGTATTTAGATTTGCCCCTAGTAATTCCGGACAAGGTGGATTAAGTGATACAGGTAATGGAACGTCGTCATTTATGGAAGTCATCGGTTCTATTAATACTGGTGGATTAGACTCATCTTCTAACTACACAATGCTTCTTGTTGACGGAAGAGTTCAACGTACCACAGGTTCTACCGGCTCTTATCGTGGACTAGCAGTTGTTCCTGACGAAAGAGAAGTAGGAGCAACATCCTCTAACTACATCTCATTCTTAGGTAAGAAAGTAAATGGAATAGAATATCTAGGGTACGGACTTAAATCTGTAGGAGGTACTGCAAGTACTACATTTAGTCATGAATTCTATGGCAACGTCGGTATCGGCACCTCAACCCCATCCCAGACACTCGTAGTCAACGGAACTC
>CAYVUY010000041.1:0-2854 GCA_964455195.1 uncultured Candidatus Saccharibacteria bacterium
AGAAGGTTGTTAGTCAATCCTGACGGGATCACTAACTTTCTTTGAAAGCGCCTGTAAATCAGGCTTTTTGGCAAGCTGTCTTTGTGACAGTGGCTAGAATTGATGTCATTTTCAATAAAAAGGGGTTTTTCGTTGGTAGCGGGAACCCCTTTTTGCATTTTAACCTGGTTCTTTATCCAGGTCGTTTTCGAGTCGCTCGACTGCAATCTTCATTACCTCCACAATTGGCACTTTCATTTTGTCAGCAAGCACTTTTAATTTGTCCCTGCTTTCTACGTCTATTCGGATTGTCGAATATTCGCGACGTGTGCCCCTGGTGCTGTATTTCCTTCGTTTCATTGTTGGCTGCAATATTGGGTTTTTAATTGATACAAACAAAGCCAATTAAGCCCAGAAAAGCAAGCATTTATTTAAAGGTATCTTTTAAAGGGTGAACGGTATTGTTTTTTCATATCTATCTGAAATACAGTAATCCAAATGGCCAATTATCTACCCAAAAGTTGGTATCTTTAGTCTATTGATTAATCAAAAATTCATTGTATGACAGTTGAAAAGAAGAGTTTAACCCGATCCGAGTTGCAGATAATTTGGGGAGAAATTCTCCAGAAGGGGGGAAGCGCAAAACAAGCATTAGCCAACTTGGATACCGTCCAGTTTAAACGACTGATAAACAGCGAGCCATTGCCAGCAATTGCGGTTGGTTCGATTTTGGCAGCCTTGAAAACAATTGCAACTTTAGCAAAGGGAACAGGTGATACCACCACCTTACAGGCGATCGCGGATGCACTGGAAGCGGCGGCGGCATTACCAACAAACGAAACAATCAACGGCATTAGGCAGCAAACTTTTTTCGCATTCACTCCAGCCCTGGAAAAAATGTTCGCTGAATTGGTTACTTTTTGTCGGGAATGATTTTTCAAACTCATGTTGTCTTTGTTGGAAAGCCCCTGTCATTTGGTAGGGGCTTTTTTATTGGATCGCTTTACAATGCTCTTTTCTATCAATTCTATCACCTCCGACTTTAAAACCCGCCGTATCTTCTTTGAACCAGGTAGAAAGCGAAGGGGCAAAATATCTCTGTCTTGTAAGTGGCGTATGTATTCATCAGAGCAGCCCAATAGTTTAGCAGCCTCAAGGGTACTTATCAGACAATCGTATTCTTTGCCGTTTTGAGGCATTTCCAGCCCCTCCAACGCTTCTTTGACTGCTTGTTCAACTACTTGTACTATTTGTTGCTCCAGTCCCATTTTAAAGCGGTTTTTGAGCTATTGCCGTGTTGTTGTTGAAATACCTAGTGCAACCGTTGTACATTTGATTAGGCCAGCCAATAGCCCGGCATTCATCCAGGGTTAACCAGCGCATGAATTTTGTGTACTTCAAATGAATGGTAGCTTTTCCGGTATGCTGGTTTTTGGTGCAAGAATTGCGGAAATTCTCCAAAGTGCTGGAAAATATAGCCTGTTCAAACGTGCATACCCAAAAAATCAGCAATTTGATTCTTAGGCGGTTTTCGACAGCAATGTATTTTTCCAAATCAGCGGTATCTATCGAGATTTCCGGTTTTGTGGCTAGGCGGTTGTACGTTTTCACGTCGGCCAGGTAAACACAATCCGAACGGTACAACATGAAGTCAAAAGGTTCACTTACTCCAGGGGTAGGGGTATACACTACAAACCCTTTGGCCTCAAAATCTGCTTGCAAAATGGCTTCGCCCGCTTTGCCTTTCTTGTATTCGGGTAGGTCTGTAAATTGGGTCATACATAGCAATTTTGCAGGTCAATTAATGATGCTGCCAGGTTCCCCAAATTCACCATCGAGTTTACCGATTTTCCAGCCCTCCAGGCTTCACGCTCAATCTGTGGTGCCCAAAAATGGGTTTTCTTAATTACGTATTCTTGCAACCCGTTTTCATCCATCATTAAACCCGCTGCTTTGGCATAATTCAGCGCCTTTTCTGGTTCATTTTCAGCAGTCAAGGCAGCAGATAAAGCGAGTTGCTTTATCATTATTTTGGCCGTCCTGTCTGTTTTGGGCTTCTTTTCAATCTTGCGCCGTTGGTAGCCATCCGTGTGTACTTGTGTGAAGTCGACAACCTTGATACGCTTTGCACGCTGGAATCTCTTTTTCCGCTGTGCTGCATTGTTTATGCCCTCAGTGACTGACATATCAACAAACTCGAAATAGTTCTTTGTGGCCACTTGGAACAAGCCCAAAAGCCGTTTTTTGTCGAATAGATGTTCCCAGGTGAAGCCCTCCACCGTCTTTAGAAAATCACTCCTTAATTCAGCCTCTAAGCGCCACACATGCCCCCCCACCTGGTCGAGGTTGTTTTCCTTCCAATAGTCCAGGATATAGGATTTGTGCTGTGATTTTTCGGAGATTTCGAGCGACTTATCATAACAGCGAAACAAGCGGCCAGAACTGCGGGAACCATAGGAAAAACCAGTCGTTACCCTGGTTAAATGCTGCTTATCTGTTGCCCAGTGGCCGCCCTTCATTGAGCTTTGCCGGATTGGTAGAATGTCGTGGTGATAAACGTTCCAGCCGAAAGCCTCAAATTGTCGGCCATCGAGCGCAACGTCAGCACGTAGCACCCCCAGCACGTCAGAGCCTATTGATTTTGCAAAGTTTTCAATGATTGAGCCAAGGCAAACATTTGCCCATTCATCGTAAAAAGCAGAGTTTTCAACGTGGAATTTGGCCGTTTCTGCTAGGTTCTCAAAGATGCTGTCAAATTCAATTGTACCTAGTTTTGAATCACCGTAGAAAACATCTGCTTTGGAGCGGTAGGTTTTGCCGCCAAATGGCAATAAGTCCAGGCGGTAGGCTTCGTTACCTGAATAGAAAAATGTTT
>CAYVUY010000042.1:0-2812 GCA_964455195.1 uncultured Candidatus Saccharibacteria bacterium
CTAATAGTGCAGGAGCAACTGTTGCTTCTGTTAGTTATGTGGTGAGGAATCCAACCCCGTCACTTCTTCCAGTAAACTCAGTACTTCCTACTATTTCCGTTTCTTCTCCAACCACACTCTCTGCTTCTTCTGGCACATGGTCTAACACTCCTACTTCGTATGCATATCAATGGAAGAGAAATGCTGTAGCTATTACAGGAGCAACACTTGCAAGCTACGCTACTACTACAGCAGATGCAGGTACTAATCTTACTGTTACCGTTACTGCATCTAATAGTGCAGGATCAGCATCTGCTACATCACTTGCAAGAAGTATTGCTAGTGCTCCTTCTCCTACAGCTAACTACAGTCTCACCGTTACTCCTACCACAGGAGGAACAGTAACAGGACCTAGTATTAGTTGTGGAAGCACATGTTCTACCATAATAGCTTCAGGAACCACTATTACTCTTACAGCTACACCAGCATCAGGGTATAGCTTTACTAGTTGGGGATCATCATGTGCCTCTACTACTAACACTTGTACCTTTGCTATGGGTGCTAATAAGAGTGTGTATGCTATGTTTACGGCAGACGTAGTACTACTACCTACCAACAATACTCTCACAGTTATTTCACCTTCTAATGGAACCATTACAGGAACAGGTATTAGCTGTGGAACAACGTGCTCTACAACCGTAGCATCAGGAACTACTATTACTCTTACCGCAACTCCTTCTACTGGATACACATTTACTTCATGGACTGGAGCATGCTCTGGTTCAGCAAGTACTTGTACAGTAACTATGAGTTCTGCTAAGAGTGTGGGGGCGACGTTTACGGCGAATCCAGTGGCTCCAGTAAGTGGAGCGCCTGTAGTTCTCTATACAGATATTACTTCAGGACCAAATACAGGTGGAGAAAACAATAAAGGAATATATTTGTCTGTTTTTGGTAAAAACTTTGGAACATCACTTTCAAATGTAAAAGTCTATATCGGAGGAGTAGAAGTTGATAATTATAGATACTTGGGTGTTTCTAAAGGAAGAAGTGATGTGCAACAAATAACAGTACAGATCGGTAGTCTTCCTGGACTTGCTAGTGGTAGTACCTATCCAGTAACTGTTTCAGTAGGGGGTGTAACTTCAAATAGTGATAACATGTTTACTATATTACCTGGAACAATTTATTTCGTAGATAATGTAAATGGTGTAGATACTACAGACACGACGACAGGAGGAACATTTACTGCTCCATTTAAAACAGCACAGAAAAAAGCCGGAGCTCGTCTAACATTTTCTATTGACCCTGCAAGTGTTTCAGGTGCATGGGGAAGAGTAAAGGCAGGAGACTTTATCGTACTTCGTGGTAAAGGAGTTGCATATACTAATCAGGGGTATGGAGATTATTTCTTACAAGCACTTAATAAATCTGGAAGTGCACCAGGAACAGCACCAACATGTTCAGGATGCACTGGAAGTGGCCCAATTACGATTATGGGGTATCCCACAGAAGATGTCTTTATTAATGGTGTCTATAATTCAACCACGGATACGGGAACTATTTCCTCAGCAGATAGTGCTCGTATAGATGTAGGAATGGGATCATGGATTACTGTTGCTAACTTACGTGTAGAAGGTGGTAACCATGATGGAGCTGTTCACACTCAGGCTGGAGGTAGCCATTGGCGTGTAGTTAATAATGAACTTACCGCAGCTACAGCTATTAATAACGTTACAGCAAAAGCAGGAGGTATTTCTGGTAGTGGATACGGACAATTCTTTGTAGGAAATAATATACATGATGTGTACTGTGGCCCAGATAACTTAAATAGTAATTTCGAGAACCATGGTATTTATATTGATGGAGCTGGATCATATGAAGTTGCATATAACTTATTTACAAAGATACGAGGAGGGAATGGATTCCAAGTGTATTCAACTGTTGATCCGTATGTTGATGATATAAATCTTCATCACAATATTTTCCAAAATATTGGTAAGCACGGTATTAATATAACAAGTGGAGCCCGCAACAATATTAAGATATGGAATAACATCGTTTCAGGCACAGATATTTACGGCCTCCGATTTGATTCTATTGATTTAAGTGGTGCTAAGGTGTATAACAATACATTTTATAATATCCTTATTCCGGGAACACCCGGTTCAGGATACAACTCCGTTATTGCTAATACGTCAGCAAATCTAACATCAGCCAAAGTAGATATTCGTAACAATATTATTATTCCAAGATCTTCTTCTGTTCAATATGAAAGTGGAAATCTAGGAACTGGTTCATTTATGAATAACCTATACTACGGTGGTTCAGGGACTCAAGCAACAGGGGACACAGGTGCCGTATTAGCAAATCCACTCTTTGTTACGCCAGGCTCTGATTTCCACTTACAAGCGACATCTCCTGCTATTAACCGTGGAGCAACAACAGTATCAAGTGTGGTAACTAATGACTATGACATAACCACTGCACGTCCTCTTAACGGAGGGTTCGATATCGGAGCTTACGAACGTTAAAAAGTTAAGTTTCTTTAGTTTGAACAATAAAAGACTACGCTTTAGCGTAGTCTTTTATTGTATTCGGCACGCACCCAGCTGAAGAAATAGTATTTCTTGTAAAAAATAAGAGATTATGTTATAATCCTCTGTACGTTTGTAATCCGTAGGTTTATTTAAGATTTTAGTTGAAAAATAAAGATTTTAAATAAAAAGACGTGATATTCAAGCGAAAGTATCTAACGTTTCCTCTCTTTTCTCAACAACACTTGTATGGCAAAAACCTCCGTCACTGCACGGTCACAAAAGAAACCAAAATT
>CAYVUY010000043.1:0-2630 GCA_964455195.1 uncultured Candidatus Saccharibacteria bacterium
TTATTATTATTATTATTATTATTATTATTATTATTATTATTATTATTATTATTGTTGTTGTTGTTGTTGTTGTTGTTGTTGTTGTTGTTGTTGCAGTTGTTGTTGTGGTTGCAGTTGTTGTTGTGGTTGCAGTTGTTGTTGTTGTGGTTGTGGTTGTGGCTGTAATTGTTGAGCAAGAGTGGTTGCGATTGAGATAGCTTTTTGTCGTTTCTCATTCAACTCTGCTTCGATTGCACGAACATCAGCTTCATAAGTTGTGACTAATTCCATCTTTTTTTCCTCAAATCGCCTCAAGTACATTTCCTGCTCGTGACTGCACTGTGCTGTGAATTGCGCTTCTATTTGTGTTCGCCATTCCGCAACACGAGAGTCATAATGCTCTTTTGCCTGCCTTGAAAGCACACACTCAATCTCTGCCTTCCACTGCTTGTATGCATCGCTCAACGTTGGATCGCCCATTTTGGTACGCTCATTTTCAATACACTCTTCTGTTCGCTTTGCTTCTTCTTCCTGGATCTCGGCAATTTTCTTTTTACGATCCTCGATCAGCCTGTCGCGTTCCTTCGTTATGGTCGTTTCATTCTCACGCATTTCATGCTCGATTTTTTCCTGCATGTCGTTATGCAACTTCTGGCAGTATTCTGAAAGCAGTCTGTCCACCCGCTGCTCTTGTTCCACCTTCAACTCTTCGAGCAAATGCTGACTCTCACTCTCAATCAGAATACTGAGCTCCGTCTCGATCTCCTCCAGACGCTTGTCGTGTTCGCGATCCATGTGTGCGCTCAGCTCGCACTCAAGGCGCTGGATCAGGACTTTCTTTTTCCGTTCGATTTCAGACATCACTTCTTGAATGGCCTGTCGCTCATAGCGTTCGGCCAATGTGCGAAAGTACTCCTGATATCTGAGTGCAGATTCTTCTCTTGCCCTGGTCAGTAGCGGCATCGAGATTGCTGGCTCCGCGATAGCGTTTGGTACGTGGTCGATGGGCACATTAGTCACTTGTTCGAATGATGCGAATGGAAATCCACGCATGCTGCCGGGTGAAATGTCGCGCTGAATCGAAGAATTAGTACAGGGCAACATCCGACCATGACACGTGAACCGTTTTGCACTCGTCCGTGCAAGTGTCACAAGCGTTCGTCGCCAGACTTGTATTTCTGAATAAAATTCATCCGGTGAAGTCGTGAACTGGTACTGTCGTTCGCATGCTGTGTCCAGGTGTACACCAGAAGAGTATATATCCAGGAAATAATCTGCGAACATGTCAGTCGGTGATGGTGATGGTGTTATTGGCGTCATGTTGGTATTCGCCAGTGGTGCGTGTGGTTGACGAGCAGCAGTTTTCACCACATCCTTGTTCTGCTCCAGCACGGACACTTCATCAGATTCTGGACAAGCTCTGGTGTTGTTCACACCAAGTTGTCCGACCTCTTTACGGCCACTGCAGTATTTGTCGCCGTCCGATTGATCAATGTCGTCGAAGCGATCCACCGATTTAGTCGAGGACGGAGTGTGATCATCAAGCTTCGCGCCAACAGCAATCACTCCGGCCTTTTGAAGTTGCTTGTGTGCCACTGTAGCGCTACGATCATCCACAAATATTGCTGCTGCAACAAAACAAATCTGTTCGGGAGCACATCTCGTTGATGTTTTGGCGTCAATGCTACACATGGCGTAAAGTGGTTGGATATGATCCTGGGTAAACACAGTCAGCCACACATATCGCTCCACCGGCTCCCGAGTTAGTTCCCAAGGAATAGTTAGTGCAGTATGATGCATATGTCGACCAGGTACAGCTGCTGTTATAGTGCTATTAATATTATTATTATTATTATTATTATTATTATTATTATTATTATTATTGTTGTTGTTGTTATTATTATTATTCTGTGTCATGTTGTCATCACGGTTGGCTTCCGCTGCCCATTCCAAGGACGAACTCCAACTGTCCGTATCCGTGCGGTACATCTGCCATAACAGCCAGGCTCCTGGCTGCATATCGTAGTTATCATCCTTCCAGTCTATCGAACGACGGTCGGTACCTTTCAGTTGCAATATCTCCACTCTTTTGAGATTGTTTATCAGCATCAGATATGGTTTTTCATATAACACAGCATGATGGAGTTCGTGTGAAGCGACCGGAAGATCAGCGATATTGCTACGACGACTCTTTACTGTTCGACAATAAACAAACCACCCAGCATGTTTGGAATTGTCGACAGAAATGCCAGATAATTGGTCCTGCGTAGATGCGGTTTGCTTTCCATCACCGACCATCTTCCGTTTCGCTGAGTCATTAAATGGATTTTCAAATGTGGATCGTTCATTTATATCAATGTTGTGTGTAATCAACGCATTAACATATGTAAAGACAGATATACAGACCAAAAAGAGAACGACTAAAACATAAAGGTATAATGATTTCATAACATTGATATAAAAACAACGCTACAAGTACATGAATTAATATTTATTTATTTTATTTTTTTGACTTTTTTTTTCCGGTTTCACAACAAAAAAACTCCAGATAAAATTAAAAATAAAAAATCGAGTCGATTGATGTTTCGTGTTTGAATTGTAAAACACACACACACACACACACACACACACACACACACACACACACACAC